>NZ_JBIQNW010000024.1:0-108969 GCF_047228265.1 Nostoc sp. UIC 10607 | reverse complement strand
TGCTAAGGAAGTTCTGCAAAGCGGTGCGGCTTGGACAAAACTTCAACAACTTGCTGAATTTTTGCGCTAATTGCCAAGGTAAGGGCACAGCAATGCTGTGCCCCTACGAACGAACTGTATTACATCCAAAAACTATACGGAAGGAAAAACAGATGATTATCATACTTAAAAGCGGTACGCCTGTTGAGGAAATTACTCGCATCAGCCAAGAAGTGAGTGAGACTTGGGGAGTCACGGTAGAAAAAAGCGTTGGCACTCATAAAGTTGTCTTAGGGCTAATTGGTGATACCACTAGCATCGATAAATTACAGGTTCAAGAGTTCAGTCCTTGGATTGAGCAAGTATTGCGGGTGCAACAACCTTTCAAGCGGGTTAGTCGAGAATTCCGACATGGAGAAGCTAGCGAGGTTGTCGTACCTACGCCCAACGGTGATGTCTATTTCGGCGAACATCATCCGATCGTAGTGGTAGCTGGGCCTTGTTCCGTTGAGAATGAAGCGATGATTGTGGAAACGGCAAAGCGGGTGAAGGCAGCAGGAGCACAGTTTCTGCGTGGTGGAGCTTACAAACCCCGCACCTCACCCTATGCCTTTCAAGGTTATGGTGAAAGCGCTTTAGATTTATTAGCAGCAGCGCGGGAAGCTACGGGTTTGGGTATTGTCACAGAACTCATGGATGCTGCCGATTTATCAGCAGTGGCGAGAACAGCTGACATAATCCAAATCGGAGCTAGGAATATGCACAACTTTTCGTTGCTGAAAAAGGTAGGCGCTCAAGATAAACCAGTGCTACTGAAGCGGGGGATGTCTGCCACAATTGACGAGTGGCTGATGGCAGCAGAATATATTTTGGCATCTGGAAACCCAAATGTGATTCTTTGTGAACGGGGAATCAGAACCTTTGATGGCAAATATGCCAGGAATACTTTAGATTTATCAGTGCTTCCGGTGTTGCGATCGCTTACCCATTTACCGATTATGATTGATCCTAGTCATGGTACAGGTAGGTCTGAATATGTTCCATCGATGGCAATGGCTGCGATCGCAGCTGGTACAGATGCCTTGATGATTGAAGTTCACCCCAATCCTGCAAAAGCTCTATCTGACGGGCCCCAATCTCTCACCCCTGATAAATTTGACCGCTTAGTTCAAGAAATGTCAATTCTCGGCAAAGTAGTCGATCGCTGGTCTACACCTGCATTTGATAGCATTAATGACAAACGCATTCTCTTTACGCCAGAACTATCAAAGTAGACAGAGTGTAATCTAAGCTGATTTTTTGTGAATGGCTAAACCCGATCAACGGATTTTTTAGACGAAAGAATCTGTTGATCGGATTTTCATAAACTACGCCGCCCTGCTGACACTGAGGGCGCGCTTTGTAATGATTTTTATTACTTAGGATGGTTTTGAGTTACATAAAGTTGTATTTAAGATTACAGGTAATGAATAACTAGATTTGTGGGGAATTAATTTTTCCCCTGCTATCAAGGAGTAATAATGGTTTTAAGTCAACATCAACGTGCTGTAGGCATATTTACTCATCGTCGAGATGCAGAACAGGCGCTACATGAGTTGAGAGATTCTGGCTTGGCGATGGAGAAAGTATCTGTAGTTGTACAGAATACAGATCGCAATCATGAGATTGCTAATGATGAAATTAAAGATCACACTAGTGATAAAGCTGACGAAGGTGCAACAGTAGGTGGGCTTTCAGGGGGCGCTGTTGGTGGGTTGACTGGTTTATTAGTAGGTCTTGGTACTTTAGCAATCCCTGGAGTTGGGCCAATAATGCTGGCTGGCGCAGCTGCAACTGCTTTGGTTACAACCCTTGTCGGTGCAAGTATTGGTGCTGCTACTGGGACTTTTGCTGGTGCATTAGTTGGTTGGGGAATATCGGAAGAGCAAGCTAAAGCATATAACGAGCGAGTAGAACATGGACACTATTTTATAATTGTGGATTGTACATCTTTTGAAATTGCTAAAGTAGAAGCAATTCTCCAGCGTTGGGGTATTGAAGAATTTGGCATTTATGAGCCTATAAGTAGTGAGCAATTATCTACAAATTCTGCTACTATCATTCCCAATAAAAGTGGAATTTTGAGTAAGTATGCTGTTAATTGTTTCGATAGCATAGATAATACTAGAGCCGCAATTAACGATATGTATGTCGCAGGCTTTTCAGCAAATCAGATGTCTTTAATTTGCAAAGACCTTTCTCAATTGATTGGGTTAACTGGTATTAATTTAAGTGAGCGTTTTGACGCTATGAGGCTAGGAATAGCAGATGATTGGGCACGTTTTTACAACGAGCAAATTGCTCAAGGCAATTACATACTTATCGTTAGTGGCACAGACAAAGAGCTTGAATCGGCTAGCTTGATTTTGGGCAATTATGGAGTTCAGGAATGTCAAATCTATGACCCCATGTTAATCCGTTCTTGAAAACTAGTACCGGAAATTTTAACAATTTTTTCAGAACAAACAAATATACAGCAATACTTTCAAAATCCTCTGATCTTTAGCTGTATCTGTTGCAGCTTATAAGTTAAGTCGAAAACCAAGTATTTCAAGTATGTCGGAAGAGAAAAATACTCTTTATTATAATATTCCGCCCGGAAACCGGGCGAATATAGCGGTTCCCACTCAGATGCGGTACAACATTATATCGCTAGGTGTAGGGGCACGGCACTGCCGTGCCCCTACGAGTGTAATTCACGTAAACGAGAACCGCTATATGTAACAAAGCAATTGAACCGACTAAATTACTTCATCTAAATATCCTCAGAAATTTAGATGAAGTAATTAATAGCCTTCTATCGTATAACCAGCAGATTGAACTATCTGTTTAATCGACTCTTCAGAAGCCGCCGCTTCTACAGTTACAGTTTTAGTATCAACGTTAACATCTACTTTTGCATCAGATTCCATAGTCTGAATAGATTTAGTTATTTTCTTGGCGCATTCATCACCTTTAATATTCGGCACTTTCAATTTAATTGCCATTACTTATTTATTGTATGAGAAAAGTAACTCAGGCGATTTAGTTGAAAAAGGATAAAATATCGGACTACCTATTTTTTTTAAGTTCGTGCATACTTCTCACAACCTTTGTTACTAAATTTCTGGGTGTAAATCTGACGCTTTCAGTCAATATTTTATTTCTCATTCCAGGAACAACAACAGTTTTGTTTTTCATTAAACCCCGATAACCAATCTTAGCAACGGTTGCCGTATCCATCATTCTGTTAACGCTAGCAATCTTTGAATCTTCCATTGCAGCAGTTTGTTGAAATTCTGATGCTGTTGGCCCCGGACAAAGAACAGTCACGCTGACACCTGTACCCTCTAATTCATTAGCGATCGCTTCTGAAAATGATAAGACATAAGCTTTAGTAGCAAAATAAACTGCCATTAGAGGCCCTGGTTGAAAAGCTGCTGCTGAGGCCACATTTAAGATTTTTCCATAGTCTTGCTCGACCATATCCTTGAGAAATAACTTTGTTAAATGAGTTAGGCTGACCATATTTACCTGGAGCATTTGCAGTTCAATGCTAAGGTCTGTTTCGCTAAATGCTCCATAAGTACCAAAGCCAGCATTGTTAACCAGCACATCAATCTTGATGGATTCTTGCTGGAGTTCGGTAAAAATTTCTTCTGGCGATGTTGGGATAGATAAATCCTTAGTAAGAATTTTCACAAAAATGCCAAACTTTTGCGGGAATTCATCTATAATTTCAGTAAGTTTTTCTTCATTCTTATCCACTAATACCAGATTATAACTATGACGAGCAAAAATCTGGGTTAATTGATAGCCTATCCCACTAGCTGCTCCTGTAATTAGAGCAGTCTTTTTTTGCCGACTTTCAGATGTTTTACTCATGCTAGAAAAATGGCGAATGTGAGTTAATTAATTTAAGTTTTATAAATTTAGCTACAGCACTATATAATGTTTGCTGTAGCTATTTTTATGCGGGTAATAAATGATGCTAACCACCTGAAATGAGTATGCTCCAATCCAGGATATTAGATGCAAATATAAAAATCTGTATCTATATAAACAAGAGCAAGAATATTTAATATTGTCATCAATGCCACAGCATAATTCCGTTAATATAACTGATGTACAAGCAGCACAAGAGCGAATTTCGGGAATTGCCCATCGCACCCCTGTGCTAACTTCTAGAATCATTAACGATCGCACCAATAGCCAAGTATTTTTTAAGTGCGAAAACTTTCAACGCACGGGGGCATTTAAATTTAGAGGTGCGTACAATGCCTTAGCCCAACTATCGTTAGCACAAAAACAAACAGGCGTTATCACCTATTCATCGGGAAATCATGCCCAAGCGATCGCTTTAGCTGGAAAATTACTAAATATTCCCACCACTATTGTCATGCCTGATGATGCACCCGTTGTCAAACAAACTGCTACTCGTGGCTATGGTGCAGAGATAATTTTATACAATCGCCAAGAAACAAACCGAGAAGAATTAGCTCAAGATTTAGCAGATAATCGTTCTCTCACTCTAATTCCCCCTTACGATCATCCCCATGTAGTCGCAGGACAAGGGACAACTGCTTTAGAACTGATTCAAGAAGTTGGTGAATTAGACTTATTATTAGTTTGTTGTGGTGGTGGTGGATTACTTTCAGGGTGTGCGATCGCAGCCAAGTCACTTTTACCCAATTGTAAAGTAATCGGCGTAGAACCAGCACTTGCCGACGATGCTACCCGCTCCTTTCACACCAAAACTCTGCAAACTGTCAAAAATCCTAATACCATCGCCGATGGTGCGCGGACTCCTAGCCTTGGTAAAATTACTTTCCCCCTAGTACTGCATTACGTAGATAATATGGTGACGGTATCGGAAGAAGCGATTCTTCGCACCATGTTTTTCTTGTGGGAACGTCTGAAAATTGTCGTTGAACCTACCGGAGTACTTGCAGCAGCAGCCTTACTAGAAGGTGTGGTGACAGCACCAGAGGCGAGAGTTGGTGTCATCATCAGCGGTGGAAATGTAGATTTGGCGCAAGTTGGTAAATTGTTTTCTGTGGGATTGGATTGAAAAAGGGTGTTAGCAATACTTGTCATATGCCCTACAGTTTGTGGTAGTTGTAATTGGAAATGGACTGGTCAAGTCGCTTCTCTACGAGACGCTGCGCGAACGCTCCAATTAAAAATGTAAAATTAAAAACTGAGTCATTCAACAGTTATGCAATGCTAAAGTAGATGTTATTTGTCGCACTGACACGGGATTTCAAGTACTACCTAAGCGCTGGATTGTTGAGCATACATTTGGATGGTGGAATCAATATCGTCGATTGAGTAAGGATTATGAACTTTTACCAGAAATGAGCGAGTCTATGCTGCAAAATAACCAAACCGCCGTCGAATTCCGCGATGTCACCTTTAGCCGCAATCATCGCCCCTTGGTGTCAAATCTCAATTTCAGCATTCGCCAAGGAGAAGCACTGGTATTACTGGGGCGCAGTGGTAGCGGCAAAACTACAACAATGAAGTTAATTAATCGCCTATTCACACCGACGCAAGGCGAAGTTTTATTTGATGGCGTTCCCACAACTGAATGGGATGAAATTAAACTGCGGCGAAAAATTGGTTACGTCATTCAAGAAATTGGTTTATTTCCTCATTTTACAGTTGAACGTAATGTGGGCTTAGTCCCGGCTTTGGAAGGTTGGCAATCTAAACAAATTAAAATGCGGGTTTATGAATTGTTGCAATTAGTAGGCTTAGAACCAGCACAATTCGCCGGGCGTTACCCGCACGAACTTTCAGGAGGACAAAGGCAAAGAATTGGTGTAGCCAGGGCTTTAGCAGCAGATCCGCCAGTGTTGTTAATGGATGAACCCTTTGGCGCACTCGATCCCATTACGCGCCTAGAACTGCAACAGGAGTTTCGGCATTTGCAGCAAGAGTTAGGCAAGACAGTTGTTTTCGTCACCCACGATATTCAAGAAGCTTTTGTATTGGCATCGAGAATTGGTTTAATGTGTGGCGGAGAATTGGTAGTATTGGGGACAAAAGATGAATTTATGCGATCGCAACATCCAGAAAGCCTAGCCTTTCTGCAATGTCTGCGTTCCCTCCAAGATACTTTATGAAAGATTTCTTCCTTGTTAAGTATGCCCCAGAAATTCTTCAGCATACTCTCGAACACCTATTTTTAGTCGGGATTGCAATTGGAATCGCCATACTTGTAGGCATTCCTTTAGGTATTTTGATTACACGCAAAACCTATCTCCGTCAGCCAATTCTTGGTATAGCAAATATTTTCCAAACTATTCCTAGTTTGGCGCTGTTTGGCTTACTCATTCCTGTGCCTATAATTGGCGGAATTGGCGCAGTACCAGCAATTGTTGCCCTGACTGTATATTCTTTGCTGCCGATAATTCGTAATACTTATACAGGTATTACTGGCGTAGATCCCGCGATTCGAGAAGCTGGGAGAGGTATGGGAATGACAGATAGACAATTATTATTACAAGTTGAGATTCCCTTGGCAATGGGAGTAATTTTGGCAGGAGTGCGAGTAGCAACAGTAATTGCCATAGGTATTGCAACTATTGCAGCAGCAATTGGTGCTGGTGGTTTGGGAGTGTTTATTTTTCGCGGGATATCAGTAGTGAACAATCAGTTAATTTTAGCTGGTGCAGTTCCGGCGGCGGCAATTGCATTATTGGCTGACTTCGCAATTGGCTGGATGGAGAATAAATTAAAAATTAAAAATTAAGCTAATAATGAAAAGATTTTTGACACTTTTCTTTTTAAGTTTTGCTGTGTTATTGCTAATTACTGGCTGCACACCAAATTTAAATAGTAGTAGCAATGAGGGTAATATTATCGTTGCTTCTAAAGATTTTACTGAACAAGATATTTTAGGTGAACTTTTAGCACAGCAAATTGAAAGAACAACTAATTTAAAAGTAACTCGTCGCCCTCGTTTGGGTGGTTCTTTTGTTTGTCATAATGCTATCGTTGCTGGCAAAATTGATGCTTATATTGAATATACAGGCACAGCTTTGACTGCAATTTTAAAGCAAAAACCAGTTAATGGCTCCAAAGAAGTTTATGAAATAGTAAAACAAATATACGCCCAGCAATTCAATCTGGAAGTGATGCCAAACTTAGGTTTTGAAAACACTTTTGCGATGATTATTCGGGGTGAAGATGCCAAGCGCAACAATATTCAAACTATCTCTGAAGCTACTAAATATACACCGCAGTGGCGTGGCGGTTTCGGCTATGAATTTTTAGAACGGGAAGATGGTTTTCCAGGATTAGCTAAAACTTACGATTTACGTTTTGCTAAACCACCCCAAATTATGGACTTGGGTTTGATATATCGTGCTTTAATTCAAAAACAAGTAGATATGGTGGCGGGTAATTCCACTGACGGGCAGATTTCTCGCTTGGGTTTAGTTGTACTAAAGGATGACAAGCAGTATTTTCCACCTTATGAAACTGTGCCAATTGTCCGACAAGATATCTTAAAAAAATATCCCGAATTAAGAACAGCGATCGCCTCACTTGCTGGAAAGATTTCGGCAGATGAAATGCGGCAATTAAATTATTTAGTTGAGGGAGAATTACGTGAGATTAAAGATGTTGTTCGGGAGTTTCTCAAATCGAAAGAATTATAATAATTCGTAATTCGTAATTCGTAATTAAGCGTTAGTGTAATGTACAGAAAAGCTGAAATGGTGCGTTATGGAAGCCGTAACACATGCTACTGTTGACCACGTAAAAAGTTTCTTAACCACCTAATTGTCTCACTTGTAGTTTGCTCGGTTGTAATTTGGAAACATTGCTGCACAATTTCTCTGACGTTAGGAAAGTAGCTGCTTTCTGTAAGCACATAACTTTCTTCCTGCAATCTATAAATTAACAAGCGATTATTTTTTAATATCCAAACTTCTGGCACTCGATAAGGTAAGAAATCGTTAATGTCGGTGTAGCTTTTAACATCTATTTCAATTGCTAAATCTGGTGGTGGATCTGACTCCCAATCAATTCTTTTTTTGCCTACTACTGCTCTCCAATTTTCAATGTAAAAGCAATAGTCTGGTTCAATACCGCTAATCTCTGGCAAGCTCATGGTGATGGGCGTAAATGAGTCGTATCTTTGCTCTAAATGATCCAGCAAAACCTTAGCAATATCTGCCAGCAAGCTGGCATCTCTTCCATGTTCTGGTAGCGGTGCCATTAGCAAAATTTCTCCAGGTCGATATTTTATCCGAGGCGAGGAGCGATCGCCTAGTTGCTGACTCAATATTTGATAGTCTTGCCAGTTTCCCAAAAGTTTCAACACCGCGCCAGGTGGTAACTCGATTCTTTCTGGTGTAATTACGGTATCCATATTAGCTCACATTTGAGATATTGCCGTAGATGTAAAGTGGCTTGTCGCCAGACATCGCACTGTTTACATAGAGGATGGGCGATTACAGGATGCATCAATTTAATGAACCACAAAGGCTGTGAAAGCTGCGAGTAAAAAGATAATTGTAAATTATTTAGGACAACTTATGTGTATCAAATGCACACCTTAACGCTAGGCTAAGAAATATCAAACAAAATGGCATAAAAATGCTTACTGTTGCTAAATCAAAAAAGATTGCGATGCGTCCGGCGGACGTAGCGATCGCCATCTTTTCTTTCAGTTTTTTCCTTTGCACCCAAGTCGCATCAGCCGCCTTAACTTTACCCCTACGCAGCAAAAAAGGAATGGTGGTTTCGGCCCATCCCTTAGCAAGTGAAGCGGGAATTTTAATGTTACGCAAAGGTGGTAATGCAGTGGATGCAGCCGTAGCCACAACCTTTGCAATTTCCGTCGTTGAGCCTTTTTCAGCCGGAATCGGTGGCGGCGGATTTTTGCTGATGCACTCTGAGAAAACGGGGGACATGAAAGCCCTAGATTTCCGCGAACGCGCACCCCTGAAAGCCACAAGAAATATGTATCTAGACGCAGAAGGAAAGGTGCGCCCGAATGCAAGTATTAATGGTTATTTGGCAGTAGGCACACCAGGAACGGTGGCGGGACTTTATGAAGTGCATCGTCGCTATGGTAAGCTTTCTTGGCAAGAGGTAATGAAACCTGCGATCGCACTCGCTAAAGATGGCTTTATTCTGGGCGATGTATCAACTTGGCGTTCTCTGCAAACGAACCAATCGCGCAAGCAAGCAATTCTAAACAATCCAGCAGCGCGGGAAATTTTCACTCGCAATGGTGAATTTTACAAACCAGGGGAGAAGCTAGTGCAGCGTGATTTGGGACGCACTTTAACAGCAATTGCCCAAAATCCCCAAAGTTTTTACACCGGAAGTATTGCTCGTGCGATCGCTTCTGATATGGTAAAAAATGGTGGTTTAATTACTCTAGAAGACCTGAAAGCCTACAAAGCAATTTGGCGAACTCCCGTTTGTGGCAATTTTCGTAAAGCTAAAATTTGCTCAATGCCACCACCATCATCGGGAGGCATTCATCTATTGCAGATTTTAAATATTATCGGTAACACCGATTTGAAATCTTTGGGATGGCATCATCCTGACACTATACATTTAATGGTAGAAGCAATGAAGATTGCTTACGCTGATCGTTCAGAATATTTAGGCGATCCTGATTTTGTCAAAGTCCCTGTCCAAGAACTGCTCAATCCAGCTTACGCTAAAAAACGCCGTCAAGAAATAAATATGCAAATGGCTAGACCTTCGACCGAGGTCAAGCCAGTAGACAAAAAGACGTTACAACGTTTTAGTCAAGCTAATAATCAGAGTTTATCTGATCAGCCTCTGAAACTGCACGTGACTCGGCATGAATCTCCTGAAACCAGTCATCTTACTGTTGTGGATGAAGAACGCAACGCCGTAAGCCTGACTTTCACGATTAACCTCAGCTTTGGTGCTGGTGTGGTAACGCCAGGAACTGGAATTGTCCTCAACAATGAGATGGATGATTTTGCGGCTGCGCCAGGAGTGCCTAATGCCTTTGGTTTAGTTGGTAATGATGCCAACAGCATTGCGCCCCGTAAAACTCCTTTATCCAGCATGACTCCCACAATTGTTACAGAAAGCGGTCATTTCCGTATGGCAGCAGGTACGCCTGGTGGTAGCACTATCATCACCCAGGTTTTGCAAGTAATCCTGAATGTGCTGGAATACAACATGGATGTTGGTGCAGCTGTTTCTGTTCCACGCATACATCATCAATGGCTTCCAGATGAGTTGCGCGTAGAATCTTGGGGTTTGGATGCTCTGACTGTACAAGACTTACGCCGTCGGGGGCATAAAATTAAGGAAACTACTCCTTGGGGTAATGGTAATGCGATCGCTGTAACATCTGATGGAACTTTAGAAGGGGCGGCTGATCCTCGCGGTGAAGGTTCCCCCAGAGGTTTATGAAAACTACTACAGCACGGTCAAAATAACTATGCAGCTTTCCTGCCTTCTGCCTCCTTAGGCTATTGATTTTGGACTTTTGACTCTGCGTAGCTGCTGCTGCCAAACTCGTTTGCCCGTGCGCTAGGTACTAGTGTCCAGCCTGCTTTGAGAAGTTTTTGATAAGTTGCCCAACCTTTAGAACCACCTGGTATTTGATAATCTGGGACTGTGAAATGTCCAAAAGCTGTGTAGGGACGCCAAGGTTGATTGGGTTCTGTCTGCAAATACAAAATTTTTTCTCCGTCGCCACCAGACTTAGGTAACCAGCACATTTGTCGATGCATTGCAAACTCCTTTGTTTTAGCTAATAACGCATAATAGCAGACTTTTGTCAAGTCATTTATCACCCTTGTGGTGTACTTTATTGTCTAATACTTTAGACAAAGTGTAATTAAGTTTTATCCCCTTCAGGATAATTACTTAACAAGTCATAGTCTGGAGGACAGCTGCTAATAGGACACAAAGATAAACAGCTTTGCCTCACCTTGTTTATAGGGTGAGGTTTTTATAATGTTATCCGCGTTATTTGCGTTTTGGCGTAACAATAACTACTATTTTTTCTGAAGTTTACAATCAATGTATTTGTTTTTCTGGTTACATAAGCGCAGATTTAAGAAATTACTTATGAAATTCCCTTGATTAAACACTATGAGCGGTTCTCGTTTACGGGTGTACAGGCATGCCGTGCCCCTACTTGCGAATGTTGTACCCCATCTGAGTGGGAAGCGCTATATAAAATAAAAATAAAATTAACTGTACGGTAAGATGGGGCTTACTTAAGCTAAATTTAGAACCGCGACTTCTTCAAGAAGTCGCGGTTCTCTGGGCAGCAAGTTGGGTTATTAGAAGGATGGAGCGTACAACTTATCGCCAACAATCTGGCGAATTGTCTGTACTAATTGGGTGTATGCAAAGTCAGACAAAACTGGTTGTGCTCCTTGCAAGTGAATTGGTTGATCTAAATCAATCCATGACTTGCAACCGCCGTATTTAGGATAGTAGGGAATTTCTTGTTCGGGTAGTTTATATGCCCGCAAGAGGAGAATATAAAGGGGTTGGCGTGGTTTCCATTTGAGGCGATCGCTAATGAAATGCTCGTTCCAAATATGGAAGGGAAGCAAAGCGTTGACAAGAAATTCGTCACTCACTGGCAAAATATCTGTAATTTCAGCCCAACTGCCGATGCGAACTGTCTCTGGATGCCAACCTGATGTTACTGGATAAACATGATCGGCATACTCAGCTTTGAGCATGAAAGCTTGTTGATGTTCATAAGTAGGGTAAAGCAAAATTTGCTTGTGAGCAACTTGGAAATGTCCATTTCGTTCATGGATACCGCCTTTGCGGAGCAACATAATTGTTTTGCCATTTTCCAAGGCATTTACGGCGACTGCCCATTCTTTGAGAGCATGAAAAGTTGTAGTCAATTCCATCAGCATCTACTGTAACTCTGATTTAATTTCAAGCTAAGACCGATAAAGTGTGAAACTATCCAGGGAAATGAATTAGAAAGCAGTTATGGAAAAGCGATTGCTAGGTACAACTGAAGTCCAAATCACACCCATTCTGATGGGAACTTGGCAAGCTGGTAAAAGAATGTGGGTGGGAATTGAGGATGTTGACTCGATTAAAACGATCCGAGCCGCTTATGAAGCTGGTATCACCACAATTGATACTGCTGAAGTTTATGGTGAAGGACACTCTGAGCGAATTGTCGCTGAAGCTTTATCTGATGTACGCACTCGCGTGGAGTATGCCACGAAAGTTTTCGCTAACCATCTCAAGTATCAACAAGTCATTGAAGCTTGCAATCGTTCTCTAACCAACCTGAAAACTGATTACATCGACCTTTACCAAATACATTGGCCCTCCGGTGCTTTCAATAGTGAAATAGTACCTATTGAGGAAACTATGAGCGCTCTTAACTTGGCTCAAAGAGCAAGGTAAAATTCGAGCCATTGGTGTTTCCAATTTTTCCTACGCCCAGTTAGCTCAAGCAGCAAGTTATGGACGTATTGATAGTTTACAACCACCCTATTCTTTATTCTGGAGGCAGGTAGAACAAGATGCATTGCCCTATTGTATTGAAAACAATATTTCTATCCTTGCTTATTCGCCTTTAGCGCAGGGATTGTTAACAGGCAAATTTGCTCTCGGTCATAAATTTAACCCAGAAGATAACCGTGCTAAAAATAAACTGTTTCAAGGCGAAAATTTTGAACGTGCTCAACAAGCGCTACAAAAATTGCGTCCTATAGCCCTTGTTCATAATTGTACCCTTGCTCAGTTAGCTTTGGCCTGGTTAATTGCCCAACCCCAAACAAATGCAATCGCCGGGGCGCGTTATCCCGAACAAGCACGCGACAACGCATTAGCGTCCAAAATCAAGCTTTCCGCCGCCCAATTGGCAGAAATTGATGCCATTGGACGTATTGTCACCGACTATCTGGATAATAGTCCAATTATGTGGGATTGATGACAATACAGTTTGGCTAGCCATGCTGATCTCTCGAAGATCCCCTTAACTCTCTTACAAAGATGGCTGGGGATCAAACCTCTGAATATAGATTGCAAAATCTAACAAAACGTCAACTTTATTAAACTAAGGGTTGTAACTTACAAACTACGTGATAACTTAAATAGTAGGACACCAAATAAAAGAAAACCAAAGCAAAAGGGTAAATGACTGAGTGTCCCCTGTCATCAACCCAAGCAAATTCCAGCATATCAAATGTAGAAGTGGTAAAAAGCCGAGCGTATAAGGCAAAGCCAAATCCCAAAGCGGAAAAACGCAAGAATGCTGAGTTTGTTAGTTTCAAGTCCACCTTAGTTATTAACTTTCAATTATTTAGTTAGTTTAACAATTTGAAACCTGTAAACTCGATAAAACCTGGTCAACCTCGACCAGGTTTTTGGTTTTTTATGATGAATACAATTTTTCTAGGGCGGCAGAGAGTGCTGGAATTCACGTTTGAAGAGCTAGTTGTGAGACTGGTGGTCTGTCTCATTAAATTTTAGGGATAAGAGAACGAACCACATTCGCGCAGCGTCTCGTTAGAGAAGGACGCAAAGAGCGCAAAGGAAGTAAGTTGACATGTACGACCGCCGCAAGCATTCAAACCTCCTAGGTAAGTAGAGATTTAGGTAAAACCTCATCCAAGCCACGATAAATAAGATTGTAGGAGCTACGGTATCAGTAATGGATGCGAATGGTACCATTACCCTGGTAGCCTAAATACTTACAGTTAATCCTGTGGGTTCCTGGTTATCACTTACCTCTTGTCATGCTTATGGCTAAAACAACTAGGGCTTTTGGCGCAAATTCTGTAAAATTTCAAAGGCAAAAGCAGCCAAAGCGCTGTCTGAAGTCCACGCTGGCTCACTTTTTACGTTTGCCTTTGTACTTCCTGATAGCTTTGCTATGCATCCTTGGTTCACCCGTGCTGGCAAAAGTTTCTGGCTCAATTAATCCCTCATCCCAACTACCAATTAACAGTCTGACATCGCTGGCTGTGGCCGCTGACCCCGCCTCACTACTACAGCAGGGCAAACTTTTATACGATGACGGAAGCTTTGCCAAAGCGGTAGAAGTGTTACAACAGGCTGTGCAAGCGTATAAGCAACAAGGGGAGAACCTCAAACAGGCGGTTACACTGAGTAATCTTTCTTTAGCTTACCAGCAACTTGGTGCATGGAGTCAGGCACAGCAGGCAATTAAAGAAAGCTTAAATTTGCTCGAAGGACAGGATGAAAACCAAAATTTGCAAATATTTGCCCAATCACTGGATATTCAAGGCCGTCTCCAACTAACAATGGGACAGGCCGAGGCGGCTTTAGCAACTTGGCGGCAGACAGAAGAAATTTACAAGCAAGCAAATAATCAAAGCGGTGTGGTGCGATCGCTAATTAATCAAGCACAAGCATGGCGAACCCAAGGATTTTACCCTCGCGCTGTCAAAACACTCGATCAGGTAAGTCAGACATTAAAATCTCAACCAGACTCTATAGAAAAGACAGTGAGTTTGCGATCGCTTGGTGATGCCCTTTTGGTATTGGGCAATTTGGACAAGTCACAGGAAGCGCTAGAAGAAAGTCTGATAATTGCTCGAAATCTGCAATCAAGCCCTGATATTGGGGCTAGTCTGTTCAGCCTGGGGAATAATGCCCGGAAAAAGGAGGATAATCTCCGAGCGATCGCCTATTATCAACAAACAGTTGCAGCATCTCCCTCACCCCTGACAAAAGTCCAAGCGCAAATCAATCACTTGAGCCTACTTATTGAAGATAAACGATGGGCAGAGGTTCAAACTCTCTTACCATTGATTCAATCCCAACTCGACCAACTCCCTGTCAGCCGTGCAAGTATCTACGCTCAGGTTAACTTTTCTCAAAGTCTGGCAAAAGTAAAGAGTGGTATATTGCAAGCATCCAGTCAGAATTACTACTCAGGATTAAGCACCAAAGACTCAGCAGTATTACTCGCCAAGGCCATCCAGCAATCCCACGATTTAGGGGACAAACGAGCAGAAGCTTATGCTCTGAAGAGTTTAGGCGGCTTGTACGAAGAAACTGGACAGTGGTCAGAGGCGCAAGACCTGACTAGACAAGGATTAGCTTTGGCACAGAGCAGCAATGCACCAGAAATTACTTATACTTTGGAGTGGCAGTTAGGGAGATTGCTCTGGGCACAAAAAGATATTAACGGTGCGATCGCGGCATATGATGCTGCTGTGGACACTCTCCAGTCTCTCCGCAGAGATTTGGTAGTCAATAAAGATGTAATAAACCAGGATGTGCAATTTAACTTCCGGGACAGTGTAGAACCCGTCTACCGTCAGTCAGTAGAGTTACTGCTAAAATCTCAAGAAGGAAAATCATCAGATGAAAAAATATTAGAGAAAGCCCGCCAGCGGATTGAAGCACTCCAACTAGCAGAATTGGACGACTTCTTCCGGGAAGCTTGCCTGCAAGGTCAGAGAGTAGCCCTCGATCAAGTGGTAGATAAAGATAATCCCACGGCTGCGATCCTTTATCCAATTATTCTTGAAAAAGAACTCCAGGTAATTGTCAAAATTCCCAACCAACCTCTACAAAATTACAGTACCAAGATTTCCCACACAGAAGTAGAGGAACTCTTAGTAAAACTGCGAAAAAATCTTGTCAATCCCACCGCTACCAAAACCGTCCAAACCCAGGCGCAGCAAGTTTATAACTGGCTGCTCAAACCCATTGAGTCAAAATTACAAAACAGTAGGGTAGATACCCTAGTGTTCGTTCTAGATGGACAGTTACGCAATTTACCAATGGCAGCTCTCTACGATGGTAAGCAATACTTGGTAGAGAAATATGCAGTTGCCCTGAGCGTGGGTCTGCAACTCCTCGACCCGAAACCGTTAGTAAAACAGCAGCTAAGAGCGTTAACCGCAGGACTGACTCAGCCGCCGCCAGGATTTACCAAATTTGCACCACTGCTTGCCATCAAAACTGAATTCGACGGCATTACCAAAGCAGGAGTCTCGACAACTAGCCTACTAGATGGAGATTTTAAGAAAAAGAATTTAGAGGGTGAAATTAGCGCTGCTTCATTCAACATAGTGCATTTAGCAACCCACGGTCAGTTTAGTTCCCGCCTTGAAGACACTTTTATTTTGGATTTCGATGGTCAGATCAATGTTAAGGATTTTGATACTCTCTTTCGCAGTCAGGGTAAAACTATAGTAGAACTATTAGTGTTGAGTGCTTGCCAGACAGCCACAGGAGACAGCCGGGCAGCACTGGGTCTTGCAGGAGCCGCTGTACGAGCTGGGGCACGCAGTACCATAGCCTCCCTGTGGCAAATTGATGATGAATCAACTGCGATGTTTGTTAGTGCCTTCTATCAAGAACTCAAGAGTGGCAAAATCACTAAAGCCGAAGCAGTCCACCGTGCCCAGCTAAAACTCCTGAAACATCCTAACTACAAAGCACCAAGCTTTTGGTCTGCTTATGTGTTGATTGGCAACTGGTTGTAGGCGCAGGGGAGTGGGGGAGCAGGGAGCAAAGGGGAGAATATTTTTCCCTGCACCCAGCAAAAACTGCCCGAAACGCAATCCCCAAGTTTCCAATAATCATTCTCTATTTTGTGGCATAAATTTAGTGAATGCAGGCGATATGTACATAGCAGCATTGATTATTAAACATTAACTTATGAATAACTCCACCTACCAGCTTGACGATTTCGCTTTAACATTGCCGATTTCCCAATCAGCTCGCATAACTGCCCAGCAATTTGCTAACCAACAGCCAAATTCTGAAAAAGCAGAGCAAGTCCGGCTGAATACGCTGGCTGTGTGGGTGGTGAATAACTATTTAGAAATGATGGATATTCCTACAGACCTCGAAGCGAGTGACAGCTGGAATCCAATCATGCGCCTCTGTGGGGATGTAGCTGACTTAGAAGTGCCTTCAATTGGTCGTCTGGAGTGTCGCCCTGTCTATCAGCATCAGCAGATATGTTCCATTCCTCCAGAAACCTGGGAAGAACGAGTGGGTTATTTAGTAGTTCAATTTGATGAATTGCTCCAAGAAGCGAGGCTGCTTGGTTTTATCCCTAGTGTTGCAACTGAAACGCTGCCTTTAGAACAACTGCAACCATTGGAAGCGTTTATCGACCACCTAGCACAATTGCGCCAATCCCCAGTTAGTTCACTAGTGAATTTAAGTCAGTGGTTTGCTGGTATATTTGAGGCAGGTTGGCAGACTATTGAATCTTTATGGAACGTGCCGGAACTCAGACCAGCTTATGCCTTTCGCAGTATTGAGACTCTGGAAGTAAATACCCTTAACCAACCAGAATCAATTACTAAACGTGCAAAACTGATTGATTTGGGTATCCAAATTCTCAACCAACCCGTGATGTTGATTGTGGAAATCAGTCCCGAAAAGGATCAACAAACTAGTGTTCATCTCCAATTGCACGCCACTGGGAATCAAATCTACTTGCCGCCAGGAGTTCATCTCACCGTTCTAGATAGTTCGGGAGCAGTATTTCTAGACGCTCAATCTAGAAAATCAGATAACTACATTCAGTTACAGTTTCGCGGTGAACCTACAGAGCAATTTAGCGTTAGAGTAGCCTTGGATAATACCAGCATTACCGAACATTTTAGGATTTAAAGCATCTAGCTATCTTCCCCCTTTGTCGGTAATTTATTAAGTGGTAATTGGTTAATTAAAATTAAAAATTAAAAATTTAAGCCGGCTTTTGGAGATTTTTAAAAAAGTCTGTAAACGCTTGTGGAGCTTGTTATGAGACATTAGAACAGGGCATGGTTTTGCACAGGGAGAGCGCGACGGTCATGGGTAAGTTAGTGGTTCTGAAATTCGGAGAGGGTAGTTTTGAGCAGGGGTTTGCTGTTACCCTCCAAATTGGTGAAGAACACGAGCGTGCTACAACAGAAGTCACGGGAAAGTTACCTTCATTCCCCGAAATGCCGCTCTATTATAGTCATTGGCAGTCTAGTTATCGGCAGATAGGCAATCGTTATCGGCTCCATGCTGACAAAATGCAGGTGACGAATGTATCGATGATTCAAGACTGCGAAAACACTTCCCATATTTTGCGGGCACGCTTTAATACCTGGCTACGAGCCGAAGAGTTTCGCCCTTTGAGGGAAAAATGGTTAGAAAGATTGTCATCCACGGAAGAAGTGCGGGTGATTTTGCAAACAGAAAATAGCCAATTGCAGCTATTACCCTGGCATCTGTGGGATTTGTTAGAACGTTACCCCAAGGCTGAAATCGCCCTTTCTTCACCATCCTACGATCGCATTCACAAGCCACGCATTTTAAATCCATTAGTCAAGATTTTAGCAATTGTGGGCAATAGTCAAGGGATTGACACCCAGGCTGATCAAGCTTTACTGCAACAGTGTAGTAATGCAGAGGTCAGCTTTCTGGTAGAACCACAACGTAAGGAATTGACTGAGCATCTTTGGGGACAAAACTGGGATATTCTCTTCTTTGCCGGACACAGTTCCAGTAATGGAAATGGAGAAAGCGGACGAATGTACCTGAATAAAACTGATAGCCTCACCATTGGAGAATTAAAGTATGCTCTCAAGAAAGCCATTGAAAACGGCTTGCAACTAGCTATATTCAACTCCTGTGATGGATTGGGATTGGCGCGAGAACTGGCTGATTTGCAAATCCCTCAGATCATCGTCATGCGTGAACCCGTCCCAGACCAGGTTGCAAAGGAGTTCTTAAAGTATTTTCTCGAAGGCTTTGCCGGTGGCGAGTCTTTATATCAAGCAGTACGCCAAGCGCGGGAACGATTGCAAGGACTTGAGGATCGATTTCCCTGTGCAACTTGGCTACCAGTGATTTGCCAAAATCCAGCGCAGATACCACCCACTTGGGATGAATTAAGGTCTATAACAACTGAAGATATACCAAATTTAGCTTTGTCTACCAAGCGCAGATTTACAATAACTTTGTTATCAAGTTTGGCGATTACAGCCTTTGTTTGTGGGGTGAGATTGCTGGGATTGCTGGAAAGTACAGAGATTCCAGCTTATGACCAGATGATGCGATCGCGCCCTGGGGAGGGACTTGATCCCCGACTGCTGGTAATCACAATTGACGATGAAGATTTGGCAATTCAAAGAGAAAATAACGAATCCTTGATCGGAGCTTCCATTTCCGAAAAATCTCTCAACAAACTCCTGGCAAAACTGAATCAATATCAACCCCGTGCGATCGGCTTGGATATCTACCGTGATTTTAAAGCCAAACAACCAGATTTAATTACTCGTCTCCAGCAAACTCAGAACTTGGTTGGTATATGCAAGGGAAGTGATAGGACAGCAAATATCAAAGGCATTAAGCCGCCACCAGAAATCCCACCAATAAATCTCGGATTCAGTGACTTTATTCACGATCGCGATGGAGTTATCCGTCGGCATCTCCTATTCATGAACCAGGAAGCGACATCGTTGTGTCCTGCTCCCTTTGCATTCAGTCTACAATTGGCCTCGCTCTATCTGCGCCCCTCAGGAATTCAACCAAAGTTCACTTCTGAAGGAAATTTGCAGCTGGGTAAAACTATTTTTCCGAATCTGAAGTCTCGCACTGGCGGCTATCAAAATATTGATGCCAATGGCGGTCAACTCTTACTCAATTACCGTTCTCCAAAACAAATAGCCGAACAGGTGAAGCTAACCCAATTTTTATCTAGTCCGATTAACCCCAGTGCTATCAAAGACAAGATTGTTTTGATTGGTGTAGTAGCAAAGGGAGATTCTCCAGACACTTGGCCTACACCCTACGGCATTCCTTTAGATGACCAAATGCCAGGAGTGTTACTACAAGCGCATATGGTCAGCCAAATCCTCAGCGCAGTCCAGGATGGGCGACCATTAATGCGGGTTTGGTCGCTGTGGGCTGAGGTGGCCTGGATTTGGGCCTGGTCTTTGGTAGGGGGAGTCCTGGCTTGGCGAAAGCTTTCATTCCCTTGGTTGGCATTGGCAGTCAGTATTACCTTTAGTGTTCTGTATTTAGTTTGCTTTGGTCTGTTAATTTCGGATACTTGGGTGCCTTTTGTACCTTCGGCTTTGTCGTTGGTTGTCACGGTTGGCTTGATGTCAATTTATAATCCAACAACAAAAGTTCGGGTGGCAAGTGGGGAATAAGATATGGGTAAAGATTTTTTTATAAAATTTTTGGGGGAACCAGCAGATAAATATACTTTACATACATTAAAGAAGGGTTTTTATGAAATCAAATTCACAACCGATAAAACTGTTTTTAGTAGTAGCTTTTAGCTGCACAAGTTTACTAGTTAGCCTAATTCCAGTACTGGCAAAACCAACTCCTCATCGCTCTAATGCTAAAGTAATCCTTGCTCAAGCCAAAACATTTAATCAACCTTCACTTCCACCTGGCCCCCCTCCTGGAGGTCGTGTTCGTGGTGGAGCGAAGCGCGGCGAGTTGGCTGGATGTCCACCTACTGAACCTGACCTAACTGCTTTAGTGCCTTTTATTGAGGAAGCTAACTCAGTGATGCATGTCTGGGGACAAACAACGGTAGAACGCCCAAGCTGGTTTTTCTATGTGCCGTATACCAAAGATTTGCCCTATGCAGTTGAATTTGTGCTGCAAGATCAGGACTCTAACGAGATTTACCAAAAAGCGATCGCTCTACCAGATAAACCAGGAGTCATCCGCGTTTCTCTACCTAGGACTGCTCCTGCCTTGGCGTTAAACAAACAATATCACTGGTTTTTCACCATCAACTGTGACCAACAAAAAAATGCTCCTCCCACTTTCGTCGAAGGGGTAATACAAAGAGTCGAACTGAATCCAACCTTAGTCAAAGAGCTACAAACTAAAGAACTTCTAAAGCGCTCTGCTATCTATGCCCAAAATGGAATATGGTACGAAGCACTGACAATACTGGCCGAACTACGTGATAAAAATCCTAAAGATGCAGCACTGAAAGCAGAGTGGCGGAATTTGTTAGGCAGCATCCGCTTAGATGATATTGCAGCAGAACCGATTTTCTTGGAGAAACCTTAGAGATGTTTTAGTACTTTTCGTAACATCAAAGCCTCGGAAACCTAACCCCCCTAGAACACCAATTCAGTAATCCTGGAAGAATCTCTCCCCCAACCCCTCTTTGCTTGCCTAACGGCAGGCTGACGCCAACGGGGAAAGGAAGGGAAGCGCGGTTTATACAGCGGTTCCCACTTAGATGCGGTACGACATTATATCGCAAGGTGTAGGGGCACGGCATGCCGTGCCCCTACTAATCTTCTTTTTGCAAGATATCATCATCAATCCGTCGCTCTCGATTAATATCGGGACTTTCTGCTGTCCACTTATCATCTATTCCAGGAGATTCAGGAATCATCACAAACTCAGTCTCTTTTGTATGTTTATTGCCCCATTCATCCAAAACATCTTTGATTAGTACTTCTTGCAACCAAATTTTAGCGACAACAGTCAGAGGTAGCGCCAGAAATAATCCTAAAAAGCCAAAGAAAGTTACGAAAAATAGTTGGGCAATTAAGGTTACAGCTGGCAGCAACGAAACTTGCTGTGCCATCACAATTGGTGTGATGAAATTACTCTCAACCTGTTGAATAACAAAGTAGAGAATTAAGACAGCGACAACTTTCCAGGGATCATCTAACAGAGCGATCGCCATTGCTGGGATTACACTAATTGTTGGCCCTAGGTTGGGAATTAAATTCAAAAATCCTGCCAAAATTGATAAAGCCAGTGCTGCCTTTATGCCCAAAATTGATAAGCCAACCAGACTCATCAGCGCCACTACAAACATGGCAATGAAAGCGCCTGTAATCCATCCTTCCAAAGAGACTTCACATTTATCTAAAATCCCATCTACCCGCCGCCGATAAAATGAGGGGAAAAGCCGCACAAAGACTTTGCGGTAAGCCACGGGGTCGGCTAAGATCATTCCTGTTAAAACCAACACTAGCAAAATCTTGAGGACGACTTCCAAAGAGCCAGATACAAAGGCGAAAGAGTTCCCTAGTACCCGATTGACAAAGGGCTGTGCTTGTTGAATGAGGCTATTGATATCTGGGATGTAGGGAACTAACTCAGGAGGAATACGAGTTCTCAGGGCATCCAGCCAACTATTAAAGCGCCCAAACCCTTTAGGAACTTGATAGGTTAGTTCTTGAAACTGCTGTGCAAAAGGTGGCACAATTAGCCAGAAAAAACCCACGACACCTGCCAAAAATATAGCTACTGCTAGGAGGACGGCAAATCCCCGCCTCATGCCAAAGCGTTGGAAGCGTTTCGCTAGCCGATTTAAGGTGGTGGCTAAGACAACTGCGGCAAACATAAGCAAAAGCACTTCCCGAATTTGCCACAGGATATATAAAGAAAGAACTATGGCGATTAAGCCGATCCATTGACCGAGGTTCACAGGCTGACTCCCAACGGTTGGCGAGATGCAATTTTCTTGTAATTCAGCTAGGTTAGCCGATTTTAGTCACTTGTGCGTAGATGGTTTGAGTTAAGTTTGTTTCTGTGCTTGGAATCGCCACAGTAGTGCGATCGCTATAATCACAATCGGCAAAAATATTATAATCAGCGCGTTGGTTGCTGTCGCCGGAATTAATAGACTTGGCGCTACGTACTTAATCAAGACCGATAATAAAGCCGAGAGTAAAAGCAGTTTCAGAACTAATCCTAGTTGATTTTCCATAACAGTACGGTAATACACATTTTTCTGTTGGGTGTGCACGAATTTAGGCTGCACTATCTACTTTCTAGAATAGAAACTAATAGTTCATACTTTCTTGCCCACATTGTTGACTTATAACTACCACAATTCCGAGCAAGATAATCACTAGTTAAGCATTTGTTGAATTAACTAATACAGTATCTTTCGATGTGTTTTTGTGTGAGATATGACACAATCATAAATTTCCTAATCTCATGATTTACCTACCAGTTTCATTACTACTATTTCTAGTATTATTACTACTACTACCATTCATTTGGTTTGCTGTGGCAGTAGATGTAGTGGAAATCGCAGTAGCCAAGCTGGGGTTTTCTCCCAACATCGCTTTTTTATTGCTTGTGCTAGTAATTTTTACCAGCACTATCAATATACCCCTATACCGTCTAGTAACTGACGTTCAACTAGCAGGTGACTTCGCAACCCTGTGGTTAAGTGAATTTTGGGGTATTCCTTTAAGGGAAGTGCAACGCTCGACTGTGGTAGCGCTGAATGTTGGCGGTGGCTTAATTCCGGTGGTGTTGGCACTGTACCAATTTACTCAGGGAAATGCTTTAGCAATTTTGCTAGTAACTGCCATTGTTACTATCGTTAGCTATTATGCAGCGCGAGTAGTGCCAGGAATCGGTATCCAAATGAATCCTTTACTGGCTCCCCTGACGGCTGCTTTATCTGCAATGTTAATCGCCGCACCCCATGCTGCTCCTGTAGCCTTTGCTGGTGGTGTACTCGGAACCTTGATTGGTGCTGATTTGCTACATCTCAAAGATATTCAAGCCATGAGTGCAGGAGTATTCAGCATCGGCGGTGCTGGTGTCTTTGATGGCATTGCTTTGTGTGGTCTATTTGCTCTGTTATTGAGTTGAAAAAGAGTCATTGGTCATTTGCAAAAAACATCGCGCAGCCCGCCGCAGACATAATAACAGACACTGCACGAATAAAGACAAATTTGGAGGGTACATCAAAATGCCTGTTGAAACTAATAACAAAAGATCCATCAAACCGTCCAAAGTTCAGCAGTTTGGTGGGAATTTCTTAATTTTACTAACCTTGTTGTTACTACTACTGAACTTTATTGTTCCGAGTTTTTTTGTATCGCGATCGCTACAAGTTCCCTATAGCACTTTCCTGGCTCAAGTAGAAGCGGGGAAGGTAGATCGAGCGATTGTAGGTGGCGATCGCATTGAATACACGATCAAAACTCAAACTCCAGATGGTAAACCCACTGAACAAGTGTTTACCACTACACCAGTAGCCATTGATCTAGATTTGCCGAAAATTCTGCGTGAGCATGATGTCGAGTTTGCTGCACCACCACCAAACCCAAATGCCTGGATTGGCACTTTACTTAGTTGGGTTGCACCACCGTTAATTTTCTTTGGGATTTGGGGCTTGTTAATGAGTCGCCAAGGTGGCCCGGCTGCGCTAACGGTAGGTAAAAGCAAAGCCCGCATTTATTCTGAAGGTAGCACTGGTGTCAAATTTAGTGATGTGGCTGGTGTAGATGAAGCCAAGGCGGAATTAGAAGAGATTATAGATTTTCTCAAAAACGCTGGTAAATACACCATACTAGGGGCAAAGATTCCGAAAGGTGTGCTGCTGGTAGGGCCTCCGGGGACTGGTAAAACATTATTGGCAAAAGCGATCGCAGGTGAAGCTGCTGTTCCTTTCTTCAGCATTTCTGGTTCAGAATTTATCGAACTGTTTGTGGGTGTGGGTGCTGCACGAGTCCGAGACTTGTTTGAACAAGCCAAAGAACAAGCTCCCTGTATTGTCTTTATCGACGAGTTAGACGCACTAGGTAAATCTCGTGGCGGTGCTGGGCCAATTATGGGTGGTAACGATGAGCGCGAACAAACTCTCAACCAGTTACTCAGCGAGATGGATGGCTTTGATGCCAATACAGGCGTGATTATCATCGCCGCTACTAACCGTCCAGAAATTCTCGACCCGGCTTTACGCCGTCCTGGTCGATTTGACCGACAAGTTGTCGTCGATCGCCCTGATAAAATTGGTCGGGAAGCAATTCTCAAAGTCCACGCCAGAAATGTCAAATTAGCCAATGATGTCGATTTGGGCAAGATTGCTGTTAGAACTCCTGGTTTTGCTGGAGCAGATTTAGCCAACCTTGTGAATGAAGCCGCCCTATTAGCTGCACGGCGAAATAGCCAATCTGTGACAATGGCAGATTTCAACGAAGCTATTGAACGCTTGGTTGCTGGCTTAGAAAAACGCTCTCGTGTGTTGAATGACACCGAGAAGAAGACTGTCGCCTATCACGAAGTTGGTCACGCGATCATCGGTGCATTGATGCCGGGTGCTGGTAAAGTTGAAAAAATCTCTGTAGTACCTCGTGGTGTTGGTGCCTTGGGTTACACAATTCAGATGCCGGAAGAAGACCGCTTTTTGATGCTGGAAGACGAAATTCGCGGACGCATTGCTATCCTTTTGGGTGGACGTTCTGCTGAAGAAATCGTTTTTGGCAAAGTTTCTACTGGTGCTGCTGATGATATCCAAAAAGCTACTGAGTTGGCAGAAAGAGCCATTACTCTTTACGGGATGAGCGATCGACTGGGGCCAGTGGCGTTTGAGAAGAGTCAACAGCAGTTTCTTGAAGGTTACAGTAACCCGCGTCGGGCTATTAGTCCGAAAGTGGCGGAAGAAATTGACCGGGAAGTTAAGCAGACGGTGGATAATGCTCACCATATTGCCTTGACTATTCTGCAACATAACCGCGAGTTACTAGAGCAGACCGCAGAGGAACTGTTGCAACGAGAAATTCTCGAAGGTGCAGATTTGCGCGATCGCCTCACCCAAGCTCAAGTACCGGGTGAAATGGAAGAATGGTTGCGGACGGGTAAGATATCGGAAG
The DNA here is from genome assembly GCF_047228265.1 of Nostoc sp. UIC 10607. Lineage (NCBI taxonomy): Bacteria > Bacillati > Cyanobacteriota > Cyanophyceae > Nostocales > Nostocaceae > Nostoc > Nostoc sp. UIC 10607. The sequence goes on along the minus strand of NZ_JBIQNW010000024.1, from coordinate 83,383 downwards.
ATAAGCCGTTGCTGCAAACACTGCTGGTTTAATAATTGCAGATTGAATTGAAAAGCGATCGCTCTTGAAGTAGGCGATCGCTTTTTTACGTCAAACTCAGTCAGCCATGTATTATCGCTTTAGCGTGACGCACCATCAACAATTCAGGGTGCGTGCGATCGCTTTCCAATGAGGGGCAATACTTGTCGGGTTTTGGGGAAAAGGGGAAAGAAAAAACCTTTACCCCAAACCCAATGCCGAGTTAAAAATGCAAAACCCCAGCAGTATTGCAATGAGGGGCGTTTCTAGCCTCCGGCTGGGAACGAAAGTTTGAGGGGTGCGCTTAACGTAGTGAAACCACGCACATCATGGCCTTTTATATTTCACAGAATTAAAAATAGCGATAATTGTCCAGTAAGGTACATTGATTAATTTAAATTTTGGCATTAAAATCATCATTTCTTTACATCATCCGGAAGATTACAACTTTATTTTGTAGTTATATATATTCCGATCGCACTAGGTCACGCTTACAAATGAATCGGGTTGCTCGCCGTTGTATTTCTTACTTGCTGTGTTTGGGATTAGTAGTCGTTTTAACAGTTTTTTCACCCTCTTCACTGCCAGTTTATTCCCAAAAAACAAGACCTTTAACTACAGAAATTCGCGGCGTTTGGATCACTAATGTTGCTAGTGGTGTACTATTTGTCCCTTGGGGAATTAACCGTGCTCTAAATCAATTATCATCTCTAAACTTTAATACAATTTATCCTGTAGTTTGGAATCGAGGACATACTTTTTATAAAAGTACTGTAGCCAAAATGACTACAGGCTCAGATACTCAACCTTTGCTCAACTTTATGCATGGTGGACAGGATGTTTTAGCAAAGATAGTAACACTTGCCAAAAATAAAAATTTGAGAGTCATTCCTTGGTTTGAATACGGGTTCATGACACCGCATTATTCACAATTAGCAAGGCGCTATCCTGACTGGTTGACAATTGGGCAAGAAGGTATAAGGTCTACCCAAGATGCCCCACCAGAAGAAATTGATAATGTTTTGGTAAGTAAGCTGGCCTGGTTGAACCCCTTACATCCGCAAGTGCAAGAGTTTATCCAAGAGCTAATTTTGGAAGTAGTCAGGGATTACGATGTAGACGGTATTCAGCTTGATGACCATTTTGGGATGCCTGTACAGTTTGGCTACGATCGCTTCACTATTGAACTCTACCAGCAAGAGCATCAAGGCAAAAATCCCCCTGGTGATCCTTTTAACTCAGAATGGATGCGTTGGCGAGCAGACAAAATTACTGATTTCATGGCAGAAATCTATCAAGCGGTGAAGGCGGTTAAACCCAAAGTCAAAATATCTCTGTCTCCCAACTATCAAGCTTTTGCCTATAAATACTATTTGCAAGATTGGGAAAATTGGTTAAAAAAAGGTTTGGTTGATGAGTTAATTTTGCAGGTTTATCGAAATGACAAAAACTCTTTTATCGCTCAACTGGAACAATCATCTATAAAATTGGCTCAAAGTCTAATTCCTGTAGGTATTGGTATATCAACGGGAACGGTGCGTAATCCTGTGAAAATGGCACAAATTAGAGAACAAGTTGAGGTTGTGCGCGATCGCAATTTTGCTGGTATCTCCTTTTTCTACTGGGAAAGTCTCTGGGGTTACATCGTACCAGAATCACCCCAACAGCGACGCAGAGCTTTTTTTGATATGTTTAATGCTAAAACTGTCAGACCATTAAAAATAAAGAAAGTTTGATGCCACCCGCGTCGGAAAATACTAGATTTAACTTTACATTGCTGTGGACTTTCGCTACTTTTGGCGGTTTTTTATTGAGTTTACTCTTGATTGAAGTTGGCGAGAAACCAGATATTGGGGTAGTAGAGGCGGCTATCGGCGGATTTGCGATCGCACTTCCTCAAGGTTGTCTTCTCAAAGAACCTATATTTTGTATCAGGTGGATTTTGTCAAGTCTTTTAGGTTGGAGTATCATTACCGCTATCGGTATTGGTGCCGTGGGTTGGATTGTACCTAGCACTCAAATTCTCCCTGTGAGAATCCTGTCTGGGACGATTTATGGTGCGCTTGGCGGCTTGGGGATTGGATTAGCACAATCATTGGCAATTCCCCAGCCTATGCCGTGGCGATGGATATTTGCCTCTTCGGCAAGTTGGGCTGTTGCTGTCCCTGTGGGTTCTGCTGTGGGGATGATCTTGCGCCACCTAATGCAGTTATTCTTCGGCGAAGTTATGGGATTAGCTATTACTTGGCTGCTGGTTGGTATCCTCACAGGAATGAATGCTCACAAGTTGCGATCTTAAGCTCATCCCATCCCCTTTTAGGGATGGGATAACACGCGCATACTGATGACGGTTGACAGTCATCAGTCAACTAATGCTGCTGTGGAAAAGTTGGATAGAATTTTAGAACAATTGCTGAAGCGAAACGAATAGCAAGCAACCTGTAGACAAGCCACGCAACCATCTTGGACTGAGATGAAATTGAGCATCCTTCCGACTTTCTAATGTCTCTTCCCATTCCCCACCCTTGACAAATAAATTTATTAAAAATTGTAACTTTAATTTATGTATACTGATATTTGCACTTAGATATATGCAATAATCTTTAAAAACCGTTAAAAATCAAATTTCAGTAAGTTTGCCCTAACCTGCAAATGTATTTTCGCCTTCAAAAAGCAGGATTTGTTAAGCTGACTCCTACTTAGCTTTCCTAGATTTCTGACAAGAAGTAGAGAAAGATCCAAATTTCGATGAGCAACAGCTGACAAGACTTTGCTATAGGCGCTAAAGTGCATCTACTACAAGCATAATTCAAGAGAGCGCCTAGAAGAGTCAGTAATACCAGACAGGGACTCTCGCATGAATATAAATCCAACGGAATCAACTATAGAGTTGACAAAATTATCACCACCTCAGATTCTCTTCGGCACAGAAGTAGATGAGAAAAGTAGTATTGAGCAGTTTATACTGAACATGTACGATTCTGTGCAGGCATCAATATTTGTAGTTGATGTTCTGGAGGACGGAGATTTTCGGTATGTGGCACTTAATCCCACTCATGAGCAGTGGATAGGTATTCGCTCAGATGATCTCCGAGGGAAAAAACCAGAAGATATTCTCTCGCCAATCGATGCTGCCAAGGTGCGTCAACATTACGCTGAATGTGTGCGCTTCGGCAAAACTATTTCTTACGAACAATGTTTGCAATTCCAGGGGGTGCCGACTTGGTGGAGCACTACTCTCACCCCGCTACGGGATGCTAAGTCCCGGATTTATCGACTGATTGGTACTAGTAGCAATATCACTCCTGTGAAGCAAGCAGAACAAGCAGTTGGACTCCAGCTGGAACGGGAGCAACTGCTAGAAGCGATCGCTGGACGGATTCACCAATCTGTAGAATTTGAGACAATTCTGCATCAGACTACAATTGAACTCCGGCAGTTTTTGAATTGCGATCGCATCCTAATTTATCGCTTCGAGACTGACGGCAGTGGAGTAATCATTGCCGAATCAACTGTGACTGCGAGCGATCCCCTGTTGGGAAAAAATATTACCGATCCCTGCTTGGATGGCAAACATCCTGAACACTACGGGCGAGGTTGCATTCAAGTTATTGAGGATATTTATGCAGCTGGGTTGCATCCTTGCCATATAGATTTTCTGGCATCTTTGCAGGTGAGAGCCAATCTAGTCGTGCCGATTTTCAAAGAGCAAGATATGTGGGGGCTATTGATTGCCCAGCATTGCCACCAATCGCGTCAATGGCAGCAAACAGAAACTGACTTACTCAAACAATTGGCAACTCAAATCGGCATTGCCGCTGGACAGGCAGAACTTCGTCAGCAAATCAAGGATCTCAAAGCAAAGTTAGAGTTGCACAAACAGAAGCATAAAAATCAGTTGCAGCAGGTGCGAAACTTTGAAGCCTTGGTGCGACGCATGACAGAACAAATCCGCGACAGTCTGGATGAAAATCAGGTGTTGCAGACTCTCACCCAGGAATTAGCAGAGTTACTCAACCTTGATCGTTGCCAAATCGAACTCTATAGCACCTGCCAAACCCTGGTAACTATTACCTACGAGTACAGCATTAACTTACCCCAGTTTCAGGGATTGACTAGACAAATTGCAGACCGTCTTGAAGTTTATCAGCCGCTATTGCAAAAACAAGCTTTGCAATTTTTGGAAATTGTGCCGGGATGGCAACCAAAGTTGTTGGTTATGTCCCAGATGGCTTGTCCAATTTTTGATACTCAAGGGATTTTGGGAAATATTTGGCTGACAAGACCAACACAAGAGGCATTTGATGAATTTGAAATTGAGTTAGTACAGCAGGTTGCAAATGAATGTGCGATCGCTATTCGTCAAGCCCAGCTTTATAAACAAACCCAGGCACAGGTTAAAGAACTAGAAAAATGCGATCGCCTCAAAAACCAATTTCTTAGAAACCTGTCTCAAGAACTGCGAACACCAATAACTAGCATCAGCCTTGCAGTCCAAACCCTCGAAAGTGTCCTCACACCAGAAGAAATATTAGATATAGAAATAGTTCCACAACTCTTGCAGATTCTGCATAACGAGTGTGGGCGAGAAAGCAAGTTAATTAACGACCTACTCACACTCACATATCTAGAAGCCGAACCCGATCCCCCAACTTTGATTGCCATTGACTTACAAAGTTGGCTTAACCCGATTGTCGAGTCTTTTCGAGACCTCACCAGCTGCCAGCGACAGCAGTTAAACCTGAGTATTGATCATGCACTCCCGCTTTTAGAGACAGATATCACCGATCTGGAACGGATTATCACCGAACTACTCAACCATGTCTGCAAATATACCCCGGCAGGTGAGACCGTCACAGTTTCTGCTCACCTAACAACCGACGCAGTAGAGCTTAATATTAGTAATTCTGGACTAGAGCTTACCAGCAATGAACTGTCACGGATTTTTGAGCCTTTTTATCACCTTTCCAAGCATGATCCTTGGAAACATAGCGGCACTGGACTGGAATTGGCATTAGTGCAGAAAATGGTCAGACATTTAGGCGGCTCAATTTATGTAGCGAGTGAAGCTGGTCAAACCATTTTCACCATCAAATTTCCGCTTTAATTTGTTTTTTGGGCGCGGCACTGGCTAAATTGTCAGAAGTCTGCTATGATAGTTATTCGTGTGGGTGACTAGCTCAACGGTAGAGCAGTAGACTCTTAATCTATTGGTTGCGGGTTCAAATCCCTCGTCACCCACCTCCAGCTATCCGAATTTTGTCTCACTTTTGTCTCAGAGGATAACTTTAATTTAAGCCAAGAGACAGAATAGAAGTGGATAGTTACAAGAAGAGAGAACTATTATTTTTACTTATTAATATAATTTTTGTTTATAGGTTAGCTATGAAAGCTGTATCTAATAATTCCTAAGAACTTATTAGACAAGGGATTTGAGTTCTTTTTGCTTTGTAGATGGCTTAGTAATCGCTCTAATTGTCCGAACCCTAAACACAAACAAGTAAATTATCTGTTTTTCACGCTTCTGGTAACTAGCGTAGGTGTAGCCCGCCGCAGGCATCGCTGGTTTTTTAGATTCTAATTATGCACTTTTTGTCCTGATTATCAAAGCGTAAGTTCTAGATTTAACAGCACATTGATTAACTACAAGTGTCGGTTATCTAGACCATGCCAAACTAATCAGGATTAAAAGTCCATTCCAACTTTGCCGCCACAAGTAATGGAGTACCGTTAGGAATATATTGAAGAGCAGTACTCAAAGTAGCAAAGTAGCCCAATTTAGCAGGCTCTAAAAGTATTTGATACATCAACAGCAACTTTTAAAACATCTTCTCACAACTCAATGATAAAACTGCTTCGTAAATGAAAGTCAGCCTCCCCGCCTCGATGAGTTAATGCCCAGTAACTCATCGAGGCATTTCTGTGTTTAAGAACTGTAGTAATGGCAACTTCAATAGCTTGTTCTGCCGAGATAATTTTATCCAAATCTACATCCAAGACAAGTGCTAAACCGTCTCCTTGATTGTGAACATTAAACGGTAGCTTTTCAAAGGCTCTTTCCTCTTGCATACCTTGACGGTAGCCATCAAAGCGATAGACATTCCAGTGCCCACCTGGGGAGAGGTTGAATTCCCAATATCGTTGAGAATTTCTGATGCCAAGGAAGAACTCAAAGCAGGTATCTTTCCACAATTCATGCTTGCGTGATGGTGTATTTGATGGTGGAGTGAGCTTTGGTAACGCAATTTCTTTGATGTCACCTCCAAGCATATAGCAGATGGCAAGTTGATTAGCATTTCTAGCGATATTACCTGCAATTTTCAAATTAGGCAGAGGCTTGGTAGAAGGAAAGGGTTGCAGGGAAAATGTCTGGTTATTCATTTCATGTCTTTGATAATGTTACGAATCTGCATTTCTTGGGATTCAATACTTTCGGTAAGCTTAAACTGGACAATCGCTCTTGCCAAGTTATGTTCTGGGTGCTTAACTTTGAAGTAGATATTCCCTGCTAAATAATCAGCAAAGAATCTCAATCCTAATTCAAAAGAAATTAGACGAATTGCATCGTATATATATGCATAGTCATTCTCTGTAAGAAATGCCTTTGCCACGGAGAGATAACCTTTTAGGATTCCCTGACACAGATCAGTATCGAAATAAATACTTTCCCTATTCTCGGTTTCTTCTCCAGCTGGATTGCAACCCGATCGCAGGCAATCACCAATGTCGTAATGTACCAGACCGGGTTTAACGGTGTCCAGGTCTATGACGCTGACGGCTTGCTGGGTAACAGTGTCAAACATGACATTATTGATTTTTGGATCGCCGTGCATCAGACGCAGGGGTAGCTTACCTTCAGATTTGGCATTTTCTAGGATATATGCAAAACTTTGGCGATCGCTAACAAACTGTAAGCAATAATTGACTTCCGAAGATTGACGCACACTAGTTTTCGCCAACACTTCCTCGTAATGCTGGAGATAAAGCGGTGTAATATGGAACCCTTGAAGCGTGTCGGCGAGTTCTTCTGGTGGTAAATCGCTAATTAGATTGTGGAACATCCCCAAGGCATAACCGATTTCTGGCGCGTGTGAGCGATCGCGCATAGTATCAAAAGACTGTGAGCCTTCAATAAAGCTTATCGCTCGCCAGAAGGAGCCGTCTGCATCCCTCCAGTGGTCTTGGGCATCCTTGGTTAATAGTACGCGTGGCACTTCCCAGCGACGATTCAGAGAGATGTGCTGTAACCGTTTGCGAACATGCTCAGTGAAGGTACGCATATTCTGCATAATCAGTTGTGGCTGCCGAAATACCTGCGTATTGATGCGTTGCAGGATAAAGTGTTGTTCTTTTGAAAAATCTAGAGTCACTAAAAAGGTGTCATTGATATTACCACTTCCAAAAGCTTTAACACCTGTAACCTTCCCCACCCCAGCGAATTGATCAGCGATCGCAACCAGATTCTCTGCGCCCTGTGTATTGAATTCTTCTGTCATGTGTTTGACCTGCGCTACTCCTCACCTAAATTGCACGAAGGCAATAGGGGATATCGTAGCGCAAGTGTCAAAATAATTCGTAATTAAAAAGGGTTTGTTTCCTAATGCTACAAAAACCTCCACTGGTCGGTTTTAAAAGTACTGTATGCCAGCACAGGGCGGGACACTGAATAACCCATCAGAGATATTGCTCTCGCCGGCCCCATGCTAATTCAGGAATTAGGAAATCTCGTCGCTATCAACCCACTCATCATAGGATGAATCATAACCAATGTAGTGAACAAAGTATTGCTGATTTTGGATTTGCTCAATCGTTGCAGAATACCAAGCCTCTTGGTCATCATCCCAACATTTTACTTTTTGCCCCACTGCATATCCATTGTCATCTGTGGAGCGAAGATCGCGAGTCCGAATGTCATCTTCGCCCACCCACTCGTCATAAGATGAACCGTAACCAAGGTAATGAATAAAGAATTGATCATCTTGGATTTTCTCAATTGTTCCCTGATACCAATCTTCTTCCTCACCATCCCAGACTTCTACTGTTTTGCTGACTTCATACTGATTTTTATCTGACTTGACAGCAGAAGCTGACGAAACATCTTGAATAGGCTTTTGTTGCTCTTGTTTAATTTCCTCTTTTACTAAAGCATAGGCTTGCAAAATTAAACTGCGAACGACAGTTTGAATTCCTGTATGTTCGTAATAATTGGTAGTTTGGTCTAAGAATGCTGCGACAAAATCTAAATTATCATCAGCAATCTGAATAAAATTACCTAAATGACTAGAAATTGATTGCGGGGTTATGCCTGTTTTGGATACTAAGTTATTCATCCAACCTTGCACCGAGTTGAAACCTTGACTGATAAAACCAACTTTATCAGAGGGGTTACTACCTGGTAGAAAGTTATTGATGGCTAAGAAAACCGGATTTTGAGTTATTGCGCCAGCATCAGTGCTACTAATAACTCCCTGAATCTTGCTGAGAAAGTCGGGGCCTAAGGGCAGAATTCCGTCTATACAAACTAGAGCTATCATCCGCATTAAGGATGCATTTTGATAGTTGTTAGCAAGGGAATTAGCAAACTCTTGGGGATTCGGTTGAGGAATGCCATTTAGCTTGCAAAAGGCGATGATTTCGACGGCGATTTTTAGTACTAAGTCAATGGATTGAGTTACGTCAGCTTTGGGAGTAATGTTGCCTAAAAAAGACAGAAAGCCGATTTTCTCACTAATTTTATTCGCTAAAGCCGCCGTTGCCATAGCTGTGTCTGCCTTATCAATTGTTTGATAAAGTTTGACTGCAAACTGGTAGCCTTGTTGAGGATCTTCGTATAGGACAACAGCGCGATCGCGGATTTTCTGAATTACCTTAGCATCGGTAACTCCTGTAATGCTGCGAATATTATTCTCAAACCCCGTCAAATTGCTCCACTCACCTGGCGCTACATAATCAAGAGCATTTAAAACTTTGACAGTGATATTGTCAGTCGGTAATTCGTCAACCAACTGAATAATTGATTTATCCATCAGCCGATCCTCAAAACTCCAAATTATCCTTACAACACAGTTCAAATAAATCCACAACAACTAATGCCAGTGGCTACCCTACGGGAAGCCTTTCTCTGGTCAAGGCTGCGCGAATTACTGAACCGTATTAATAGAGTTCCCTGACCTGACCAAAAAATAACAACTGGCGATCGCTAGCCAAAAAATCATCTCTCATTAGTGTTCGGTTCAGAAATTTATCTGTCGAGTCAGGGGTGCAGGGGAGGAAAAAACGCTTATCCAAGTGGTATTGGATCACCTCTCATCTGCTGACTTTTCGAACTTGTGAGTCTAAATCTGAGCGCAACTCAGTACCAACATATTTGTTTTTTTAACCTATTGATAGCGGTTTCTTAACGTTACTGGGATAGTTTGAGGTTGCTGAATACGAATTAATACTAGTAAGGTATGTAGCTGTTTTCTGAATAGATGCCCAAGTTTTTCCTTACGGATATTGCGATCGCCCAAACTTTGAAGTAAGTTTTTGCATCCATTCTTTTGTGGCTATAGGAGGCGATCGCGCCACCAATGAGTCTAAAACACCTATTTGACTCTCAGTATCTTGAATGTGTAAATGATTTTATCTGTATGAAAACCACATTTTGATGCATTTTATTACAGCAAGTGATTATTCTTGATTACCAAATTTTCAGGTAGTTCTTCAACCATTGCTGAACCTGCGAATTTGGAAATTAAACAAGCCAAAAAGTTGATCTTAATTAAATATAAGCACTGAGTAGATTCGTATTTGAATTTACGAATTTTTGCTCTGAAAGTTTAACCCGATTCACACAATTAAACGAAGAGATTTCTATGCCCAAGATTATCATTAATGAATTTTACCGTGGTGGAAACTTGACCACAACTGACGAATTCATCGAGTTTTTGCTTGTTGAAGACTTGACTGCTACACAGCTTGAGTCTTTCTTTTTTGGAGACTCAACAGCCACCAAAGCCGCTAAATTTTCTGGTTATAAATTTACAAATGTTAGTTCCATAGCCTCCACCTTCAAGGCTGGAACTCTCATCACAGTTGGTGGAACTACAGGTATTACTCAGAACACATCCTATAACCCATTAGGTGGCGACTGGAATATAGCTCTCAACGCTGGTGGTTCCTTTCTACCTAACGCCAACAGTGGAAATAATGGAGATATTGCTGCTGATGATATTGTTTGGGTTGATACCTCAAATACTGGTGCCACTATTTCAGCAGATGGATTTGCTGTAGATATTGGGACTGCATCAGGAGCATTTACGAGTGCAGCAAATATCGATTTTGGCTCCAGTACAAATAACACAGGCTATGCATTAAACTCAAACCTTGCTGGCGCAACTACTACTACTAACTGGACAACAGGAATTGCATTTGCTTCAACCACACCTGGTCTGTCCAATGGCGGCGCTAATACGACTTATATCAATAGTTTACGTTCTACCGCACCAGCTTTGTCTCTAAGTATTACTCCTAACTCATTTGCTGAAAATGCTGGTGCAAACGCTGCTACAGCCACCGTGACCCGCTTAGACACCTCTGGATCAGATTTGGTAGTAAATTTAAGCAGTAATGATACAACTGAGGCAACAGTACCCACAACTGTCACCTTCACTGGCAATAGTCCGACTGCAACCTTTTCTATTAATGCTGAAGACGATTTAATCTTTGATGGCTCTCAGTCAGTAACGATAACTGCTTCAGCCACAGGTTTTACTGACGGTACTGTTGGCATCACGGTAACAGATAATGAAGTTGCTGCGTTTCCAATTGTCAACTTATCCCTCAGCGCTACTGCTGGCTTGGAAGCAAACACAACAGCTATCACCGTTACTGCTACTGCATCCAGTGCCGTATCTGGCAATCAGACCGTTAGCTTAGGGGTTTCGGGAACAGGTATCACCGCCGGGGATTTCTACCTGACCAATAATATCATCACCATTCCTAGTGGAGAAACCACCGGTTCTGTCACCTTTATCATTGCCGATGATGCGATGGGCTACGCCCGACCGGAGGTCATCGCAGAAGCGACAGAAACTGCAATATTGACCATTGCTACACCCTCAGCAGGCATTATTCTGGGTAGCACCACTTCGCAAAATATTACGATTACCAACAACAACTCAAGCTTTTTGCAGAAAGTTGGCGACTTCACCAGTACAAATGGTGCCGAAATATCCGCCTTTGATTCTGGAAGCGATCGCCTATTTGTTGTAGCTGGCAGCATAGTTGAAATTTATAATGTCAGCAATACAGGTGCGTTGACCTCGGCTAGTTCTTTAACAACAGGATTTACGCCCCCCGCAGGCACACAAGCTATTCCCAACAGCGTTGCGGTCAAAAATGGGATTGTTGCAGTCGCCTACGCCATTCAAAACACCACCACAAACGCCCAACAGACAGGACAGGTGAGTTTCTACAATGCCGCCAGTGGCAGCTTCTTGAACTCGGTTGCAGTGGGTGCATTACCAGATATGCTGACCTTTACGCCCGATGGCACGAAGGTATTAGTAGCAAATGAAGGAGAACCCAATAGCTACGGGCAACCCAATTCGGTAGATCCTGAAGGTTCAGTTAGCATTATTGACATTTCCGGTGGCGTGGCTAATGCAACCGTTGCCCAAGCCTCATTTACCAGCTTCAATAGTCAGATGGCCACACTCAAAGCCGCAGGCGTGCGGATTACTGGGCCCGGCTCGACGGTGGCACAAGACCTAGAACCAGAGTACATTGCTGTATCTTCAGACGGTCAAACCGCGCATATTACCCTGCAAGAAAACAATGCGATCGCTATTCTGGATATTGCCAGCGCCACCATCACCAGCATTTTGCCCCTCGGTGTAAAAAATCACAGTCTCCCAGGTAATGGATTAGATGTTAGCGATCGCGACCTAACCAACAGTACTGGTAAAATCAATATTCAGAATTGGCCAGTGTTTGGGTTATATCAACCCGATGCGATCGCTAGCTTCACCGCCAACGGACAAACCTACTACATCACCGCCAACGAAGGAGATTCCCGCGATTACACTGGTTTTAGCGAAGAAATCCGGGTTGGTGCAGCCGGATATATCTTAGACCCAACCATTTTTCCTAATGCTGCAACCCTAAAAAATAATGCCAATCTGGGACGGTTGCAACTAACCAACGCCACCGGTGATATCGATGGGGACGGAGATTTCGATCGCATCGAAGCATTTGGGGCGCGTTCCTTTTCGATTTGGGATGGAAGCGGCAATCAGATATTCGACAGTGGCGACCAATTTGAACAAATTACGGCAACCAAAGTACCAACTCTGTTTAACTCAGATGGCACAGTTGCCAGCTTTGACACCCGCAGCGATAACAAAGGGCCTGAACCTGAAGGTGTGGTGATTGGAGTTATCAACAACCGCACCTATGCTTTTATTGGTTTAGAACGCACCGGCGATGTCATCGTCTATGAGGTGACAAATCCCAACAAGCCAACCTTCGTTCAATACATCAACACCCCCGAAGATATTGCGATCGAAGGGCTAACTTTTGTCTCGGCGGCTGACAGTCCTACAGGCAAGCCTCTATTAGTCACCACGAACGAAGTCAGCAAAACGGTTGCTGTGTTTGAAGTAACCCCATCCGTTCGGATTAGTGACATTCAGGGAACAGGGCATATCTCATCCTTTAGAAATCAGACCGTCAGCAATGTAGCGGGAATTGTGACAGCTAGGGCGAGTAATGGTTTCTATTTGCAAGACCCCACCCCAGACAGCGACGAGCGCACCTCAGAAGGTATTTTTGTCTTCACTTCATCAGCCCCAAGCGTATCCGTTGGAGATTCCGTGTTGGTCAGTGGAACCGTTACGGAGTTTCGTCCGGGCGGCGATGCCAATAATTTGACTAAAACACAAATTACCACTCCCACAATTGTCACTGTTTCCAGTGGTAATGCTTTGCCCTCTGCCACAATTCTTGGCAATGGCGGCAGAACCATCCCAACGACGGTAATCGATAACGACACTACTGGTAATATCGAAACTGGCACAACCACTTTTGATCCCGTCCAGGATGGCATCGACTTCTATGAAAGCTTAGAAGGGATGGTGGTGCAGGTAAATAATTCTGTAGCAACTAGCCCGACAAATTCTTTTGGTGAAATTTGGGTGCTGGCAGATAATGGCGCGAATGCCACAGGACGCACAGCGCGTGGCGGTATTCTCGTCAGTTCCAATGATTTTAATCCAGAGCGTATCCAAATTGATGACACGCTGTTTACCTCTGGTAGATCCCCCGACGTTAACGTGGGTGCGACTCTCGGCACAATTACAGGTGTGGTCGATTATAGCTTCAACAACTACGAAGTTCTGCCCACATCGGTAACTGTTACCTCAAATTCCCTGAGTAAGGAAGTCACTAATTTAACTGCCACCACCAACCAACTCACAGTTGCTACCTTCAATGTCGAAAACCTTGACCCAGGTGATGGTGCAACCAAGTTTAACAATCTTGCCAGCCGGATTGTCAATAATCTGCAATCGCCAGATATCCTTACTATCGAGGAAATTCAGGACAATAACGGAGCGACAAATAACGGCGTAGTTGATGCTAGCACAACTTATCAAACATTAATTGAGGCGATCGCAGCTGCGGGCGGCCCCACCTATGAATACCGCCAAATTAACCCAGTCAACAATCAAGATGGCGGTGAACCTGGTGGCAATATCCGGCAGGGCTTCTTATTTAATCCCGACCGAGTTCAGTTTGTGGATACCCCTGGTGGCGGTTCCCTAACTAACACCACAGTTACCGATGTTAATGGTGTTCCCACACTTTCTGCCAGTCCTGGTCGCCTTGACCCCGCCAACTCTGCTTTTACTAGCAGTCGTAAGCCGTTAGTTGGTGAATTTACTTTCAACGGTCAAACTGTTTATGTAATTGGCAACCACTTTAATTCTAAAGGCGGTGACCAACCGCTATACGGGCCAAATCAACCACCAACCCTCACTAGCGAAACTCAGCGCCAGCAACAAGCTACGGTGGTGAAAAACTTTGTCGAGAATATTTTAGCAATCGATCCCAACGCCAATGTAGCGGTAGTGGGTGACTTGAATGACTTTGAGTTTTCCAACCCTGTCAGCATTTTAGAAAGTGCTGGGCTGACTTCCTTAATTGAAACTCTGCCGGAAAACGAGCGTTATACCTATAATTTTCAAGGCAATGCCCAGACACTTGACCATGTTTTGGTGAGTAATAACTTGCTCAACAAGCTGGATGGGTATGATGTAGTTCACATCAACTCAGAGTTTTTTGACCAGGATAGCGATCATGATCCTAGTGTGGCTCGGTTTAATCTACCTGCAAACAATGCCCCCACGGTAGTTCAACCCCTTGACGACCAAATCATCTCTACTAATCAGTCGTTTTCTTTCAATGTCAGTAACAAATTCGCTGACATCGATCAAGCTGACACCCTCAGCTACAGTGCTACGGGTTTACCCATAGGCTCTAGTATCGTTGTAAACACAGGTTTGATATCCGGTACTATTTCTCAAACCGGCATTTTTGCAGTTACAGTCACTGCATCTGATGGCAAAGGTGGCAATGTTAGCGATACCTTCGACCTGACGGTTGCTAATAACAAGGCGACATCTGGCGACGACATCATCTTTACCAGCCAACTTACTGGTTTAAACAGATACATAGTCAATGCTCTAGCTGGGAGCGATCGCGTGATCGGCAGTGATGCCAACGAGGCGATCAACGGAGGAAAAGGCAATGACTACCTCGATGGCAAGGGAAGCACCGACTTACTCCTTGGAGACGATGGCAATGACACACTTCTAGGAGGAACTGGCAGTGACATAATCTCTGGGGGCGATGGTAATGATCTCCTGATTGGTTGGGGGGGTGGCACAAACGAAATCGACCTACTCAACGGTGGTAAGGGGGCAGATATTTACGTCTTGGGTGATGCCACTTCGGTTTTTTATACCAGTTCTCAAAATCGTGACTATGCCAATATTGTCAACTTCCAAGCAGACGATAAGATTCAGATCAAGGGACTTGCTAACAATTACTCCCTAGGGTCAGCATCAGCCGTTTCTATAAATCGATCTGCTGTTGGCATCTTCACCAATAATGGTGCGGAATTGATTGCTGTTGTAGAAAACGGATTAAACCGAAATACAAATTTGGCAACAGATAGTCGTTTCGTCTTTGTTTAATACACAAAACCGTCCCTCTCGCCCGTCGGCTATGGTGTACACACAAGTCCTAAAAAAACTAGCTTGATAAGTTTTTGCTCGTTCCCAGGCTCCGACTGGGAATGCATTCATTGAGTCTCTGACTCAATATCTGACTGGAGGGAGCAGCCCCTAATCAGGCATTCCCATGAAGAGCATGGAAACGAGATAAACGAGAGAACAATGGCTGGCGATCGCTATCATGCAGGTAAAATGGCGATGCTGGATAGTAAAAGACCCGTAGTATTGCTCTAATTCCCTCCTTAAAAAAAGGAGGGTTAGGGAGGATAAAATCTTAACCCAAGCATATTCGGTCTTGTTGTGGTTAAGATTGTCAAGCTGTATTACCTATTTCTCCGTCTCCACTTGCTCCCGTTGCTTACCATATTCCCGCAGCTGCTTCAAGAGGTTTTCTTGGGATGAGCTAGAGATAGACGGACTGGGGGTTGGTTCAAGGTTGGTATCGGGAATTGCAAAATTAGTAGGTGAGGGATTAATTACGTAGACAGGTAGGGACTTGTCATTAGACATCGCCTGTTGGGTTGGTGCTGGGGTAGGAATTAGATTATTTGGTTTGTTCACAGCAGCTTTTACTGAATCTAGAGTAGTAGCAACTTGCACTTGTTGCTGCATCTGTTGTGTAGAAGATACTAAACCACTTAGACCATTCACCAATTGCCGCAAATTTTGGCGGAAAGTAGGATCACCTGTCAATTCATCCAAATCAGATGTAATTTTTTGGCTATTTTCAAACGTTACTCGTGCTGAATCTAAAGTTTGTTGCAGCAGCACCGCATTTTTTGGATCGTTTAAGGTTTTAGAAGCATCACGTAAATTAGCTGAAGCTTGCGCTGCATTTGCTGAAAGAGCTTCTAAATTGTTGAGTAATTCTCCTTGAGTGAATCGATTAACAGTTGGTGATAGGCTACTGACTGTAACACGCAGTTGGTTGCTGGTTTCGGTGATATTGTTCAAAGCACCAACCAGCGAAGAACGATTTGTTGTTAACAGATTATCTAGGTTGTTCAGCAAACGATTTGCTTGAGTTGCAGTTGCACCGAATTGATTTACAGTTTGAGTCGCGGATGCATTAAGTTGGTTTGTCGCTCGTTGCACTGAATTAGCAGTGGTTGAAAATGTATTTAGTTGTTGTTGCAAGCTTTTGGTCAAGCCTTGTAAATCCTGACTTAGCTCAGTAAAACTGGATGCTGCACCTGTGGTAGTTTCTAGAACCCTATTGACATTTCTATAAAATTTTGGGTCATTGTATACAGCAGCTAGCTCAGTTGAACTGCGAATTAGTGCATCAACACTGATGCCAACTTGACCTTTTAACCGAGAACCATTACAAACTATGAGACTAGTATCACAACTTTTATCTAGGGGTTTAGCAATCACAACCCCAGCAGGTAAGCTTGCCTTTGGTGTGATGTCGATAATACTTTCGCTAATTAATCCACTTTGATTAGCTTCCACCACTACCTGACGGGGGATAATTAGGTCAGGTTGGGCAATTTCAATCTCTACATCAATAGCATTTGGTCTTGGTCGAACCTGGGAAATAGTTCCTACCTTAACGCCTCGATAGCGAACTATTGCTCCCCTTTCCATTCCGCCAGCGTTAGCAAATTCGACAATAACTTTGTATGAACGGCCGGCAGCAGTGAATCTATTTAACCACAGAAAGAGTAATCCAAATACCCCTAATCCTAGCAGGAGTAACAACCCCACAGAGCCTTCTCTAAATGTTCGCCCAGACGCGAAGCGGCTTGTCATAAGACCTCGCATTTTTTTCCTCCACCCAATAAGTTAGCTATGAGTTGGGAGTTAGGAGTTGGGAGTTGAATTTAACTCTCGCTCCTCATTCTTAACTCCTCATTCTTAATTCCTCACTTTTAACTCCTAACTCCTAACTTCTCACTTTCTAACCGACGACTTGAATCGGCCCTTTTACACTTCCACTGATAAATTGTCTAATCAAAGGATGTTCGGTGTTGTATACTTCACTAACTGTACCTTGCCACTGCACTCTACCTTCATAGAGAAATATAAGTCTATCAGCTGTACGACGGATAGTACTGTCTTGGTGGGTAACAACGGCATAGGTACTACAAACTCCATGTAAACATTGCAAATGGCGGATTAAATCTTCGATTACCGTTGAGGCAATAGGATCAAGTCCGGCTGTTGGTTCGTCGTATAGTAGAACTTCTGGGCCTTCTGAGGGATTATCGGGATTAGACATAATCGCACGGGCAAAACTTACCCGTTTTCGCATTCCCCCGGAAAGTTCCGCTGGGTAAAGGTGGCCGATTGCTGGCAAACCTACCATCTCCAATTTTTCTTTTACCAAATCTCGAATCCGCGATCGCGGTAGCTTTGAATTTTGATAAAGTAAAAATCCCACATTCTCCTCCACCGTCAGCGAATCAAATAGCGCCGCCTGCTGAAACACCATGCCAATGCCAACCTGCTGGCCACCATCCTCAATCAAACCGTCTCGCCGTACTCCTTGCACATAAATTTCTCCCTCATCGGGAGTAAGTAACCCCGCCATTACCCGTAAAATTGTTGATTTACCAGTCCCTGATGGGCCAATAATCCCCAGTGCTTCTCCTCGGTAAATGGTCAAGTCTACATTATCTAGAACTTTATGGCTACCAAAGGACTTAGAAACACCTTTTAGTTCAATCAATGGTTCAGTCATTAGTTATTAGTCATTAGTCATTGGTGAGCCAATGCCTTGGGCGGGTTCCCCAATTTGTACCCCTACAAGGATCTTGCTACCCGCAGCATCTCTCCTTCTCCCAAAAGGAGAGGCTACCGTCAAGGGGAAAAGCAAATGGCGTTAATTAGCGACATTCGCGTAGCAGACGTAACAGAAGGAGCATCACCCGGAGAGTCATTAGTCAATAGATAATAAACAAATAACTTCTCACAACTAACAAAGGACAAATACGCCCAATAGTGATGTCATCGTTATTGTTAGGGCATTGTATAGTACATTATAAGTATATGATTAGCATCCTGATTAGCAAACTTTATTTTTTTAGCATAATTTAGCATAATTTTAATGATTATTTGCGATGTTTAACGTCCCATAATCCCCTCAACGCAAGGCTGACTAAGACACCGTAGTAATTTAACGTCTCAGTAACGCAAGACTAAGACTCTAATTTTCCGTGGACATCAGCAAAGTCATATAATAGTATAAACATACTAAGAATTACTATAACTACTCAGAGAAAAGCGACAACAACAAAAACTAACTAACAAGTTAATACAACGTATAGAATTTATATTTTATTTGTGAAAATCAAAACTTTCAGATTACCGACTTTTATATAAGTCGCCAATTTCGTTTTTCACGAATGATTAAATAGGGCTATATACATATTGAGTTTACAATCATCCAAAGTTATTGTAATTAGCAGAGTTATTAGATATAGCGATTCCCATTCAGATGCAGTACAACATTACATCACATCACGAAGTAGGGGCACGGCACTGCCGTGCCCTTACTTACGGGTGTACCTCACGTAAACGAGAACCACTATAATTTGAGAATTTAATAACATCCTCCGTCAATCTTAAAGTTGGCAAGTGCCAAAATTATTCACTAATATTGTAAAAATTACTGATAAAAATAAAAGTAGAGATTATGAGTAGCCACTTAGAGCAGTTTGCAAGTGATAATTCCTCTGGCATTTGTCCAGAAGCGCTGGAATATACGATTAGGGCAAATCAAGGTAGTGTTCCAGCCTATGGAAATGATGAATGGACTCAAAAAGCCACAGATTATTTTCGGGAACTTTTTGAAATTGATTGTGAAGTATTTTTTACCTTTAATGGTACAGCCGCAAATTCTTTATCTTTAGCTGCCCTTTGTCAGTCATATCACAGTGTCATTTGCCATGAAACATCTCATATAGAAACCGATGAATGTGGCGCACCTGAATTTGCATCTAATGGCTCTAAATTGTTACTTGCTCAAGGTAAAAATGGCAAGCTAACATCAGAGGCGATAGAGGCAATTGTGACTAAACGTACTGATATTCATTATCCAAAACCTAAAGTTATTAGTATTACACAATCAACAGAATTAGGGACTTTATATTCTATTGAAGAACTTCTCAAAATCAAAGAAGTTGCGAAAAAGTATAACTTAAAGATTCACATGGATGGTGCTCGTTTTGCAAATGCAGTTGCGGCGATGAATAAAAGCCCTGCTGAAATTACTTGGAAAACTGGAGTGGATGTGCTGTGTTTTTGTGGTACAAAGAATGGAATGGCATTAGGTGAAGCCATTCTTTTCTTCAACAAAGAGCTAGCAGAGGATTTTGATTATCGATGCAAGCAAGCAGGCCAGCTAGCTTCAAAAATGCGGTTTATCTCCGCTCCCTGGTTGGGTTTATTGGAAACTGGTGCTTGGCTAAAAAATGCCAGACATGCCAATCAATGTGCTGAATACTTGGAAAATCAACTATTGAACATAGAAGGTGTTAACTTGATGTTTCCTAGAGAAGCCAACGCCGTGTTTGTTAAATTACCTGAACAAGTCATTCATAGCTTAAAAGCAAAGAACTGGCAGTTTTATACATTTATTGGTGTGGGAGGAGTACGTTTTATGTGTTCTTGGAATACGACTCAATCAAGGATTGATGAATTGATTGATGATATTAAAAACGCAACTATTTCCAAAAATTAAACATAAAAAATCTCAAATGATGAAGTAAGCAGACCAATCCTAAAACTGCCCCAACTTATACAACTTATCTAAGAGACTGCACAAAATCAGGCTCTGTTAGACTTGGAACTATATCCAATCTCACAGCTAATAGTCATCACTTATAATGCAAGCACTTACTTGGCATGGAACTTCAATCGCACTTTTGGTTGCTGTAATATTTTATGCATAATATAGCGGTTCTCGTTTACCTGAGATACACCCGTAGGGGCACTGCCGTGCCCTTACACTTGGCGATATAATGCTGTACCGCATCTGAGTGGGAACCGCTATATAATTTTATTTCAGTGCTTAGGTTTTCAGTGTGATTTAGCTAACATAAAGCTATTTACTTGATAAACGCTTTGTAATCTTCAAT
Source organism: Nostoc sp. UIC 10607 (assembly GCF_047228265.1). Lineage (NCBI taxonomy): Bacteria > Bacillati > Cyanobacteriota > Cyanophyceae > Nostocales > Nostocaceae > Nostoc > Nostoc sp. UIC 10607. The sequence goes on along the minus strand of NZ_JBIQNW010000024.1, from coordinate 63,003 downwards.
TAACTTTGCCAAGCGTAAAGCAAGAAATGGACTTGCATCCTGCAAAGCTTCATAAATCTGAATACCTTCTTCTCTATATCGAACAATTTTGTCTTGAGTCCAATAATGTGGTGGTGCTTGTAGGTTACTGATTCTATCTGCTAATTTCACCATCCATATTTCTTGTGGTTGCTCTTTTATCCTTTGTAAACTATCTGCCATTTGAAGATTTTTTACTAAACTTTCATCTTTAGTCAGCGCAAGTACACCATTAGCTACTGATTCACCAAATTCGATTTTTATTTCCTCAAATGTTGTGTTAGTATCTTCTATTGTGTCATGTAAAATAGCACATTGAATAGCAAGATTTCCGTCATGTTCTGTTTCGACGCTTAGGGCTGCAATTACTTCCATGCTCACAAAACTCAAATGCATGATGTAAGGTATTTCTGAACCTGACATTTTCTGACCTTGATGTGCATGTGCTGCTTTCTTTAAGGCTTTAATGTAAGTTTCTTGTGACCAGTTGTTTGGGCTAAGTTGATATTTTTCCATTTGTCAGTTTTTTCATGAAGTGATGCAATGCTGTATGCCACAATCCTAAGTTATTTGTGAACACTAAAGATTTTTAGAGTTCTCCTGTCTTCGCTCACTGCCACTCACCAGTTCAATAGTTCAAAGAAGACAAACGTGTTATGATTTGCCGCTCCCTCTGCCGAGTTTGGTTGTGCAACAATATTTCATCATCACTGGTTTTGCTCATGGATGCCTATTGCATGGGTTATAAAAAGAATTTCAAAAATAAAATGGTAAGTTTTGAAGATTTTAAATAACAACTCCAGCTATCCGGCTAGTTTGGTAGAAAGATTTTACTCGATACATATATTTTTTGCATACAACAAAATTATTAATTTTTACTTAATTAAATGTAATTTTATATAACAGCTATAAAGTAAGTATAAGCGGTGTCATTGAGAGTAAAGTTAAATAATTTTAGAGCATTGTGGTTGCTTGACTTCAGTCTGTTTTGTTCACGATGACATAATTCTGTTTATTCCTGCTTAAGCACTTACAGGTTAAAAATTGAGATTTTGCTGAGAATTACATAATAATTTTCTCAAGAAAATCTCAGCTTTCTATATATGAATTCTTAGATATTTATAATTCTTAGACTAATTATTTAAGTAATGATTAGTTAAAGGCTAAATCTAAAAACTATATTGTTGTTCAATGCAATGAGGAATTTGAATCATGAAGCTCAAAAATTTATTCATACTAAGTTTATCTTCTATTGTCATGGTTAGCTGTGTTCCAGAAGTATCAAGTAATCAGTCTAAGGAAAGTCCTATAGCTGTGAATACATCTTTTCCTGCATCTTCAACGTCGGCGAAGCCTGTAGCCCCTTCAGCACGTTCTCAGGAGTCAATTGCTATGAAGTCAGGCACTTTTATTTCAGGAGAACATACAACTCAAGGAACAGTCAGTATTACAACCAAAGACGGTAAATCATTTCTAGAGCTTGAACAGTCGTTTAAAACGTCTGAATCAGGGCCAGATTTAGTCGTAACTTTGCATCGTTCAGATAACGTAATTGGTTCAACAAAGCCACCATCTTATCCTTTAAAAAATGGCGATTATATCATTCTTGCTCCCTTAAAAAAATATAGTGGCGCTCAAACATATTCTATTCCTAGCAACATCAATTTAGCAGATTACAAATCTGTCGCTATCTGGTGTCGCAAGTTCAATGCTACTTTTGGCGCTGCTAATTTGATTAGTTAATTTTTAACTAATCAATCAGCAGCGCAAGGCCGAATTATCGCGTCGTTATGAAGTTGAAGTTACCCCTAGTTTGCTTAAGAAGGACGATGACGGCTGTTATCCCCAACTGCGGATGTACTATTATCTAAATGTTTCTATCTCAGAAAAACTCACCCCAATTGCGTAGGCGTAGCCCGTCGTAGACATCGCACAGAAATTACTCGAGAAGATTGACTTTAAACTTGATTATGTCGGTCGATTGGGGTCGAGGGGAAACCGGGAGTGTGTTTACCAGTTTATTGCCCCTCATAATGAGCGTGATTTGAAGGCTTTATGTAATCAATACTCTTACCCATTTCAATACTTTAGGATCTTTATCATAGCGATAGGTAATGCCGTCTCTATTAGTGATAGTTTCCCCTTTGCTTGCCTTACTTCTAATAGTAGTAACGGAATAGTAGGTTAATTCGTTCATTTCTTTATGAGATAACCCTTCGACTATGCTTGTCTCTGATTGAATTAGAGATTTATCTTGAGACGAATCATCTATTTTTATTTGGGGATTTGTGGAAGGAATAGTGATAATTGCTTTTTGAGTCCGATAATCCTGAACAGTCACAAGTTGCCAACTGGAATCTTGTGAAAGTTCCAAAACCCATTGATGATAATCAAACAGGCTTTCCCGATGTCCAACACTGATAAAGGTTGTTTTCGTCTCTTGTAACTGTTGATACAACCTTCCTTCATTTTCCAAATCCAAAGCACTCGTTGCTTCGTCTAATATAGTGAAGCTAGGATGAGTAACTATTAGTCGTGCAAAAGCCAGGCGTTGTTGTTCTCCCAACGATAATATGTTCTCCCAAGGAACTTCTGTATCGAAGCCATCGACTCGACTTAGCAAGTTTTGCAGATTAACTTGTTGTAGAACCTCTTTGAGTTCTGCATCGGTCATTTGACGACTGGTATTAGGATAGAGCAATTGTTCGCGCAAAGTTCCCAAGATTATATAAGGACGTTGCGGCAAAAACAAGACTTCTTCTAAGGGAGGTCGCACCAGACGGCCAGTCCCTGCATTCCATAAACCAGCGATCGCTCGCAACAGAGAACTTTTTCCTCGACCACTGGGGCCGACAATCAATAAACCTTCTCCTGGCTGAACAGACAATGATAAGTCTTCAACGATTACCTGTTCATAATTGGGCGTTTGTAAGGTGACATTCTCAAAAGCAAGATGATTTTCTTCTAGTGTTTTAATGGTACTTACATTCTCTGGTTGTTTGGTCACTTCTTCTAACGCGCCCGAAAACTCAGCTAAACGCTCAACGTAACTCGAAAAATTTCCAGAAGTCCCAAATGCAGTTATTAGTTCTCCCAAAGCAGTAGCAAACATAAAGCTAGCTACACTAGCTTGTCCAACTTGTCCGAAATCAATTTCACCTTTGATATATAAAGGCGCAAGTATGAATAACATAAAAAGTTCGATGGCAACCTGATATGCTCTGTTAAAAATGTCTCTATTTCTCTCCCAATCAATCTTGCGTTTAATGTTGATTATCAACTTATTAAATCGACGCTCAATTATATTTAATTCTTGTTTTTCTCCCCGAAAAAAAGCTATTGATTCAGCGTGAGTGCGAACATGAGTTAGGCAGTAATTATAGTCAGCTTTAGATTCAATTTCCGCTTGATTAATACTATTTAATTCTTGATTTAAGTAGACAGCTATAAAATTACCCATAATCGTATAAATAATCAGAGCAATAGCAATCTGCTGGGAAATTGACCAGATAATTATTGCAAAAGTTATCATTTCCAGTACTTTTTCTAGGAAAGTAGCTGAAAAATAGAGGGCATTAGTGGTAATTGGTTCAATCTCTTGGGATAAACGTTGATCTGGGTTATCAATATCAGCTTGAAAATTAATTTTGTAATAAGCACGATTGCTTAAATATTTATCTAAAATTTGATTATTAAGCCATTTGTACCAATCAAGAGCAATTTGTTTTCTAACGAATTTAGAAAATCCTAATAAAAGCGTTACTAAGACAAGTCCAGCAGCATAAAAGTATATAATATTAACAAATTTAGAATAATCTTTTTCTTGAAGTATGATATCAACTATGTAGCGATTAATAAAACTATTAAAAGCAGTTACACCTACAAATGCAATGATTAGTAATATTAGGAGAATAAGCATTCCCCATGCCCGAATTACGTCTGAGAATGATCTTTGCCCTGGCTTTGTTGGATACCAGTAAGGCCCAGCGATCGCTTTGACATTCTCCCAGAATTGGGTAAAATCTGAAAAAACATTTCTTGAGGGTTGAGCTTGAACAACTTGGGTTGGCATATTTGAGAAATAAATAAAAATCTTTTATCAAACTTTAATACTTTTTAGTGCTGAAGAATTAGTAAGAAGTACCGAATGAGTAACCCCACTCAGCGCTAATTTTTCAACTGATATTACCTAATTGTTGAGTACGGCTTAAAGCAGCAAGCACTGCATTAGAGATGACAGTTCGCATACCACCTTTTTCTAACTCGTAAAGACCAGCAGCAGTGACTCCGCCAGGACTAGTTACCTTGTTTCGTAAAACTGCTGGATGTTCATCAGTCTGAAACATAAGTTCTACACTACCAGCAATCGTATGCAATGTTAATTCTTGGGCTTGTGTCCGAGTTAAACCCATCTGAACCCCAGCATCAATCATCGCTTCGATGTACAGAAATACAAATCCAGTCCCCGCGCTACTCAACGCCGTTGCCATATCAAGGTAATGTTCATTTTGAGTAGTAAATTCCTTACCTAATGCTTGTAAAATTATTTGGGTATGCGATCGCTGTATCTCTGTCACACTTGATGATGCACTCCAAACCGTAGTCCCATGCCCAACTTGTACTGCAATATTTGGCATTGTACGGACAACAGCAGGATGATTCAACCCTTCGCACAGATATGGAATACTCGCTCCACTCACAATACTAATTACTAAAGCATCGGGTGGAATTTTATCCTTCAGCATAGCCAGAACCTCTGCTAAAACCTGCGGTTTCACCGCCAATATCACAATAGACGCGCCAAGAACCGCTTCTATATTGGAGGTTGTAGTACGTACTCCATATTCCCTTTCTAAATGAAGGCATCGCGCAGAAACTGGATCGCTAACTATAATTAGATCGGCTTTTGGAACAATTTTTGTTGATAACAATCTAGTAATTATCATTTCGCCCATCGTGCCACCGCCGATAAAGGCAATTTGTAAATCTTCGAGCATATCTTCTCCCGATTATCTAAGTCATTTGATATATTGGCATCAAGATAGATTAGGTTGAATCACAGCTTTTAATACAGAGCCTTGCTCTACATCTGTCAGCGCTTGATTAATTTCTTGTAGTGTGTATGAACGACTAATTATGCTTGACCAAGCAATATTTTTACTGGAATCGCTATGACGTTTTAGTAATTCAATCATTCTGTAAAAATGGCTGAAATCAATTCCCCAAGTCCCGCGAATATCAATATGTTTTAGATTAATTTCCAGGTGGGGATTGATGAGAATCTCACCCGTATTTGTGTAATGCCCGACAATAACATAGCGACCTCCATTTCTGGTCATATTCAAGCCCTCTTTGACAGCAATGGGAATGCCTGTAGCTTCAATAGTGACATCAGCACCGTGTCCGTTTGTCAATTCCAAAACCCGCTCAATATGTTGTCGTGGATTATCAGCCTTAATTGCAAGGGTTTCATCTACACCGAAGGATTTTGCAACTACTAATCGACTCTCAAATTTATCAATTACAATCACTTTGCCTGCACCTGAGAGCAAAGCTAGAATTGCCACACTCAAACCCACAGGCCCGCAACCCTGAACCACGACAACATCACCAATTTGAATCTGCGCTCGATCAATAGCGTGTAGTGCAGTTGGTAAGGCACACCCTCCAGCAATGAATTGCTTTGGTGAGACTTCTTCGGGTAAAGTTAGAACTTTAACCCCTGGTTTGAGGTAAATTAATTCAGACCAACCACCCAGCAACCCATCTTTGGCTGAGTAGGTGACACCATAAACTTTGCGTTTTGGACAGCGAGTGGATGCTTTGGCTACTAGACAATACCAGCAGTTATAACAGGTTTCGTGGACATCTAAAAAAGTAGCGATCGCTCCAGGCTGAATTAATTTACCATTGACATCATTAACCTGTCCATCTGTTTCCACCACACGACCAACTGAGAAGTGTCCAGGGATGATGGGATACGGTACTCCCTCTAAACGCCCATGTAGTAAATGTACGTCAGTTCCACAAACCTCAGAATATAAGGTTTCAAGAATGATTCCACCCTTTTCCAGAACCGGGTCTGGTAATTGTTGGATTTCAACTGGTTGATTGGGTGCAGTCATCACAGCTGCTAAGGGCATGAATCACTTCCTCACTATGTTTACCAAATTGCTTCCTACTTCCTACTTATCAGCTTCAAGACCACAAAATAATTTCACCGTTAGGAAGTAATCCGATCGCAGAAGTGAAAGTCACACGTTGTCCATCCATCGGCTCAACAGTGTGATAGTTGCGTGTATTGAAAATGAATACATCTCCTACATAAGGTTGGAAGCTGATCATGTCTGCATCTGCAATTACTGTATCACTATAGCCGTAGGAATCGAGTTTATATTGGTCATCTCCTGGTTGCCACTGGCGATCGTAAATGCGTGTTTTGCCATGATTGTTGGGAGAAAATTTCAAGTACAAATTCCAGGAAAGTTGATAAATAACTGTACCAATTTCCCATTCCGATTGTTCTAGAGGAGCATAATCAATATGAAGTTGAGTACCCTGCTCTATTTTTCTGATCAGTCCTGCATAATAACTACCATAGAATGGTTCTGAAGCAATTCGTACAGTCGCACCTGTACACTCTCGAATTTTCGTCATTAAGCGTTCTAATGGATTGAAAGAGGCTGCCATAATGGAGTCTCTTAATTTAGTTGTGCGTTCTACCGCTTGAAAATAAGCTGCTTTACTAATGCGATTATATTCAAACACTGTGATACCAATTCGCTCAATCTTCGGATTCACATCTTGATAGCAGTCAAAGTTGAACAAATGAGCTTGAGCAACTAACATTTCACACTCTTGGGGTGTAGCAAATTCTTTTAGCCGAATTAAAGGAATTTGGTTTTCCAAGAGCATTCTTAAAGACTCTGTAGTTAAAGGATACTCTTGCTTTTTATCCCAAATCTTGGATTTAATCTGGTTAGAGGTAGCAGTCATAATACAGTTCCTTACATTTCAATTTCAACTCAAATGAACTCACTTAATATCTACAGGATGCTGGTTAAATAAGAACTTGAGAGGGCGAATATGATTATCACAATCAGGTTCATATCCATCGCCTGTAACTTCTTGTGCTTTCTCAATGCAAGCTTTCAACTTTTCTGCTAAGACCTGAACGTGGGGAAGATTCATCATCGTCACATGATTACCTGGGACAAAATGAATATCCACTGGTTCGGCAGAAAATTTGCTCCAGCCCCAGTGCAAATCTTGCAAAATATCAGAAAGTACTTCACTATTAGATTCATCAACCTTGACGATATTCTCCTTGGCGCGGAAGAGAGTAATTTTGGTTGGATAAATCTCTTGTGGTACATAATTAACTACAGCGTTAGCTTTGAGCAGTTGCACCATATTATTAAGCTGCGTAATTTCATCGTCAGGAGGTAAGATATCAGCATTCTTTAACCTTTCTAGAACATATTTCAGTTGATCTTCCCAAACCATAGATTGAAGAGTATCAACAGAACAATCCATCTTTTTCCCGTAAACAACTTCGATTGTGTCTGCTAATTCAGCCAACCATTTAGTGTTATCTAAATCAAAAGCTGATGGATTTTTCTGATGAAATGGTGCTGTAGTATCAAGAATGGCAACTAAAGCAACCTTATGACCTTTACGAAGTAACTGCTGCGCCATTTCAAAGGCTAATTTACCGCCAAAAGAATGCCCTGCTAAAAAATACGGCCCCTGCGGTTGAACAACAAAAAGTTCTTGAATATAACGGGCGGCTACATCCTCAACTTGGGTAATTAGTTCTCCTCCTTCAGCAGGAGCAATTGCTTGGAAACTGTAAAACGGTTGGTCTGAACACAGACAACGGGCTAAATCATACAAGTAAAAGGGATAGCCCGCAGCCCCAGGAAGACAAAATAAAGGTGGCTTAGAACCGTGCGGCTGAAGTATTACCAAGGGAGATCCACTCTTAGAATCTGAATCTTTTTGCACAATAGTTGCCAATTGTTCAATAGTTGGATTTTGGTAAAGGCTAGCGATCGCAATATCTTTACCAAGCTGCTTTTTAATTTGAGCCATTAAGTAAGGAGTTAAAAGGGAATGACCACCGAGATCAAAGAAGTTATCTTTTACTCCCACCTTGTCAACTTTCAAAATTCTTAACCAGATTTGCGTTAGTTCCAGTTCTACTTGGTTGCGTGGAGCTACATATTTGTCTGAATTACTGCTGTATAAATCCGGTGCAGGCAATGCACGGCGGTCTACTTTGCCGCTAGGAGTTAATGGCATCTCTTCCAATATCACAAAAGCGCTTGGCACCATGTAGTCTGGTAGCTTTGCTTTCAGGAATTGCCGTAGTTCGCTGATTGTGGGTGTAGAGTTCTGATGTGCTACCACGTAGGCAACTAGCCTTTTATCACCCGGCGTGTCTTCGCGGGCAATGATACAACATCCCTCCACATCTCCATGCTGGCTCAGTACTGCTTCAACTTCTCCCAATTCAATGCGGAAGCCTCGCACCTTAACCTGATTGTCGATACGTCCCAGGTATTCAATGTTGCCATCTGGTAAATAGCGGGCTAAATCCCCTGTTTTGTAGAGGCGTGAGTGCCCGTCAGTGCTAAAGGGGTTGGAGATAAATCTCTCAAGTGTTAACTCTGGCCGGTTGAGATAGCCTCGCGCCAAAGAGACACCACCAATGTGCAATTCTCCTGCTACACCGACGGGTACAGGCTGTAAATACTTATCCAGGATGTAAATTTGTGTGTTAGCAATGGGACGACCAATAGGAGGCAGTAGCGGCCAAGCCTCTACTGGATCAGCCAAAGTAAAAGTGATGATTACATGGCTCTCCGATGGCCCGTAATGATTGTGCAAAGTACAATCAGTTAATTTGCTTAACCATTGAGAAATCGCGGGAGTAATCTGCAACTGTTCCCCAGCAGTAATGATTTCCCTCAGATGACTATTAACTAATTCACTACCAACAGCGACTTCAGCTAGTTGCTGTAAGGCTACAAAGGGAACAAACAGTCTCTCAACAGCTTTTTGTTGGAGAAAACCTAACAAAGCCGATGTATCTCGGCGCAATTCCTCCGTAATTAAGAACAATGTGCCTCCCGAAAACCAGGTAGAAAACATTTCTTGGAAGGAGACATCAAAGCTAATAGGAGCAAATTGCAGCGTTTTTGCTCCAGTGGAAATTGTATTATTTTGCAGTTGCCACAGAATCAAATTGCAAAGAGCAAGCTGACTCAAGGCTACACCTTTAGGTTGACCTGTAGAACCAGAGGTATAAATTACATAAGCCAAATTAGTTGCTTGTACAGCAGAGATGAGATTATCCTGACTAGACTGAGAAATCATCTGCCAGTCAGTATCCAAAAAGACTTGGCTTGCTTGATACTGGGGTAGTCTGTCGAGGAGTGAATGTTGGGTTAGCAACACTGAAACTTGAGCATCTTCTAACATGAAAGCCAAACGCTCTTGAGGGTAGTTTGGATCAAGTGGCACATAAGCCCCACCAGCTTTGAGAATGCCAAGTAGTCCTACTACCATCTCTAGCGATCGCTCCACACAAATGCCTACCAGCACATCTGCTCCCACCCCCAAAGACTTCAGGTAGTGCGCCAACTGGTTAGCACGACTATTCAACTGGTGGTAAGTTAGTTGTTGATCTTCAAACTCCACCGCCACTGCATCGGGTGTACTATCCACCTGCTCCTCAAACAACTGATGGATAGATTTATCACGGGGATAATCCACCTGAGTATTGTTCCATTCAACTAATAACTGCTGTTTCTCTGTCTGTGTCAGCAGAGGCAATTGCGAAATCCGCTCCTCTGGGTTAGCAACAATTCCAGAGAGCAATGTCATAAAATGTCCAGTCATCCGTTCAATTGTGCTGGCATCAAATAAGTCAGTGTTATATTCCCATACACCCACCAGTCCAGTAGCAGTGTTCTGCATTGATAAAAACAAATCAAACTTGGCAGTTGCGCTTTCTACTGGCAAAGAACTGATAGTTAAGTCAGCAAGTTCTATCTCAGACATCGGCACATTCTGGAGGGCAAACATCACTTGGAATAGTGGTGTATGACTGAGATCCCGTTCTGGCTGCAATATTTCTACCAGCATTTCAAAAGGTAAGTCCTGATGAGCATAAGCATCCATTGCCATCAATCGAACGCGACCCAGTAATTCGTTAAAGCTGCGATCGCCTGATAAGTCAGTACGCAACACTAAAGTATTGACAAAAAAGCCAATTAACCCTTCTATCTCACTGCGATTACGGTTTGCAATTGGCGAACCCACCAAAATATCTTCCGTACCTGTGTAGCGGTAAAGTAGCGTATCAAATGCTGCCAAAAGTGTCATGAACAAAGTCACGCCTTGTTCCTGGCTCAGTTTTGTCAGCTTATTGCTTAATTCAACTGAGAGTGCAAACTCTTGATGTCCACCAGCGAAAGTCTGCACAGCAGGTCTTGGTCGGTCTGTGGGTAGGGACAACAAGGCTGGTGTAGCTTTTAGTTGTTGTTGCCAGTACGAGATTTGAGTTTGCAGTACCTCCCCTTGCAACCAATTTCTTTGCCAAATGGCAAAATCTGCGTACTGAATCGACAGTGGTGTTAAAGGTGACAGCTCACCTTGAGAATAAGCGTTGTACAGTGCTGCTAGTTCTTGGATAAACACACCCAATGACCAGCCATCAGAGACAATATGGTGCATACATACACTCAAGACGTGTTCTGTCTCGGATAGCACAATTAATGTTGCCCTAACTAATGCTTGGTTTGCTAAATCAAACGCTTGACTAGCCTGTTGTTGCACTAATTGCCTTGAAGCTATTTCTTGCTTGTTTGTAGATAAATCCTTGAAGTCAACAATTGATACAATCCCCTGTTCCCTGTTCCCTGTTCCCTGTTCCCTTCTTGTTTGAATAAGTTGAGAAGGTTTTCCATCAACTATCACAAAGTTGGTGCGTAAGGCTTCGTGGCGATTAATGATTTCATACAAGCTTTGTTCTAAGGCAACTTGATTGAGTGTTCCGACTAGACGCAAAGCCATAGGAATGTTGTATATGGCACTGTTCGGCTCGAACTGGTCTAAAAACCATAAACGCTGTTGAGCATAAGACAGTGGTAATTCTGCATTCTCTGCCCTTGGTAAGATGGGTGGGGAAACCAGTTCTAAGTCTTGTTGCTGCAATTGCTCAATCGAACGCGCTAATTCGGCAACTGTTTTTCTGGCAAAGAACTCACGCAATGGTAGTTCCACTTTGAAAATGTTGCGGATACGTGAAACTAGTTGCGTTGCTAGTAGTGAGTGTCCCCCAAGTTCAAAGAAGTTATCATATATACTTACTTGGTCTACTTTCAGCGCTTGTGTCCAAATTTGCGTCAGGATTTCTTCAATTGGGCTACGCGGGGCGACAAAACTTATTTCCAGTCCCTCACGAGAGTCTGGCGCTTTCAATGCGCGACGGTCTACCTTGCCGTTGGGAGTCAGAGGTAAAGACTCTAGCATCACAAAAGCATGAGGTATCATGTATTGTGGCAGTTGACTAGAGAGGAAGGATCTTAACTGGTTAATTGTAGGTGAATGTTGTTTATGTCCTACCACGTAGGCAACTAAGCGTTTATCACCTGGATGATCTTCACGGGCAATAACACAAGCTGTCTGCACATCGTCATGTTGGTTCAGTAATTCTTCAATTTCTCCCAACTCAATACGGAAGCCACGGATTTTTACCTGATTATCGATGCGTCCCAGGTATTCAATATTGCCATCTGGTAAATAGCGTGCTAAATCTCCGGTTTTATAAAGTCGAGGACTGGGGACTGGGAATTGGGAATTAGGAAGAATTTCTGCTCCTCTGCCCCCCTTCTCTCCTGCTCCCTTAAATGGGTTGGGAATAAATTTTTCTTTTGTCAACTCTGGACGATTAAGGTAGCCTCGTGCCAACCCCAAACCACCAATGAGCAATTCACCTGGTACACCAATCGGTACTGGTTGCAGATATTCATCTAAAATATAAACCTGGACGTTAGCGATCGCCTTACCAATAGATATTTTATCGTCGTCATCAGTGCATTTTGCGATCGCAGCACAGACACTAGCTTCTGTTGGCCCGTATGCATTGAAGAAGTTTCTGCCAGCAGACCATTGTCTGATTAATTCAGCTGAACTTGCTTCTCCCGCTACAATTATTGTTTGCAGTGCCGGAAGTTCCGACCCAGGCATAACTGCTAACGCCGATGGTGGTAAAGTGATATGGGTAATGCAATGATTGCTTAATTGCTCAATTAATGGCTTCCCAGGCAATAGAGAGTCTTTTGTTCCCAGATACAGCGTTGCACCTGACCCCAGAGCCATCAAAATTTCTGAGATGGAAGCATCAAAACTGAAGGAGGCAAACTGGAGAACGCGACTATCCGAAGTCAAGCCAAAAGTTTGAATCTGAGCTTGAGCTAGGTTGCATAATCCCTTATGCTCAACCATCACACCTTTAGGTTTACCTGTAGATCCTGAAGTGTAAATTACATTAGCTAGATGAAAAGCTTTGACTCCACTGGTTAGATTATCTTGATTGTGTTGGGCAATTTGTTCCCAAGCTTCATCTAAACAGATAAGTTTTGCTTGATGCTCAGGAAGTCTGTCAATAAGTCGCTGTTGAGTCAACAGTATAGAAACTTGAGCATCTTCTAACATGAAAGCCAAACGCTCAGTAGGATATTCTGGATCAAGTGGTACATAAGCTCCGCCTGCCTTGAGAATACCCAACAGTCCCACTACCATTTCTATTGAGCGTTCCACACAAATACCCACCAGCGTATCTGGTTTTATACCCAAAGACTTGAGGTAGTGCGCCAACTGGTTAGCACAACTATTCAACTGGTGGTAAGTTAGTTGTTGATTTTCAAACACCACAGCTACAGCATCGGGTGTACTCACAGATTGCTCCTCAAACAACTGATGAATACACTTATCAACAGGATAGTTTGCTTGAGTATTGTTCCATTCAACTAATAACTGCTGTTGCTCTGTCTGAGACAGCAAAGGCAATTGCGAAATCCGCTCCTCTGGGTTAGCAACAATACCTGACAGCAATGTTACAAAATGCCCACTCATCCGCTCAATTGTGCTGGCATCAAATAAGTCAGTGTTATATTCCCATATCCCTACTAGTCCAGCACTTGAGTTGTGCATTGATAAAGTTAAATCAAACTTAGCAATTGTGCTTTGGGGTGGCAAAGAACTGATAGTTAAATCAGCAAGTTCTACTCCAGACATGGGCGTATTCTGGAGTACAAACATCACCTGGAATAGTGGTGGATGGCTGAGATCCCGTTCTGGTTGTAATGCCTCAACTAGCATTTCAAATGGCAACTCTTGATGAGAGTATGCTCCTAGAGCTATTTGCCGAACGCGAGAGAGTAATTCGCTAAAACTGGGGTTGCCTGATAAGTCAGTACGCAACACTAAAGTATTGACAAAAAAGCCAATTAACCCTTCAATTTCACTGTGTTCGCGGTTTGCGATCGCAGACCCTACCAAAATGTCTAATTGTCCTGTGTAGCGGTAAAGTAGGGTATCAAAGGCTGCCAAAAGTGTCATGAACAAAGTTACCCCTTGTTTCTGGCTCAGTTGTGTCAGCTGATTACTTAATTCAACCGAAAGTGCAAACTCTTGAATTGCGCCAGCGAAAGTCTGCACAGCAGGTCTTGGTCGGTCTGTGGGTAGGGACAACAAGGCTGGTGCAGCTTTTAGTTGTTGTTGCCAGTACGAGATTTGATTTTGCAGTACCTCCCCTTGCAACCACTCTCTTTGCCAGATGCCAAAATCTGCGTACTGAATCGACAGTGGTGTTAAAGGTGACAGCTCACCTTGAGAATAAGCGTTGTACAGTGCTGCTAGTTCTTGGACAAATACACCCAATGACCAGGCATCAGAGACAATATGGTGCATACACAGTAACAATATGTGTTCTGTCTTAGACAGCACAATTAATGTCGCCCTGATTAATGCTCCCTCTGCCAAGTCAAAAGGCTGAATCGCTTGTTGTTGCGCTAATTGCTGTGTAGTGATTTCTTGTTCGCTTGGTGGGAGATTTTCGCACTCAACAACTGAGACTGTCCAATTAATTTGCGCTTGAATAATTTGAGAAGGTTTTCCATCAACCGTAATGAAATTAGTGCGTAATGCTTCATGGCGATCAATAATTTCTTGGAAGCTTTGTTCTAAGGCAGCCCGATTGAGATTTCCCACTAGACGCAAAGCTAAAGGGATGTTGTATATAGCACTGTTCGGCTCTAACTGGTCTAAAAACCACAAACGCTGTTGAGCATAAGATAGGGGTAATTCTTCAGTCATCATCTCTTGCTCCTTGGTAGAATGCGTGGAACAGTTAGGTCTGAGTTTTGTTGCTGTAACTTCCCGATTGATGGCGCTAATTCAGCTATAGTCAGGGTGTTGAACAATTCGTGTAAAGGGAGTTGGACTTTAAAGCGATCGCGGATACGCGAAAGTACTTGTGTTGCTAGTAGCGAGTGTCCCCCAAGTTCAAAGAAGTTATCATGTATCCCCACTTGCTCTACTTTCAGCACTTGTGACCAAATTTGTACTAGTATTTCTTCAATCTGAGTGCGCGGGGCTACATATTTTTCTGTGCCTTCACTGTGTAAATCTGGTGCGGGTAAAGCGCGACGATCTACTTTGCCGTTGGGAGTGAGTGGCATCTCCTCCAACATCACAAAAGCATTTGGCATCATGTAGTCTGGTAGCTTGGCTTTCAGGAATTGCCGTAGTTCATTGATTGTGGGTGTATGCTGATGCGGCACGACGTAGGCGACTAAGCGTTTATCATCTGGGGTATCTTCGCGGGCGGTGACTACAGATGCCTGCACATCATCATGTTGGTTAAGTAATGCCTCAATTTCTCCCAACTCGATGCGGAAGCCCCGAATTTTTATTTGATTATCAATACGTCCCAGGTATTCAAGATTCCCATCAGGCAACCATCTGGCTAAATCTCCAGTTTTGTAGATTCGTTCTTTTTTACCAAATAAGTCGAGTTCGATGAATTTTTCAGCTGTGAGTTCGGGACGGTTGAGATAGCCACGGGCTAAACCAGCCCCGGCAATACAAAGTTCCCCAGGAATGCCGACAGGCAGGAGTTGGTTTTGGTTGTCTAAAATGTAAATACGTACATTGGCAATTGGCTGTCCGATTAATAAATCACCCGCCAGATCCCTTTTTCCAGTTGCTTCGTAGACACAACACCCGACAACCGCTTCTGTCGGCCCATATTCGTTAATCAGGCGGGTATCAGGAGCATGAGTCAACCAGGGAATTATTTGGTTAGCGTGTAATGCCTCACCGCCTAAAACAAAGGCATTGACTCGATTCGGCATGGTATCAGGCTCAATTTGCTGATTGAGTATTTCCAGATGGGAAGGTGTGATTTTGACGAGCGATAGATGATTGTTTTGTTTAACAATGTCTGCTAAAAGCTGCAATTCTTGTTTTTCTCTTATCAAGATGGTGCTACGCCCACAAATTAGCGGCAGGTACAGGGAGGTAATGGTTGCATCAAAGCTAAGAGAAGACTGCACAGGTGTACCTCGTCCTTGTGCTACTGCGTAGTAATCTTTAGCCCAGTGTAAATAGTTACTTAAACCCCGATGCAGTAGTTGTACCCCTTTGGGTTGCCCTGTAGAGCCTGATGTGTAAATTACATAAGCTAAATCATCAGGTTGACTTTGCCTACTGGGGTTTTCTGTAGATTGGTTGGCAAAGTTATCGCAATCTAAATACAGTATCGAACGGGATTGCGAAAAAGTTTCTTTATTCCCAGTCCCTGATCCCCAATCCCCAGCCCCCAATTTGAGTTGACTATGGGTGAGCAAAACCTTTGCCCCACAGTCTTGCAGCATGAAACGAATCCGCTCTTGTGGGTAGTTCGGGTCAATTGGCACATAAGCCCCACCCGCCTTGAGAATGCCCAACAGTCCGACAACCATTTCTATTGAGCGTTCCACACAGATACCCACCAGCACATCTGCTCCCACTCCCAAAGACTTCAGGTAGTGCGCCAACTGGTTAGCGCGACTATTCAACTGCTGGTAAGTGAGTTGTTGATTTTCAAACTCCACTGCGATCGCATCTGGAGTGCTATCAACCTGCTCCTCAAACAACTGATGGAGACATTTATCTAGTGGATAATCCGCCTGAGTATCGTTCCATTCCACTAATAATTGATGCTGTTCGACTTCTGTCAGCAGGGGCAATTGTGAGATTTGCTGTTCTGGATTAGCAACAATTCCCTCAAGCAATATTTGGAAATGTCCTAACAAGCGAGTAATTGTTGCATCATCAAAGCGGCTAATATCATAGCTAATCTTCACCAACAATTGCTTACCAACAACAGCAACTAAAGTCAGAGGATAATTAGTTTGTTCAATAGCGTGAATCTTGTCTATAGAGAAACTGTAATTGTGCGATTGCACTGCCTCATCAACTGGATAATTCTCAAAGACAACAATGCTCTCGAACAAAGGCGTTCCTCTGTTGATTTCACTCTTACCTTGAATCTCCACCAATGAGCTATATGAATATTGCTCAGATTCAACTTGTTGTGCTTGTAAATCCTTCAACAAAGCCAACACTTGGGTATCATCTGAAACTTGAACTCGCACTGGCAAGGTGTTGATAAATAGTCCCACCATCGACTCAATACCAACAAGAGATGGCGGACGACCAGATACAGTTGCACCAAAAACTACATCAGTTTCTTGGCTGTAGCGACACAGCAGTAATGCCCAAGTTGCTTGCACCAAATTATTTATCGTCAGTTGATGCTTCCGTGCAAAACTTTGGATTGCGGCTGTCGCTTGGACTGTAAGTTGGATTTGTTGTTCGCTGTAGCTAGAATCTAATTTTTTACGGTTTGATGATTGTTTTTTATCAACACTCAAAGGAGTGGGTGCAGTAAAACCTTGGAGTTTTTCTCTCCAAAATTGTTCAGCTTGAGCTAAGTCTTGTTTCTGTAGCCAAGCAATATAGTTGCGGTAGCTTTGAGTTGGTTGAACTGTCTTAGTTTCACCCTGAGAAATTGCTTGATAAAAGTACAATAAGTCTTTAAAAACCAAAGGCATCGACCAGCCATCAAGCAATAAGTGATGAGAACTCCAAATAAATTGATAAGTATCTGCACTCAATTGAATGAGGCTCAGGTGTATCAGTGGTGGTTGAGACAGTTGGAAACCTTGTTTTCGTTGTGAGTGCAATAAAAGCTCTAATTGCTGTTGTTGATCTTGTGCAGATAGCTGTTGCCAATCATGGCTGTTGAGGTTAATATCCACCTGCCGATACACTACTTGAAGTGGCTGGGCTAATTGCTCCCAAACAAAAGCAGTCCGCAAGATTGAATGCTTTGCTACCACTTGCTGCCAAGCTTGCTCAAATGCTGTCACATTCAAGTTTCCACTCAAAGTTAAACTTAACTGCTGAAAATATACTCCTGAGTCTGGAGCGTACAAACTCTCAAACAGCATACCCTGTTGGGTTGGCGAGAGCGGGTAAATATCTTCAATATTTCTGGAGTTAGTTTTGCCTGATTGATTTTTGAATACTAAACTTGCCAACAGTTGGTCTATTTCTGGCTGGTTGAGCTTGACTAGCGAAAAATCTGAAGGTGTATAACCTCCACTCTCAGGCGATGAACAATGAGCAATTAGTCCAAGCAATGTCTTGACAAATTCTTGCGCCAGACTTTCGATTGTGGCGTGCTGGTGGATATTTTTGCTGTAAGCCCAATTTATTTGCAACCGTTCTTCAGTAATAACGCTATTAATATCTAGTAGATGAGCGCGGTTGTTCTGCAAAC
Source organism: Nostoc sp. UIC 10607 (assembly GCF_047228265.1). NCBI lineage: Bacteria > Bacillati > Cyanobacteriota > Cyanophyceae > Nostocales > Nostocaceae > Nostoc > Nostoc sp. UIC 10607. The sequence goes on along the minus strand of NZ_JBIQNW010000024.1, from coordinate 45,083 downwards.
TGTGCCTGTGTCCCGCAGACTCACTAGCTGGCTGCATCCAAGAAGATTTATTGAGCAGTTGGTCGAATTGACCCAAATAATTAAAACTGATTTCTGCTTGCGGTAATGCCTGTAGTTGGGTAGCGATTTCTGCATCCTGACTCAGATAACGCAATAAGCCATAGCCAATTCCTTTATTGGGAATAGCCCGCAGTTGTTCTTTGACAGATTTTAAAGCATCTGCGAGATTTTCTGTTGCTCCCAGTTCCAAAAGTACAGGGAAGATGGTTGTAAACCAACCGATAGTGCGTGACAAATCTACACCATCAATAATATCTTCCCGCCCATGACCTTCTAAGTTGAACAGCACACTCTTAGAGTTAGTCCATCTGCTCAAAACCAGCGCCAAAGCAGTCAGTAATATATCGTTAATCTGAGTGTTGTAAGCTTTGGGCACATCTTGTAACAAAGCACGAGTTTGTGCCTCATTTAACGACACTGTTACTGTACTAGCTACTTCAACAGTGTTCGCCCCTTTATAGTCCACTGGGATAGAAGGAACTGCGGCGCGAGATTCATTCAACCAATAAGCCACCTCAGATTTGAGAGTTTCTGACTGTGCATATTCGGTTAATTTGTTAGACCAATCTTTGAAAGAAGTTGTTTTAGCAGGAAGTATGATGGCTTTACCTTGAGCAAGTTGCTGGTAAGCTGTTTGCAAATCCTCTAACAAAATTCGCCAAGAAACGCCGTCAACTACCAAGTGGTGGATAACGATGAGTAATCGCGCCCTTTTGTTAATACCCAGATAGAAAAAGGCAACTTGCACTAGATTCTCTGACAGATTCAAACTCGCCTGTAAGCAAGTTGCACTAGCTTCAATCGCAGTTTTTTGCTCATTCTGTGGGAGTGCCGATAAGTCTACGTCAGAGAAAGCAACGCTATCAGTCACAGCAGAGTGAATTTGCTGCCAAGTAGAGTCAGATTGTGTAAAACGTAGGCGCAGAGCATCATGATGTACTAGCAATTGCTGTAATACTTGCTTTAATAGCTCTGGTTTGAGGTCAGATGGTACTGAAAGCAGAAATGATTGATTAAAGTGATGCGGCTGTTGTAAATTTTGCTCAAAAAACCAGTGTTGAATTGGCGTTAGAGGTAATGTCCCTGTCACCAAACCTTGTTCTATTTGGATAACACTCGCTATATTTGCTACTGTGGCTAATTCTGCAATTGTTTGATGTGCAAATAATTGCTTGAGAGTCAGTTGCAATCCTGCAAGCTTTGCTCTGCTGATGATTTGAATACTGAGAATAGAATCTCCACCGAGTTCAAAGAAGTTATCATGTATGCCTACTTGCTCAACTCTCAGAACTTCTGCCCAAATCTGCGCTAATATTTCTTCGATTTGATTGCGTGGGGCTACAAAACTGACTTCCAGTTCTCCACGAGAGTCTGGTGCTTTTAATGCGCGGCGGTCTACCTTGCCGTTGGGAGTAAGAGGCAGGGACTCTAGCATCACAAAAGCATGAGGTATCATGTATTGTGGCAGTTGACTAGAGAGGAACTGACGCAACTGGGTGATTGTAGGTGAATGCTGTTGATGTCCTACTATGTAGGCGACTAGGCGTTTATCACCTGGATTGTCTTCGCGGACGGTGACTACAGATGCCTGCACATCGTCATGTTGGTTCAGTAATGCCTCAATTTCTCCCAATTCGATACGGAAGCCGCGGATTTTTACCTGATTGTCAATTCGTCCGATGTATTCAATTGTGCCATCAGGTAAATAACGCGCTAAATCTCCAGTTTTATATAATTTTGAATTGTCAAAGGGGTTGGAAATGAATTTTTCTTTTGTCAACTCTGGACGGTTGAGATAGCCTCTTGCTAATCCTGCACCACCAATATGCAATTCTCCGGCTACACCTACAGGGACTGGTTGCAGATGCTCGTCTAAAATGTAGATTTGTGTGTTGGCGATCGCACGACCAATCGGTACTGTCCTAAAATTGGTATCTGGAAAGCATTGCCAGTAGGTGACATCTATTGCCGCTTCTGTTGGCCCGTAAAGATTGTGCAATTCGCAGTCTAACCGAGTAAAAAAGCGTTCCTGAAGTTCTACAGGCAAAGCTTCACCACTACAGATAACTCGTTTCAAGCTACGGCAATTTTCGAGACTTGGTTCTTCTAAGAAAACCTGGAGCATAGAAGGAACAAAATGCACTATTGTCACCTGCTGCTCTAAAATGAGGTTGACCAAGTAAGCACTATCTTTATGTCCACCTGGTTTAGCCACAACTAAACGCGCTCCAGTGATTAATGGCCAGAAGAACTCCCAAACTGAAACATCGAAGCTAAAAGGAGTTTTCTGTAAAATGCAATCTACTGCTGTTAATTGATAAGCTTGTTGCATCCATAGCAGGCGATTGCAAATCCCCAAGTGAGTGTTCATTGCTCCTTTGGGCTTGCCAGTGGAACCGGATGTATAAATTACATAAGCCAAGTTACTATCTTGCACTGTAGTAATTGGATTATCCTGACTGAACTGAGAAATAAATTGCCAGTCAGTATCTAAACATACAACCTGGGCTTGATACTGAGGTAACTTTTCCTTGAGTTGCTGTTGTGTCAGCAGCACTCTCACTTGAGCATCTTCGAGCATATAGCTCAAGCGATCTTGTGGATAGTCTGGGTCAAGTGGTACATAAGCTCCACCTGCCTTGAGGATGCCCAGTAACCCTACAACCATTTCTACGGAGCGCTCTACACAAATACCCACCAGCACATCTGCTCCCACTCCCAAAGATTGCAAGTAATTTGCCAACTGGTTAGCGCGACAGTTTAATTGGTAGTAAGTAAGTTGTTGGTTTTCAAATATAACCGCTACAGCATCGGGGGTGCGCTGAACTTGCTCCTCAAATAACTGATAGATGCACAAATCTTGTGGATAATCTACCTGAGTATCGTTCCACTCCACTAATAATTGATGCTGCTCAATTTGTGTCAGCAGGGGCAATTGAGAAATGGACTGTTCTGGGTTAGCAATAATACCTTCAAGCAATGCCACAAAATGACCAGTCATCCGCTCAATTGTGCCCGCATCAAATAAGTCAGTGTTATATTCCCATATACCCACTAGTCCAGTACCTGTACTGAGCGTAGTCGAAGTAGCAGTATTCTGCATGAATAAATTTAAATCAAACTTGGTAGTTCTGCTTTCTGGCATCAATGGAGTGACGCTTAACCCAGCCAACTCTACTCCAGACAAAGGCACATTCTGAAGTGCAAACATCACTTGGAACAGGGGTGTATGACTGAGGTCTCTTTGTGGTTGCAATGCTTCCACCAGCATTTCAAAAGGCAAATTCTGATTAGTGTATGCCTCCATTGTCATTTCTCGAACACGACCCAGTAATTCACTAAAGCTCGGATTACCTGCTAAATTGGTACGCATCACTAAGGTGTTGACAAAAAAGCCAATCAACCCTTCTATCTCACTGCGATCGCGGTTAGCAATGGGAGATCCCACCAAAATGTCTTCTGTACCTGTGTAGCGGTAAAGTAAGGTATCATAAGCTGCCAACAGCGTCATAAACAAGGTTACCCCTTGCTTTTGACTTAGTTGTATCAATCCTTGAGTAAGCTTCTGTGAGAGTGCAAACTCTTGATGTGCGCCAGCGAAAGTCTGCACAGCAGGTCTTGGTCGGTCTGTGGGTAGGGACAACAAGGCTGGTGCATCTTTGAGTTGCTGTTGCCAGTAACTCAGTTGGCTTTGCAGTACGCCTCCTTGCAACCATTGTCTTTGCCACAGTGCAAAATCTGCATACTGAATCGGCAGTGGTGCTAAAGGTGACGGTTGAGCTTGAGAATAAGCGTTGTACAGTGCTGCTAGTTCTTGAAGAAACACACCCATTGACCAGCCATCACTGACAACATGATGCATACAAACTAACAATATGTGTTCTGTCTCGGACAGCACTAGTAATGTCGCCCTAACTAATGCTTGATTTGCCAGGTCAAAAGGCTCAATAGCTTGTTGTTGCGCTAATTCCTTTGAAGCTATTTCTTGCTCATTTGTAGATAAATCCTTGAAGTCAACAATTGATACAGTCCCCTGTTCCCTGTTCCCTGTTCCCTGTTCCCTTCTCTTTTGAATAATTTGAGTTGCTTGTCCATTAACAGTGACGAAATTGGTGCGTAAGGCTTCGTGGCGAGCAATAATTTCATGTAAGCTTTGTTCTAGGGCAACTTGATTAAGAGTTCCGACTAGACGTAAAGCTAAGGGGATGTTGTATAAGGCACTGTTCGGCTCGAACTGGTCTAAAAACCACAGACGCTGTTGAGCAAATGACAGTGGTAATTGAGCATTCTCTGCCCTTTGTGTGATGAGTGGTGTAGAAAGTTCTAAGTTTTGTTGCTGCAATTGCCCAATCGATTGCGCCAATTCGACAACTGTTGATCTGGCAAACAATTCACGCAATGGTAGTTCCACTTTGAAAATGTTGCGGATACGTGAAACCAATTGCGTTGCTAGTAGTGAGTGCCCTCCAAGTTCAAAGAAGTTATCATGTATGCCTACAAGCTCTAGTTTCAGCACTTGCGCCCAAAGGAGTGCCAGCATTTCCTCAATCGGAGTGCGCGGGGCAACATATTTTTCTAGCAATGTGATGTCTAAATCTGGTTTTGGTAAGGCACGGCGGTCAACTTTGCCGTTGGGAGTCACAGGTAAGGATTCCAAGATTACAAAAGCACTTGGCACCATGTACTCTGGCAGCTTTGCTTTGAGGAATTGCCGTAGTTCGCTGATTGCGGGTTTACAGTCCTGATGTGCTACCAAGTAGGCGACTAAACGTTTATCACTAGGGGTATCCTCACGGGCGATGACACAAGATAACTGCACATCACTATGTTGGCTCAATACTGCTTCAATTTCGCTCAACTCGATGCGGAAACCACGTATTTTTACTTGGTCATCAATGCGCCCTATGTATTCTATATTTCCATCATTTAAATAGCGTGCTTTATCCCCAGTTTTATATAATTTACTCCCTTCTGCCTCCTGCCTCCTGCCTCCTGCCTTCTCAAACGGATTGGGAATGAATTTTTCTTGTGTTAACTCTGGACGGTTAAGGTAGCCTTTTGCTAATCCTGCACCACCAATATGCAATTCTCCTGGTACACCTACAGGTACTGGCTGTAAATAAGAGTCCAAGATGTAGATTTCAACATTGGCTATGGGGCGACCGATGGGTGGTGAGATATTATTATCCCGCCCATTAGAAACTACTAGTCCTGAAGTTGAGACAACAGTATTTTCAGTTGGGCCATAATTATTCACTAGCTGGAAAGGGAGTAAACCTGATGGATATCGATGAAGCTTATCCCCCCCAGTTAGCATAGTTCGCAAAGTTGTACTTTCTGGCCATTCCAGAGACAATAATTGCTCTGCCATTGGTGTTGGCAGAAAACTGATAGTGATCTTTTTCGATTCCAACCAATCTTGCAAATCTACTGGGGATAGAAGAATTTCAGGTTTGACTAAATATATACTTGCTCCTACGGTCAGGTAAGGCCACAACTCCCATACAGCAGCATCAAATGCTGTTCCTGCTAGCTGAGTAGCTTTGTCTAAGGTCGTGATTTTAAAAGTGCGTTGATGCCAGAACAGCAAATTTAGCAATCCTTGATGGGCAATCAGCACTCCCTTGGGTTGACCTGTAGAACCGGAGGTATAAATCACATAAGCCAGGTTAGCTGCTTGTGTCTCAGGTATTAGATTATCCTGACTTAACTGAGAAATAAGCTGCCAGTCAGCATCTAAACAAACACGCTGTGCAGTATGCTCAGGCAATCTGTCGAGGAGTTTCTGCTGAGTCAGCAATACTGAAACTTGAGCATCTTCTAACATCAAGCGCAAACGCTCGGTAGGATAGTCTGAAGCAAGTGGCAAATAAGCGCCACCCGCCTTCAGAATCCCTAGCAGTCCCACCACCATTTCTAAGGAACGTTCTACACAAATACCCACTAGCACATCGGCTTTTACACCCAAAGACTTGAGGTAGTGCGCCCACTGGTTAGCGCGACAGTTTAATTCGTGGTATGTAAGCTGTTGATTTTCATACACCACTGCTACAGCATCGGGAGTACGTTCAACCTGCTCCTCAAATAACTGATGAATACATTTATCTTGGGGATAATCTACCCCTGTATCATTCCACTTTAGTAATAACTGCTGCTGCTCAATTTCCGTTAGCAGAGGCAATTGTGAAATCTGCTCTTGAGGGTTAGCAACAATTCCTTCGAGCAATGTTTGGAAATGCCCCCTCATCCGCTCGATTGTGCGCTCATCAAACAAGTCAGCATTGTATTCCCACACACTCACCAATCCAGTTGCAGTGTTCTGCATTGATAAAGTTAAATCAAACTTGGCAGTTGTGCTTTGGGCTGGCAATGAACTGATAGTTAAGCCAGCAAGCTCTACTTCAGATATGGGCGCATTCTGGAGGACAAACATCACCTGAAACAGTGGCGTATAGCTGAGGTCACGTTGTGGCTGTAATGCTTTTACTAACTCCTCAAAGGGCAAGTCTGGATGAGCGTAAGCTTGCAGTGTCAGTTGCCGCACTCGACTGAGCAATTGCTGAAAACTGGGGTTGCCAGATAAATCGGTACGTAATACTAAAGTGTTGACAAAAAAGCCAATTAACCCTTCAAGTTCCAAGCGATCGCGGTTAGCAATGGGCGTACCCACTACAATGTCATCGGAGTCTGTATAGCGATAAAGCAAGGTGACAAATGCCGCAAACAGCGTCATGAATAGGGTGGCTCCCTCTTGCCTAGTGAAATTAGCAAGTGCTTCACTCAGTTCAACTGAAAATTCTCCATATTGAATTTCGCCCCGGAAAGTTTGAATCGCTGGTCTTGGCCTGTCTGTGGGTAATTCTAGTAAGGTAGGAGCATTTTTGAGTAGTTGCTTCCAGTAATCAAGCTGCGTTTGGAGTACTTCTGATTGCAACCATTGCCGTTGCCAAATAGCAAAGTCGGCATACTGAATTGGTAGCTCAGGTAGCTCTGGGGACAAGTTATTGCAGATGGCTGAGTAAATGGTTGCTAATTCGCGCATCAATGCGCCTATTGACCAACCATCCACTACAATGTGGTGTATTGTTAGTACCAAAGCGTATTCTACCTCTGTGAGTTTAACCACAGAAGCTCGGATTAAAGGAGAACTAGTAAGGTCAAAGGGTTGATTAGCTTCAGTTGTGGCTAATTGTTGGCAAGCGATTTCTCTTTCACTTTCAGGTAATTCTGATAGGTCTACTATTGGCACATTTAAGATTAAGCTGTCAGTAATTACCTGGACTGGCTGCTCGTTGATAGTGCGGAAGTTAGTACGTAAAGCTTCGTGGCGATCGATAATTTTGTTGAGGCTTTGCTCTAGCGCCACGACGTTTAATTTACCGTGAAGTTTTAGAGCTGCTTGTTCATTATAGGAAGAGTTATCTGGTTCCAACTGGTTTAATAACCAGAGTCGTTCTTGGGCAAAAGACAGAGGTAAGTTCTGAGGACGCTCGGCTTTGATCAGGGGTAAATCTGTATCGGTGTCCGCATTTTTCTCGTGCAGCAAGAAGATAAGTTCTGCTTTATTTTTAGCTAATAAGTCACGAGTTTCTAGTGTCAATACCCCTTTTGGAGCATTAACACGCAACTGCTCACCTTCAACCCACAACTTTACACCCTGTTTACTAAGATCAACGACCAATTGTTCGATATTCACAGAAACATTCCCTCTACGTCAGCTAATTCGTAATTTAAAATTATTTGTTACTCAAATTGTTATTTCTTCTCTCTCACCTGCGCCAAAGCTTGTATCTGGATCTATTTGTTTTTCTAGCTTTGGTGCTATTTCAGCTATTGTGGGTGACTCAAATAAATTTGCTACAGATAATCGTATAGAAAAAATATTTCGTATTCGGGATAAAACTTGAACGGCTATTAAAGAGTCTCCCCCTAATTTAAAAAAATTGTCATGGATTCCCACCTGTTTAATTCCCAATAATTCTTCCCATATATTGGCAATTTTTTGCTCAATCTCATTACGGGGAGCTAGATAAGAATTAGGCAAATCAGGTCTTGAGTGGAGTGCAGATAGTTTTTCTGGCTGAAAAATATCCGGCTTTCTTTGTAATGAAATCTCTGATTTCTGGTTATTCTGTTCTAGCCTAGATTTTATGCTAAATGCGGCTGATGCAGAAGCTTGAGGCAATGGCAATAATTTGACCACCTGTTCCAAACTTGAGTGCAAAATAGAGTTGTAGTAAGTATTTAAGGGAGATTCTGAATGTGAGCCGTTGTTTTCTTTTTGGTAAACCAGTTCATTGAAAATCTTTAAGGGTTCTTGTTCAACAACAATAGCAGCTAAATTTTCACCACAGCGTTGCACTAAATCTAAATCTACTAAAGATGAAGTAGCAAACCTCGCTCTAACTTCTTCTAAATGTTCATTAATATAATCTTGTGAACATGGCAGTAGCCCAGTAAATAACCCCTCCTGTTCCTGTAGTTGTCCTTGCTCAACTAATATTTGCAACCATCTAGAAAACAATTGCTGATAGCGAGGAGAAATATGGCATTGCGCCAACAAATTCTCCAAAGAATACTTTTCTTCGGCATTGCTAAAAGCCCCTAATTGCCTGAATGCACAGTTGATGTAGGCTGTACATAAACGATCCAACCACTGTATGTTTTCCTGATATGTTAACTCGTTGAGTTCTGCATTTTTAGTATTTGCTTGATTTTGACCTCCTTGTACAAGCGATGTCCATAATTGTGATGTTGTGGGTAATGCTTGCAACTGTCCCCAAGCTGTTTTTTGTGGGGGGTCAATCCAATAACGTTGGCGCTCAAAGGGATAAGTCGGTAAGGGAAGGCGGTAATGCTCTTGGTGACTATAGAATCCAAACCAATCTATATTGACTCCAGCCAGCCAGAGTTGACCTAATGTAGTGAATAAAACATGATTATCAGATTGTTTTTCTTGAGGATGACGTACCGAAGTCAACACCGTTTGTGCAGCTGCTTTGTCTGGATGTCTTTTGACTAATGTAGTCAGTGTGTGTCCCGGCCCCACTTCTAGTAAGACTTGCTCTGGTGTTGCCAATAATTTCTCGACACCTTGGGAAAACAGCACTGTGGAACGCAGATGTTGAGCGTAGTAGTCGGGATTTGTGGCTTGGGTAACTGTAATCCAATTACCAGTCAGGTTGGAGATGTAAGGAAGTTTTGGGGGATTTAAAGTAACTTTTTTGACTCGTTCTGCAAATGCCTTTAAGATTGGTTCCATCATTTGAGAATGGAACGCATGGGAAGTATGCAGACGGCGACATTCAATCCCTTGAGCAGCAAGCTGATTTTGTAGTGTATCTACTGCTGCTGTGGAACCGGAAACTACACACTGGGAGGGTTGATTAATCGCTGCAACAGAAAGTTCTTGCCCTAGTAGGGATTTTATCTTGTCTGCGGGTAGTGGAATTGAAAGCATTGCTCCAGTAGGCAGTTGCTGCATCATCTGTCCGCGTGCTGCTACCAGAGATAAGGCATCTTCTAGGGAAAAAACTTCTGCTAGAGTTGCTGCTACATACTCGCCAATACTATGACCGATCGCAGCTTGTGGCTCCACTCCATAAGACTGCCATAATTTAGCTAGGGCGTATTCAATTACAAAAATAGCAGGTTGAGCAACGGCTGTTTGTTGAAGTTGCTTTGATGCTTCATCAATCGTTTCCTCCCTGGGATAAAGTATGTGACGTAAATCTAGCCCTAGTAAGGGTTTAAGAATTTCTGAGCAATAATCAACTTGTTCTTTAAATACTGTCTCAGTTTCATAAATTTCTCGCGCCATGTTCACATACTGAGAACCTTGACCGGGAAACATAAAGACAACAGACCGTTCTGTAATCTCTGTATAGTTAGTGAAAACTTGTTGGGCTGCTAAACTACTGAGAGTTTTAACAGCATCTTCTAAGTCCTGACAAATTAACATCCGTCGGTAATTAAAACCCCGCCGACCACTATTGAGGGTATAAGCTACATCGCCTAAGTTCAGTTCTGGATGCTCTTTTAAATGTGTGACTAAATTAGCTGTTGCCTTTTCAAGTGCATTCGCAGTTTTAGCCGAAAGTACCAACAATTGATAATTTCTCCCCTGCTCCTCTGCTCCCCTCCTCCCCTGCTCAAACAAAGGAGCTTCTTCTAAAATTACATGAGCATTAGTACCCCCGATACCAAAAGAACTAACTCCAGCACGGCGAGGGGTGTTATTTGTTTTCCATTCAGTTAGGGTTGTATTGACGTAAAAAGGACTGTTGGCAAAATCAATTTTGGGATTAGGTGTCTCAAAGTGCAAACTAGGAGGCAGCATTTTATTTTGCAGTGCTAATACAGTTTTAATCAAACCTGCGACACCTGCTGCTGTATCCAGATGTCCTAAGTTGGTTTTTAACGAACCAATAGCGCAAAAACCTTTTTTATCAGTACTTTGATTAAAAGCTTGAGTTAAAGCGGCAATTTCAATGGGATCTCCTAAAGGTGTCGCTGTGCCATGAGCTTCGATGTAGGAAATTGTTTCGGCATCTACACCAGCTATAACTTGAGCTTCGCTAATCACTGCTGCTTGACCGCTAACACTAGGAGCAGTGAAGCCCACTTTTATTGCACCATCATTATTAATGGCCGAACCTTTAATGATTGCATGGATGTGGTCGCGATCGCTTATCGCATCCTTTAATCTTTTCAATACCACAATCCCAGCACCGCTACTGGCAATTGTTCCTTGTGCCTTAGCATCAAATGCACGGCAGTGTCCATCAGGAGAAAGAATCATTCCCTCTTGATGCAAATAACCTATTTTTCGGGGAATGCTGAGAGTCACTCCACCAGCTAAAGCCATGTCACATTCACAATTTAATAGGCTTTGGCAAGCTAAGTGAACAGCAACCAAAGAAGTAGAACAGGCAGTTTGTACATTCACTGCTGTTCCAGTCAAGTTGAGTTTATATGCAACTCGTGTTGGCAAGAAATCTTTATCGTTGGAAATTATTAATTGCAGTGGGTCAACTGTCTCTAATAATTGATGATGAGAGTAGAGATTGTTGACAAGATACCTATTCATTCCCACACCAGCATAAACCCCTATTAACCCATTATAGGTATGCGGATCATAACCAGCCTTTTCTATTGCCTCCCACGCCAATTCTAAAAATAAGCGTTGTTGGGGATCTATTAACTCAGCTTCTTTCGCACTATAAGCGAAAAAGTTTGCATCAAACAATTCGATATCTGATAAAACAGCACTAGCTTTTACATAATTAGGATTATTCAGTAAATCTAGAGAAACGCCAGAATTTATCAATTCTTCATCCGTCAACCTGGAGATAGATTCTACGCCATCACGCAAATTCTGCCAAAAAGAGTCAATATTTTTTGCTTCTGGAAACCGACCAGCAAGAGAAATTATTGCTATTTCAGAGTTATTGAAATCATTAGTATTAAGGGAATTTATCATAGTTTTTTACCCTTCCTTTGAGAAAGATACTGCTGCCTAAGCTGTAATTGTTGATTTCTGAAAGCTTTACTTTCAGTGGGAGATTGAGGGCGAGAATTATTTTGTTTTAATGTATATTCTTGATTAAGTTTAGTACTTAAATATTGGCTTATTCTATGTATAGTTGGGTAATTAAACATATCAACTATTGACACTTCTAAACCAAATTTTTCCTGTAATTGCTGATTAATTCGTACCAGTAGTAACGAATGACCTCCTAGTTCAAAGAAATTATTGTAAATTCCCACTTTTTCTACTTCCAGTGTGTTTTGCCAAATGCCAGCAATGATTCTTTCTACTTCAGTATTTGGCATTACATAATTTGATAGTTCCTGTTGTAAATCTGGAGCAGGCAAAGCGCGACGGTCTACTTTGCCGTTGGGTGTCAGGGGTAAGGATTCTAGCATCACAAAAACACTTGGCACCATATACCCAGGCAGTTTCTCGTCAAGAAACTGACGCAGTTCGTCCGTTGTGGGTGTCACCTCTTTTTGTGGCACTACATAGGCGACTAAGCGCTTATTACCTGAAGTTTCTTCACGAGCAATGACACAACATATCTGCACATCATCATGTTGTCCCAGTAATGCTTCAATTTCTGCCAACTCGATGCGGAAGCCCCGAATTTTTACTTGATTGTCAATGCGTCCCAGGTATTCAATGTTGCCATCGGGTAGATAACGTGCCAAATCCCCAGTTTTATATAATTTACTTACTCCCTCGTCAAACGGATTGGGGATGAATTTTTCAGTTGTCAGTTCGGGACGGTTGAGATAGCCTTTTGCTAACCCGACACCAGCAATATGTAACTCTCCTGGGATACCAATGGGAACTAATTGCAGGTTGTTATCTAGAATATAGGTTTGAGTGTTAGCGATCGCTCTGCCAATACTCGGTGATATCTGATCTTGCTCCTTGGCAACTACCAACCCAGAAGTTGTAACAACAGTATTCTCAGTTGGGCCATAATTATTCACTAGTTGGAAAGGGACTAAATCTGATGGATACTGATGAAGTTTATCTCCTCCAGTCAGTATGGTTCGCAAAGCCAAACTTTCAGTTGGCCATTCCAAAGACAATAATTCCTGTGCCAGTGGTGTTGGCAGAAAACTGATAGTAATCTGCTTTGAAATCAACCAGTCTCGTAGCTTCACTAACGAGCTAAGGAACTCAGATTTGACTAAATATATACTTGCTCCTGTGGTCAGGTAAGGCCATAATTCCCATACAGCAGCGTCAAATGCTGTTCCTGCTAGCTGAGTTGCTTTGTCTAAGGTCGTGATTTTAAAAGCACTTTGATGCCAGAATACCAAATTTAATAATCCTTGATGGGCAATCAGCACTCCCTTGGGTTGACCTGTAGAACCGGAGGTATAAATCACGTAAGCCAAATTAGTTACTTGCGTCTCAGCGATGAGATTATCCTGACTTAACTGAGAAATAAGCTGCCAGTCAGTATCCAAACAAACCAGCTTTGCTTGATGTTGGGCCAGTCTATCAAGGAGTTTCTGCTGAGTCAGCAACACCGAAACTTGAGCATCTTCTAGCATAAAGTGCAAACGCTCAGTCGGATACTCAGGGTCAAGTGGCAGGTATGCGCCACCCGCTTTCAGAATGCCCAACAGTCCCACCACCATTTCTATTGAGCGTTCCACACAAATGCCTACCAGCACATCTGCTCTCACACCCAAAGACTTGAGGTAGTGCGCCAACTGGTTAGCACGACTATTAAGCTGCTGGTAAGTCAGTTGTTGGTCTTCAAAAACAACTGCCACTGCATCAGGTGTACGCTGAACCTGCTCTTCAAACAACTGATGGATACACTTATCTAGCGGATAGTCTACCTGAGTATCAGTCCACTCTACTAATAGTTGATGTTGCTCAAATTCTTTTAGCAGTGGCAGTTGAGAAATTCGTTCCTCTGGGTTAGCAATAATACCTTCCAGCAATGTCACAAAATGACCCGTCATTCGCTCAATGGTCGAGGCATCAAACAAATCAGTGTTGTATTCCCACACCCCGACCAGTCCAGTGGCAGTGTTCTCCATTCCTAAAGTCAGATCAAACTTGGTAGTTGTACTTTTTACCACCAGTGGACTAACAGTTAACCCAGTCAACTCCAATTGTTGAGATATAGGAGCATTTTGAAGGACAAACATCACTTGGAACAGTGGTGTATGACTGAGATCCCGTTCTGGCTGCAATGCTTCTACTAGCATTTCAAAAGGCAAATTCTGATGAGAGTATGCATCCATCGCCATTTCACGAACACGACCTAGTAATTCGCTAAAGCTAGGATTGCCAGCCAAATTGGTACGCATGACTAAAGTGTTGAGAAAAAAGCCAATTAACCCTTCTATCTCACTGCGATCGCGGTTAGCAATTGGCGAACCCACCAAAATGTCTTCTGTACCTGTGTAGCGGTAAAGTAAGGTATCAAACGCTGCTAACAGCGTCATGAACAAAGTAACTCCTTGTTGCTGGCTTAGTTGCATAAGTTTATCAGTTAGCTCTTTTGAGAGGGCAAACTGTTGATATGCTCCTGCGAAAGTCTGCATAGATGGTCTAGGTCGGTCAGTGGGTAGTGACAACAAAGCTGGTGCGTTTGCCAGTTGTTGTTGCCAGTAACTCAATTGACTTTGTAGTACATCTCCTTGTAACCAATTTCGCTGCCAAAGTGCGAAATCTGCGTACTGTATCGGCAATGGTGTTAAAGGTGACGGTTCACCTTGAGAATAAGCATTGTACAAGGCTGCTAGCTCTTGAACAAACACACCCATTGACCAGCCATCGCTAACTATGTGATGCATACAGACTAATAAGGCGTGTTCTGTCTCAGACAGCACTATTAATGTTGCTCTGACTAATGCTTCAGTTGCTAGGTTAAAGGGTTGTTGCGCTAATTGCTGTGAAGTTATTTCTTGCTCGGTTGTAGATAAATGCTTTAAGTCAACAACTGAGAGCGTGCAATTTATTTGTGTTTGAATAATTTGAGAAGGTTTTCCATCAACGATGACAAAGTTGGTGCGTAAGGCTTCGTGGCGATAAATAATTTCTTGTAAGCTTTGTTCTAACGCAGTTCGATTAAGAGTTCCGACTAAACGCAAAGCTATGGGGAAGTTGTAGAAGGCGCTGTTTGGGTTTAACTTATCTAAAAACCATAGCCGTGTTTGGGCATAAGACAGTGGTAATTCCGCATCCTCCGCCCTTGGTACGATGGGTGATGCTGTTAATTCTAAATCCTGTTGCTGCGATCGCTGAATGTTTTGGGATAATTCAGCAACGGTTGGTGCAGCAAATAAGCTACGCAATGGTAGTTCTACTTTCAAGCTGGTACGCACGCGGGAGATGAGTTGCGTTGCTAGTAATGAGTGTCCTCCAAGTTCAAAGAAGTTATCGTATATGCCTACTTGCTCTACTTTCAGAACTTGCGCCCAAATTAGCGACAGGATTTCTTCGATTGGGTTACGTGGGGCAACATATTTGTCCAATAATTGGCTGTGTAAATCAGGTGCGGGTAAAGCGCGACGGTCTAGTTTACCGTTGGGGGTAAGGGGTAAAGCTTCTAAGATAACAATTGCACTTGGCACCATATATTCTGGTAACTTTTCCTTCAAGAAGCTACGCACAAAGCTGACTGTGAGCTTCTGCTCTTCTTGAGGCACAATGTAAGCGACTAAGCGTTTGTTGCCAGGAATGTCTTCCCAAGCGATCGCACAAGATGCCTGCACATCAAGTTGGCTCAGTACTGCTTCAATTTCTCCCAACTCGATGCGGAAACCCCGAATTTTCACCTGATTGTCAATACGCCCCAAGTATTCAATATTGCCATCACTTAAATAGCGTGCTAAGTCCCCTGTTTTGTAAAGGCGATCGCAATTAAAGGTTTCCCCTCTGCTCCCCTGCTCCCCTGCTCCTCTGCTTCTTTTAAAGGGGTTAGGGATGAATTTCTCAAGTGTTAACTCTGGTCGGTTGAAGTAGCCTTGCGATAAAAGGACACCAGCAATGTACAATTCTCCTGGTACACCCACGGGTACAGGCTGTAAGAACCTGTCCAGTATATAGATTTGCGCGTTGGCAATGGGACGACCAACGGGAGGAAGTAGCGGCCAAGTCTCCACTGAATTAGTCAGAGTAAAACTGGTGGCTAAATGGCTCTCTGATGGCCCATAGTGATTGTGCAATGTACAATCAGTTAGCTTGCTTAACCATTGAGAAATCGCGGGAGTAATTTGCAACTGTTCCCCAGCAGTAATGATTTCCCGCAAATGACTATTAGCTAATTCACTACCAATAGCAACTTCAGCTAGTTGCTGTAAGGCAACAAAAGGGAGAAACATTCTCTCAATTGCTTTTTGTTGGAGAAAACCTAACAAAGCTGATGTATCTCTGCGTAATTCCTCCTTAATTAAGAACAATGTGCCTCCAGAACACCAGGTAGTGAATATTTCTTGGAAGGAGACATCAAAGCTAATAGAAGCAAATTGTAGGGTTTTTGCTCCACGAGAAATTTTCAGATTTTCCCGATGCCACAAGATCAGATTGCCAAGGGCAAGCTGATTCATTGCTATACCTTTAGGTTGACCTGTAGAACCAGAAGTATAAATTATATAAGCTAAGTTATTTGCTTGTACGTCGGAGATGAGATTGTCCTGACCCGATTGGGAAATCAGTTGAGCGTCAGTATCCAAACAAACAAGCTGTGCTTGATGCTGTGGCAATCTATCAAGAAGTGACTGCTGGGTTAGCAACACCCTAACTTGAGCATCTTCTAAAATAAAGCTCAAACGCTCAGGTGGATATTCTGGATCAAGTGGCACATAAGCAGCACCCGCTTTCAGAATCCCCAGTAATCCTATAACCATCTCTAAAGAACGCTCTACACACAGACCAACCAGGGCATCAGACCCTACACCCAAAGACCGCAAGTAGTGCGCCAACTGGTTAGCGCGGTAGTTTAATTCATAGTAAGTCAGTTGTTGATCTTCAAATACAACTGCGATCGCATCGGGTGTACTATCGACCTGTTCCTCAAACAACTGATAAATGCACAAATCTTGTGGATAATCTACCTGAGTATCGTTCCACTCGACAAGTAACTTTTGTTGTTCCGGTTGTGTCAGCAGTGGTAATTGGGAAATTCGTTCCTCTGGGTTAGCAATAATACCTTCAAGCAATGTCACAAAATGACCAGTCATTCGCTCAATGGTACTAGCATCAAACAAGTAAGTGTTGTACTCCCACACCCCTACTAAACCAGTGGGAGTGTTCTGGATTATTAAGGTTAAATCAAACCTTGAAGTTGTACCTTTTATTGGCAATGAACTGACAGTTAATCCAGTCAGTTCTAATCCAGATGTCGGCGCATTCTGGAGGACAAACATTACTTGGAACAGTGGTGAATGGCTGAGATCCCGTTCTGGCTGCAATGCTTCTACCAGCATTTCGAAAGGCAAATGCTGATGAGAATATGCCTCCATTGCTATTTCACGAACACGACTGAGTAATTCGCTAAAACTGGGGTTGCCTGATAAATCAGTACGCATGACTAAAGTATTGACAAAAAAGCCAATTAACCCTTCTATCTCACTGCGATCGCGGTTAGCAATTGGCGAACCCACCAGAATGTCTTCTGTACCTGTGTAGCGGTAAAGCAGCGTATCATAAGCTGCCAACAGCGTCATGAACAGAGTCACCCCTTGCTCTTGGCTGAGTTTTGCCAGCTTACTAGTTAGTTCTTCAGAAAGTGCAAACTCTTGATGTGTCCCTTGGTAAGTTTGCACAGCAGGTCTTGGTCGGTCTGTGGGTAGCGACAATAAGGTTGGAGCCGAAGCCAATTTTTGTTGCCAATAACTCAATTGGCTTTGTAGTACTTCTCCTTGCAACCACTGTCTTTGCCACAGTGCAAAATCTGCATATTGAATCGGCAGTGGCGCTAAGGTCGAGCTTTTACCTTGAGAATAAGCATTGTAAAGTGCTGCTAGTTCTTGGAGAAATAAACCGATTGACCAGCCATCAGAGACTATGTGGTGTATACACATTAACAGTATGTGTTCTGTCTCGGATAGCACTACTAATGTCGCTCTTACCAATGCTTGTGTTGCCAACTCAAAGGGTTGAATAGCTTGTTGTTGCACTAATTGCTGTGAAGCTACTTCTTGCTTAGTTGTTGATAAATGCTTCAAATCAACAACTGAAACTGTCCAGTTCGTTTCTGTTTGAATGATTTGTGTTGCCTGTCCATCAACCGTAATGAAATTAGTGCGTAACGCTTCGTGGCGATGAATAATTTCTTGGAAGCTTTGTTCTAATGCGGCAACTTCCACAGTTCCTTCTAAACGCAAGGCTATGGACATATTATAGAAAGGACTGTTTGGCTCGAATTGGTCTAAAAACCATAGACGCTGTTGAGCATAAGACAGTGCTAATTGTGCATTCTCCGCCCTTGGTAAGATAGGCGGTGCAGACAGTTGTAAGTCTTGTTGCTGTAATTGTTCAATTTCTCGTGCTAATTCGGCTAGTGTGGCGGCGGCAAACAACTCTCGCAATGGTAGTTCCACTTTGAAAATGTTGCGGATGCGTGAAACCAATTGTGTTGCTAATAGTGAGTGTCCCCCAAGTTCAAAGAAGTTATCGTGTATGCCTACTTGTGGCAGTTGCAGTACTTGTGACCAAGTTTGCGCCAGTATTTCTTCAATTGGAGTACGTGGGGCTACATATTTATCTTTGATTTCGCTGTATAAATCCGGTGCAGGTAAAGCGCGACGGTCTACTTTGCCGTTAGAAGTGAGTGGCATTGACTCCAACATCACAAAAGCACTTGGCACCATGTAGTCTGGTAGCTTTGCTTTCAGGAATTGCCGCAGTTCATTGGTTGTGGGTTTAGAGTGCTGATGCGGCACTATATAGGCGACTAAGCATTTATTCCCCGTCGTACCTTCGCGGGCAATAACACAAGATGCCTGCACCTCCTCATATTGATTTAGTAATACCTCAATTTCTCCCAATTCGATGCGGAAACCACGTATTTTTACTTGGTTATCAATTCGTCCGATGTATTCAATTGTGCCACCTGGTAAATAACGCGCTAAATCCCCGGTTTTATAGAGGCGATCTGAATTAAAGGTTTCCCCTCTGCTCCCCTGCTCCCCTGCTCCTCTGCTTCTTCTAAAGGGGTTGGAAATGAATTTTTCTTTTGTCAATTCTGGACGGTTGAGATAGCCTCTTGCTAATCCTGCACCACCAATATGCAGTTCTCCAGCTACACCTACAGGAACTGGTTGCAGATGCTCGTCTAAAATGTAAATTTGCGTGTTGGCGATCGCACGACCAATCGGTACTGTCCTAAGATTGCCATCTGGAAAGCATTGCCAGTAGGTGACATCAATTGCCGCTTCTGTTGGGCCGTAGAGATTGTGCAATTCACACTCTAACCGAGCAAAAAAGCGTTCCTGAAGTTCTACAGGCAAAGCTTCACCACTACAGATAACTCGTTTCAAACTACGGCAATTTTCGAGATTTTGTTCTTCTAAGAAAACCTGAAGCATAGAAGGAACAAAATGCACTATTGTCACCTGCTGCTCTAAAATTAGGTTGACCAAGTAAGCACTATCTTTATGTCCACCTGGTTTAGCCACAACTAAACGCGCTCCATTCAACAATGGCCAGAAGAACTCCCAAACTGAAACGTCAAAGCTAAAAGGAGTTTTCTGTAAAATGCAATCTACTGCTGTTAATTGATAAGCTTGTTGCATCCACAGCAGGCGATTGCAAATTCCCAAGTGGGTGTTCATTGCTCCTTTGGGCTTGCCAGTGGAACCAGATGTGTAAATCACATAAGCTAAGTTACTAGCTTGTACAGTATTAATTAGATTTTCCTGACTGGACTGAGAAATAAATTGCCAGTCAGTATCTAAACATACAACCTGCGCTTGATGCTGAGGTAACTTTTCTTTGAGTTGCTGTTGTGTCAGCAGCACTCTCAATTGAGCATCTTCTAGCATAAAGCTCAAGCGATCTTGTGGATAGTCTGGGTCAAGTGGTACATAAGCTCCACCTGCCTTAAGAATGCCCAACAATCCCACCACCATTTCTATGGAGCGCTCCAGACAAATACCTACCAGCACATCTGCTTCCACTCCCAAAGACTGCAAGTAATGTGCTAACTCATTTGCGCGACTATTCAACTGCTGGTATGTTAGAGACGCGACATGTCGCGTCTGTACATCTTCAAACACAACTGCTACTGCATCGGGTGTTCGCTGAACCTGCTCCTCAAACAACTGATGGATGCACAAATCTTGTGGATAATCTACTCCTGTATTGTTCCACTCAACCAATAACTGCTGTTGCTCAACTTCTGTCAACACGGGCAATTGAGAAATTTGCTGTTCTGGGTTAGCAATAATACTTTCAAGCAATGTCACAAAATGACCCGTCATTCGCTCAATTGTGCTGGCATCAAACAAGTCAGTGCTATATTCCCACACACCCACTACTCCAGTAGCAGTATTTTCCATTGACAAGGTAAGATCAAACTTGGAAGTTGTACCTTCTATCAACGTTGAACTAACACTTAACTGATTTAACTCCACGGTTGATACGGGCGCATTCTGAAGTGTAAACATCACCTGGAATAGCGGTGTATGGCTAAGATCCCGTTCTGGCTGCAATGCTTCCACTAGCATTTCAAATGGTAAATGCTGATGCGAGTATGCCTCCATTGCTATTTCGCGGACACGAGTCAGTAATTCGCTAAAACTGGGGTTGCCTGATAAGTCACTACGCATGACTAAAGTATTGACAAAAAAGCCAATTAACCCTTCTATCTCACTGCGATCGCGGTTAGCAATGGGAGATCCTACCAAAATGTCTTCTGTACCTGTGTAGCGGTAAAGCAGGGTATCAAACGCTGCCAAAAGTGTCATGAACAAAGTCACCCCTTGTTGCTGACTCAGTTGTATCAACCTACCAGTGAGTTCAGCAGAGAGGGCAAACTTTTGATATGCACCAGCAAAAGTCTGCACAGCAGGTCTGGGTCGATCTGTGGGCAGCGACAATAGAGCTGGTGCATTTGCCAGTTGTTGTTGCCAGTAAGTTAGTTGGTTTTGCAGTACATTTCCTTGCAACCACTCTCTTTGCCAGATAGCAAAATCTGCATATTGAATTGGTAGCGGTGTTAAAGGTGACGACTGACCTTGAACATAAGCATCGTATAGCGCTGCTAGTTCTTGAACAAACACAGCCATTGACCAGCCATCACTAACAACATGATGCATACAAACTAACAATATGTGTTCTGTCTCTGACAGCACTAGTAATGTTGTTCTGATTAATGCTCCGTTTGCCAAGTCAAAAGGCTCAATAGCTTGTTGTCGCGCTAATTCCTGGCTAGTAATTTCTTGATCGGTTGTAGATAAAGACTTTAAGTCAATAACTGAAACTGTCCAATTCGTTTGTGTTTGAATAATTTGAGAAGGTTTTCCATCAACTGTAATAAAGTTGGTGCGTAAAGCTTCGTGGCGATGAATAATCTCTAGTAAGCTTTGTTCTAAGGCTGGTTGATTCAAATTTCCCACTAGACGCAAAGCCATAGGAATGTTATAAAAGGCGCTATTAGGCTCGAACTGATCTAAAAACCACAGACGCTGTTGAGCATAAGACAGTGGTAATTCTGCATCCCTCACCTTTGGTAAGATAGGTCGTTCAGAGAGTTCTAAGTCTTGTTGCTGTAACTGCCTAATTGATTGTGCTAATTCGGCTACTGTCGCTCTTGCAAACAACTCACGCAATGGTAGTTCCACTTTAAAAACGTTGCGGATGCGTGAAACTAATTGTGTTGCGAGTAGCGAGTGTCCGCCAAGTTCAAAGAAGTTGTCATGAATGCTTAAAAGCTCTACTTTCAGCACTTGTGTCCAAAGGAGTGCCAGCATTTCTTCCACTGGATTACGAGGTGCAACAAATTTATCTTGTTGTTCGCTGTGTAAATCCGGTATGGGTAAGGCACGGCGGTCTACTTTGCCGTTGGGAGTAAGCGGCAGTGACTCCAAGATAACTATTGCATTTGGCACCATGTAATCTGGGAGTTTTGCTTTAAGGAATTCCCGTAGTTCGCTGATTGTGGGTTTACAATCCTGATGTGCTACCACGTAGGCGACTAAACGTTTATCACCAGGAGTATCTTCCCGGACAATGACACAAGATACTTGCACATCACCATGTTGGCTCAGGACTACTTCGATTTCGCTCAACTCGATGCGAAAACCACGTATTTTTACTTGATTGTCAATGCGTCCTAAGTATTCTATATTGCCATCTGCTAAATAGTGTGCCAAATCCCCCGTTTTATATAATTTGGAATTATCAAACGGATTGGGGATGAATTTCTCTTTTGTCAATTCAGGGCGGTTGAAGTAGCCCTGTGCTAATCCTGCTCCACCAAGATATATTTCTCCTGGCACACCTACTGGTACAGGCTGTAAGTTTTGGTCAAGGATGTAGATTTGCGTATTGGCGATCGCCCGACCAATGGGAATAGTTGTGGCTGTCGTTGCTAAGTCTTCTACCAAATACCAAGAAGAAAACGTGGTGTTCTCTGTTGGCCCATAGACATGGAGCAAGTGTTGAGGAGCGCCTTTATCTAGCACTTCCAGCACCCATTTGGGATCAACCGCTTCACCACCAAATAGTAGATATCGTAGAGAACTAAATGCTTGCGGAACAACACTGGCTAACTGATTAAATAAAGCTGTAGTTAAAAATAAGACACTGACTTGATGCTCGCGAATATTGACAGCAAATTCTTCTGGGATGAGCAATACAGATTTAGTGATAATGACTAGCTTGGCTCCGGAAAGCAATGCTCCCCAAATTTCAAAGGTGGCTGCATCAAAAGCAATATTTGCGGCTTGAGCAACGCATTCATCAGCTGTTAACTGTATATAGTTGGTGTTTAACACCAGTCGATTGACGGCCTGATGAGTAACGGCGACTCCCTTGGGTGTGCCTGTAGAACCGGAGGTGTAAATCACATAAGAGAGGTTTTCTGGACTGACTTTGCTATTGAGATTATCCTGATTTGCTTGGCTAATGCTGTGCCAGTCGGTATCTAAGCAAACGACACAAGCTTGATGTTGAGGAAGAGATTCTACTAATTTCTCTTGAGTCAACAGCACTTTTACTTGAGTGTCTTTGAGCATGAAGCTTAAGCGTTCAGCAGGATACTCAGGGTCAAGTGGTAGATAAGCCCCACCCGCCTTGAGAATCCCCAATAGTCCCACCACCATTTCTAAGGAACGTTCTACACACAAACCCACCAGCACATTTTCACCCACACCCAAAGATTGCAAGTAATGGGCTAATTGGTTAGCGCGACAATTCAACTGCTGGTAAGTCAATTGTTGATTTTCAAACACAACTGCTACAGCATCGGGTGTACTATCTACTTGCTCCTCAAATAGCTGATGGATACATTTATTTTGGAAATAATCTACACCTGTATCATTCCACTGAACTAATAACTGCTGTTGTTCAATTTCTGTCAGCAGAGGTAATTGCCAAATCTGCTCTTGAGGATTAGCTACAATGCTTTCAAGCAAGGTAACAAAATGCCCTGCCATACGCGTGATTGTACTAGCTTCAAACAAGTCAGTATTGTATTGCCAGCAGAGTTGCAATACTCCCTGAGCTTCCATCACCATTAAATTCAGATCAAAGTCTGCACCCCGTTGATGTCCCAGCAAGTATGGTTTTATCTCAAGCAGTTGTTCTCCACTGTGCAAAGAATTTTCTGTTGGTTCACACCAACGGTGTGCTTGCCAAGTAAAACTAACTTGACATAAAGGAGAACGACTGGGATCTCGTTGTGGCTGGAGTTGTTCTGCTAACAAAGAAAAAGGGTAATCTTGATGCTTTTGGGCTTCTCTAACTGTCTTGCTGACTTGAGCGAGAAATTCTTTAAACGTGGCGTTTTCCTGGACAGAAACTCGTAAAACATTCAGGTTAACGAAGTAGCCGACAATCTCTTTAAACTCTCTACCCCACCTACCTCTCATCGGGCTTCCTATGAGGATGTCTGTTTGATTGGTGTAGCGGTAAAGTTGCACGTAAAATGCTGCTAGCAGAATCTGATAAAGGCTTGTTCTAGAGACTAGAGCTAGATGGTTGAGTTTTTGAATTAACTGTTCATCTAGCTTTGAAATATGTGTTGCTCCTTGAGAAGTCTTTACCGGGGGACGGGGTTTATCTACAAGCAAATTCAAAATTGGCAATTCGCCAGCTAATTGTTGTTGCCAGTATTGCCAAAGTTTTTCTCCCCTGGAACCCGATAGCATTTCTGACTGCCAGCGGACAAATTCTAGATAAGATTTATTCTTGGTAAAAGAATCTGCTGCCTCTGTCTGCTCTTGACTAACTTGCTCAATTTCACTAACATACAAACTTTGAAATTCACTCAGTAGTAAATCAAAAGACCACATATCACCTGCAATGTGATGCATTGTTAGCAAGAGAATGTGTTCTTCTGCTGAACGAGTAAATAAATTAACTCTCAAAACTGAATCTTTTTCTAAGTTAAAAGGGCGGTCAGTTATAGCAAATATTTTCTCTTTTAATTGGTCTTCACTCCAATTATTGGCATCTATTGCCTCAAGATTAAATTTATGTTGTTGATTAACTTGCTGAACGGGTTTGCCTTCATGAATAGTATATGTGGTTCGGAGAATAGGATGGTGTTCAATAATTTTTTCCCATACACGATTGACAGCAGCAATATTTAAATATGAATTAATTTTTACGGTAATAAATATATTATAAGCAACACTCTCTGGAGCAATTTGGTAGATAAACCACATTGCTTCTTGACCAGAAGAGAGTGGATAAATTATTTTTATAATTCCATCCATTGGAACTCCTTAAAATACTGATGATTTTGGTTATAACAATACAAATAATGCGTGAACAGAGGTCTTTTTACCCCAAAAAGTTTTCCAAAAATAGATGAATTTAGCTCCCTTTAGTACTCTTATTCTTGGCGGTGTGAAAACAGCTTGTACTGGCTAATATATAGCTGGTTAGAAGAAGACAAATTTTGTTCTTACGAGAATGAAATTAGCTAAATATAATTTTTCTCCAACTGAGTTGAGATGAATTAAGAAATAGCCATCAAAATAAATTCTCAATAACTTAAACTATTGTTGGAATCTAAACCTCTTGGGTATCGGTAAAATTTTCTGGGCTAAGTTCATTTTTCAGTTTGAGTTTTAGCTCCTCAGTAATCGGTAAATCTTTAATCTCCTTGAGGAGAACTTGAACAGATTCGTTTTTGCTACGTTCTTTATAAATAGCCTTGACAATGGATTCAAGCCCATATCCTGCTACAGCATCCCCTACAACTGTTATTAGACCAAGCAGGGCTATACCTCCAACAACACCAAACGGCCCTCCTAATGCTGTAAGAGTAGCTGCAATGGCGGCAGAACTACCTCCTGATGTAACCGTTAAAATCACGAGAATTACACCAGGAAGACCCAGACCAGCAAGTTTTTTAACGATTTCGTCCATTGTAATTACCTAAAATCCTTACATTCTTGGTTAAAACATTAATAGGGGTACGAGATTACATTTTAGTCAATAAAAGTTTTCTAACAAGTATAGATAAGAGCTATTACCACTCAAATTAAGTTAAGACTATATAATTTTATCTTGATTTACTCTTAATTTGATGACTAAGTTATTAATAAACGCTAGCTTTACACATAAACTTTAACTAATGAATCATCTCAGCTTTATCAACAAAATGCAATAGGGTTAAAACTGTTAAGTAAAAAGTTAACTGGACAGTTAAGACAGTTAACTGTCCAGTTAACTTTATTAACTGGACAGTTAAGACAGTTAAGACAGTTAACTGGACAGTTAAGACAGTTAAAATACTAAATAAAAATAATTATTAACTTTAACTTCTTGATAATTTCACAAGCTTAGGGTCATAACTCTAACACCAGAGCAAGAAGTCAAAACCCGGCTTCTGCCCCGAAGTAAGAGCCACCTTGAGTTGGAAGAATCCGCCCAGGTTGGATATTTGACCTCGCTATAATGGCCTTATGCGACCATTTTTGTCCCCATATTTCAGATTCCAGAACATTTAGATCAACCGTTAGAACAGCTAACTGGCGATAAATTGCAACAGACGCTGGAGAAAGCAGAGTTAGTAACGGCGTAATTGTTCTCATTCCAGGCGATCGCTTGACAACTGCGATACCTACGGCGGGCTACGCCTACGCCTCTCACCACATTCTCAACAATCCCCATTAAATCAATGCAACCCACAATATCAATCCCCCAACACTGGGGCTACCCGCGCTTTGCTTTGGAACAGCGTACTAAGGACGGCATCATTCTGGGGCTTCAATAGTACCCGATCTGGGCGACCTCCACCAGCCGCATTGATTCTAATTTTTTGGCTTTCCTGTTTGGCTTTAATTCCGTTATGACGATTTATGGCACAATTTAGCAGTGATTGTAATTGTTCGTAACTAATCCCTAAAATTTATTTTGTTCGTAGTGGATACTTTTGGATATAATTAAAAACCATAATTAATACTGAAAAATGGTAAGCACTCAATTAAACGTTTTACCATTTTTCTTTTCCTAAGTTAATATTTCGGACAAGTCTAAAATATGGTCTTGAGATTATCCCGCTACCTGCTACATCTTCGCAGGTATAAGCTAATATAACTATAAGCGATCGCAGTTAGACACCAAATGACAGTGCTGGAAAATCTGAGAGGAGCGATCGCTAACTACAAGCCTTAACCCAAGCCTATTACTATAAAATTAATATTTACATTGGACAGTTTCTAAGTGAAAACGACTAAATGCTCTAGCTGCTTCAGGAATTAGCTCAATGTACCAATATCCATTGATTTCATCTGGAAACCAACTAATTATTGCAAGTGCTGGCTGCCCAAATTCGTCAGATTTTACTCCAAAGAAATTGCAAAACTTTTCACCTAAATGACCAATTTGACCAGCAGAATCACCGTCATATCCCGCAGCTTCAGATAACTCCCAAGTCCGTAATCTGCGATTGTCCTTCATAAAATAACAATGCTGATACAACTTATTCAAGATCGCTTTGTGTCCCGGAGTCAATCCCTGATAAATTGAGTGGAATGCCTCTAGATATTTTTCCTCTGAAGGAATACAACGTTGAAAATCTTTCAAAACTCTATTCTTCCCCTTTTGATTTGCCAGAATGTGAAAACTTGGTGGCAATGAGTGAATATCATCTTTTGCCCACCTTATGGAGAGGATAAAACTGTATATATAACCTTTGATCTCAAACGATAATTTAATTTACGTAATTAATAAATTTATTAAAAAATCGTTTAGAGACATTTTAGCTTCTACTTACAGAAATGTCTTTACCAAAGATCCTAGTATTTAATATTGCTTAATCTAATGAATTTTCGCCCTGATTAGCGGGTAAGATTTTAGTTGGGATTAACCAAAAATTGCTCTGTTATGTGTATTGAATTTGGGCGGGAAATCTGCGGCAATCTTGACACCGCAGAGTCGCGGGAGTGGTTAGTTACTAACGGTATTGGTGGTTACGCTTCTGGGACTGTGGCTGGTTTATTGACCCGCCGCTATCACGGTCTATTGGTAGCAGCATTGAAACCACCTCTGGGTCGTACATTACTGCTGGCAAAACTAGATGAAACTGTCCTGTATGATACTCGCTCTTATCCTCTACACACCAATCGTTGGGCAGATGGGATTGTCAGTCCCCACGGTTATCAGTATATTGAACGTTTTTCTCTAGAAAACACAATACCCGTATGGCGTTTTGCTGTTGCTGATGCCTTGTTAGAAAAACGGGTGTGGATGCAACAAGGCGCTAACACAACCTATGTTCAATATACTCTGCGTCGTGCCACCCAACCGCTGAAGTTAACCCTCAAAGCAATGGTCAACTACCGCGATTATCACAGCGATACTCAAAGCAATGATTGGCAGATGTCTATTGAGCCGCTGGAACAAGGGATTTGTGTAACTGCTTATCCAGGTGCTGTACCACTGTATCTGTTGAGTAATCGCCCTAGTGTATCTGTTGTCCACAATTGGTATCATGGTTTTGACTTAGCAGTTGAACGCTATCGGGGATTGAGAGATAAAGAAGACCACCTCCACGCCGCCACCTTTGAAGTTACACTGAATCCTGGGGAAGCGATGGCGTTTGTAGCCAGCACAGAAAAAGAACCAAATCTCAATGGTGAAGCTGCACTTAAGTTACGTCGCGCTCAAGAGCAGAAGTTAACAGGATTTTGGAAAACTAATCGACCTCTCAAGACTAAGGAATCACCTAGCTGGATCAACCATCTAGTACTAGCTGCTGACCAGTTTATTGTCGATCGCCCAGTACCAGAAGACCCCTACGGCAAAACCATCATCGCTGGTTATCACTGGTTTAGCGACTGGGGACGCGACACCATGATTAGTCTACCTGGTTTGACAATTTCCACTGGTCGCCCAGAGGTAGCACGCTCAATTCTTCGTACTTTTGCCAGATATGTAGACCAAGGAATGTTGCCAAATCGCTTTCCCGATGCGGGTGAGCAACCAGAATATAATACAGTCGATGCCACTCTTTGGTACTTTGAAGCAGTCCGCGCCTACTACAGCGCTACGGACGATGATACTTTGCTTGGTGAACTCTTTCCCATACTTGCAGACATCATTGATTGGCACTGTCGCGGTACACGTTACAACATCCACCTCGATGCAGCCGATGGTTTACTTTATGCAGGCGTTGCTGGTGTGCAACTGACCTGGATGGATGCCAAAGTTGATGATTGGGTAGTTACGCCCCGAATTGGCAAACCGATTGAAGTTAATGCCCTCTGGTATAATGCTTTACGGACAATGGCAAAATTTGCCCGTCAGCTCGGTAAACCACACCAAGAGTATGAGGCAATGGCAGACCGGGCAAATTATAGATTTTCTCGCTTCTGGAATGACGAGACAGGTTATTGCTATGACGTTCTAGACAGTCCTGATGGTGATGATGCGTTGTTGCGTCCTAACCAAATCTTTGCTGTGTCATTACCAGAAAGTCCGCTCACACTTGCCCAGCAAAAGGGTGTGGTGGAAGCTTGCGGGCGATCGCTGCTGACTTCTTATGGATTGCGATCGCTAGCCCCCAACCATCCCCAACATCGGGGAAAATACGGTGGCAACCAGTATCAACGTGATGGAGCTTATCACCAGGGGACAGTCTGGGGTTGGTTGTTAGGGCCGTTCGTCTTAGCACACCTGCGCGTCTACAAAAATCCTGAGCAGGCTCGTCAATTTTTGGAACCAATGGCTAATCATCTCACTGCACACGGTGTTGGCAGTCTCAGCGAAATTTTTGATGGTGATGCTCCGATGACTCCACGGGGATGTATTGCCCAAGCGTGGACAGTGGCTGAGGTTTTGCGTGCTTGGTTAGCGACGGAGAGTTGATGCGGGGAAGAACTATCGACTCGTTACCTATCACCCCACCCAAAGTTGAGCAAAACTTTCAGCCGTCCATCCAACAATATCTGATACATGCCCATCACCAATTTCTACGATTCGCTTAGTACCATCTCTACACTCTATCTTGAGATTAAAATAGTCGCTAGGAAAAAGAAATTTCACAACACTTCAACTGAATGTACAGCTAACTTGTTATTATGCTGAAAATCTATGTCCATAATAATCCATGCTAAAACTTAATATAAATTTTTAACAGGATTAAGCAGGAGAAGCTACTTTCAACCCTTAAATACAATCAAGAGTATAAAATTAAAGCAGATGGGAGTACAAATCTTAAGGTAATTCTCAGCGGAAATTAATTTAATTAGTAGTAAATGCATTTAAATTATTACTAGAGAAAGATTTGTGGAGTTAAGAAGGCAATGAAATAAAAATATTCAGCAATCTTTTTGGAATGTCTGCCCTTTTCACTGTAGATATGCAATAAAGGTAAGTTCAAATCAGCTATAACTAAAGATGTATTGGTTGACAGTAACTTTACATTTAGCAGTCTGATTTTATTGATAAAGCCTTTTTCTACACCTAAAGTGCAACCAGAACAGTGAAGCAAATCAAAAAGAATTGGATAAATATAGACCCATTTTCCTTACAGTCACGCCTCACGGTTGGTATTGCTGGTTTTTCAGCTTTGGTATTAGGTAGCCTTGCTACATGGACTAGTTGGAGAATGCAGCAAATTTTAGTTGATAGTCATAAATATAATATAGAACAAATCGCCCAACGCTTGCCGCAAGATGTGCAAATTTATAGTGAAATGATGCAACCTGAAACTGGGTTGCAAAAGGCTATTAATAATTTGGCAAATACCAACACATTATTATGGCTAAAAAGTCCTGATAATAAAATTTTAGTAAAATCTGCGCCTTTGGATTTGTTATCTGATACTACGGTAGCTGAGTTAATGTCCCTGACTAAGATGCCGATTAAACCACAAGTTTACAAAGTGAACCAAAGCTACTTTGTTTTATGCGGTAGTTCTGTGCAAGTGCAGGGTAAGTTACTCGGTGAATTATTTGTAGTAAAGGATATTACCCGCGAACAAAGAATGTTTGTGGTAATGGTGCAGAGTTTAGGGATTACTAGTATTTTGGCAATTCTTGTATTAACATCTGCGATCGCATTTTATATTAAGCGTTCTTTGCAACCTCTGCGTCAGCTAAATCAAATGGCTTCTGTGATTTCTGCTGAAGACTTAGGACAAGCGCAGTTATATTTTGATAATGCACCAAGCGAAGTTAAAGAATTAGCTCAAACCTTAACTATGCTGTTATCGCGTCTCTCCCAGTCATGGAAGCAAGAACGGGAATTTGTAAGTAATGTTTCTCACGAATTACGCACACCCTTGACGATTGTACATGGTTATTTGCAAAGCGTCTTGCGAAGACAGAATAACTTAACCCAAACCCAACAAGAAGCTTTAGAAACTGCTGCATCGGAAGCTGAACGAACTATCCGCTTATTACAAGATTTACTTGATTTAGCACGAGCAGATAGTGGTTACTTGTACTTTCAAATGAAATCTTATGTGCTAAATGACTTGGTTGAAGAAGTTGTAATGATGGCAGAAAACTATAGCGATCGCATCATTACAATCGAGTCAAAAATTTACCCAATTGAGGTAAAAGCAGACTACAGCCGCCTCAAACAAGTATTATTAAATTTGATTGATAATGCTATTAAGTATTCTGAAGCTGATACACCTATAATTTTTAAATTAAATCAACATCAAGACAAGGCAATTATTCAAGTTTGTGACGAAGGCTATGGCATTCCTTTGCAACAGCAAGCACGGATCTTTGAGAGATTTTACCGTGTAGATGAATCCCGCTCTCATACTACTGGGGGTTGTGGTTTGGGTTTATCGATTGTTAAGACGCTTGTAGAAGGTATGGGGGGTAGTGTAAGTGTTCAATCAAAGTTAGGGGAAGGGAGTATATTTACAATCAGTTTACCTACATATAGCCCTTCTATCTGAATGGCATTTCTTTGTCGGAGCAGTCTCGCATTTTTGAACCCTTGTACCAAGTTTATCCGTCCCGCGCTCGTTTGACTGGCAAAGCAGGCTTAGGTTGATATATTGTGAAACACCTAGCAAAGGTATGGGAGGCAAAGTTGCCGTCCTTGCAGAGCCAGGTTATGGTAGCACTTTTATTCTCATATAACCTGCTTTAGGAGCAAAAATATGACAGCACATATCCTTTTAGTGGAAGATGAAATCAAACTGGCGCGATTTGTCGAATTAGAACTTAATAGCGAAGGATATCAAGTAAGTGTAGCCCATGATGGTATTGCTGGTTTAACCCTGGCGCGAGACTCATCGCCAGATTTAGCGATCCTGGATTGGATGCTACCAGGGTTGACAGGTTTGGAAATTTGTCGCCGTTTACGAGCAACAGGCAGTACAGTACCAGTAATTTTGTTGACAGCAAAAGATGAAGTGAGCGATCGCGTCGCAGGATTAGATGCGGGAGCCGATGATTATGTAGTTAAGCCCTTCAGCATTGAGGAACTACTAGCTAGAATTCGCGCTCATCTCCGTCGCACGCAAGAAACAGAAGAGGATTTATTGCAATTTGAAGATTTAAGCTTAAATCGCCGCACCCGTGAAGTTTTTCGGGGAAAACGAAGCATTGAGTTAACAGCAAAAGAGTTTGACTTATTAGAATACCTCCTCTCACATCCCCGTCAGGTGTTTACTAGAAACCAAATTTTAGAGAAAGTTTGGGGTTACG
Source organism: Nostoc sp. UIC 10607 (assembly GCF_047228265.1). Lineage (NCBI taxonomy): Bacteria > Bacillati > Cyanobacteriota > Cyanophyceae > Nostocales > Nostocaceae > Nostoc > Nostoc sp. UIC 10607. The sequence goes on along the minus strand of NZ_JBIQNW010000024.1, from coordinate 13,190 downwards.
ACTTCATGGGTGATTCTAATATTATTGAGGTTTATATTCGTTATTTGCGACTCAAGTTAGAAGACAATAATGAAAAGCGTTTGATTCATACACTCCGTGGTGTAGGTTATGCACTGCGGGAACAATCGTAATGACTTGATGATTTCGGCAAAAAGGAACATATTAACGACAAAAAGAGGATTATGAATAAAAAATGGGCTGTTAAACGACTGACAATAAATCTCACAACTGAGGAAATGAAGAAACTTGAATCCTACTGTGCTTTAACAGGAAGGCCAGCAACAGACGTAGTTCGAGAACTGCTCCGAACTCTTGAGGTTGACAATGCTGAAAACCCTGAGATGGAAACAGCAGACTCAACAAGAACAGTTGGCAGTTGGTCAAAATCACAGTAACTATTCCTACCAAATCTTAGAAATCTGCCACCCTGATTTGCCGACAGGTAACACTAATAGATGATCAGGCATCGGCAAGTTGGGTTTTCTATTCTTTTGGTATAATTTTTGCTGTTTCATCTAGATGTCCGCAAAACTAATCCCACCAACCGTTCTGGTATGGCGGTGACTCTTAATTGCGGGACAAGTGAGGGGGTTAAATGCCCCCTCAGATCATATTGCTTAAAAAAACTTATTGTTTAGACTGACGTTTAGAGTTGTCTGTAGCAAGATCCGGCAGCGTGTGGCAGAGACTCTTACGCAAAAAGATTTTAATGAAAAGTGATTAGCCGGACTTGGTATCAAGTCTAGTACGTAGCGGGCGATCGTTAAGCATGAAAGAAAGCACTTCCCCTTCACTACTTATGTTTAACTAATCATCCCTCCGGTAACATCTTTTTCCTTTGGCATGTCTTAACAAGGATATATTGTGGGCATCATAATCCCAAGCTGAATACATCAGCTAGCAGCCAGAAAACTCTTTGGCAGCAAGTTTTTGATTTACAACTATAGTATCGTCCTATGGCAGATAGTTTTAGACGTTATCTCTTTGTTTCTCGATATAGTTTGTACACTAAGTTGATTTTGGGATGCCTACAGATTCAATTGGGAGTAATCTGTAGCGTAAGTATTTGTATTTGGATATTATCAGAAGCTAAGTTACAAGCTGCCCAAGCACATCAGACCTGGAAATCACCTCCAGAATTGACCGAGCAAGTCACTAAAGTAAATCCTGAGTCAGCAGAGCGATACTCAAAATTTACAACTCACAGAGATTTGAGAGCAGGGGCTTTGACTGTTGGCTTTGCTAAGGGCGAACTAGAATTTTCGATGCCGCTCCCCTATCGATTAAAGCCAACACCTATTTTGATTGCGGCACCCGAAAACTTCAATCCTGATCTGCGATTACCGCCAGCGCTACCCCAAGCACCGCTACCCGAACCACCACAGAATTCTAGCCCAGCAACAACTTCCACTGAACCAGAAACGCCGGATGCAGTTTTGGAAAGTCTTCATACGGACTATCGCTATGACACAGACAACTTTGGCCAAACCAATTTCTTTTTTGAACCAACGGTTCAGTTTCGATTGAATAATGGCAATAAAATATTTTTCAAGACAGGTTTTAACTTCTTTGAGCAACGCGGGGTTGAATCAGTAACGAATTTTCCCTTACAAGTTGGATGGCAGGGAAAAATTGGGCAAGTGACTCTGCAAACAGCGGCCGGAGTCGATGTGTTCAATCGTTTACCTACAGCTATCAATCTCAATGCTAAGGTGGAGGTTCCGATTTCGCCGCCGCAAGTTTCGTCATCCGGTCAATTGCTATCGGTAGTAGTACTATCAGGTAATTTAGAACAAGGGCCTTATAAATCGAATGCTCGGACTTTAGACAATCAAATTACTGCTTGGCGATTTGGGCCTGATTTATACTGGCAGATTAACCGTAACACTAGCTTGTTTTCATCATTGCGTTTGGGTAGTTACAACGATAATAATTCCGAGGTGCAGTCATTTAGTAGGCTAGAGCGCAAGTTCGGACAGTTTTCTCTGGCAGCTAACTTATTCAGTTGGAGTTTTGATCGCGATTTAGAACGCACAAGTGGCTATTTTTCCCCACCAGATTTTCTGGTTTACAACGCTGAGGTGGCTTGGGAAGGAGATATTGCTAATTTCTTACGCTGTCGCCTCGCTGCTAACTTAGGACAGCAGCGACTTAAAGGAGAATTTGACAACGCCTATACCTATCAAACGCGCTGTACAGCAAAGGTTTCATCAAATATAGAGGCAGACCTCGGCTATAGCTTTAGTAATGTCCGAAATCAAGAAACTGGGGGAAGTGCCTACGGTGGTAATTCCTTGACAGGACAATTGCGGGTCAAATTTTAGGAGGCAGGAGGTAAACCTTATAAATAATCCAAAATCTAAAATCTAAAATCCAAAATAGTATGAGACTTAAGAATGAAAGCACCATTACCTGATAATGAAACACAGCGAATCGAATCTCTTTTGCAGTATAAAATCCTCGATACTCGTTCGGAAGCTGCTTTTGACGACCTTACCCGTTTAGCCTCATATATTTGTGGAACTCCTATTGCCTTAATCAGTTTAATTGATAGCGATCGCCAGTGGTTCAAGTCAAAAGTTGGTTTGGATGCCCTAGAAACACCGCGAGACTTGGCATTCTGCGCCCATGCTATTATGCAACCTGAGGTTTTTGTTGTACCCGATGCCACAGAAGACGAAAGGTTTGCTAAAAACCCGTTTGTCACCTCTGACCCTAATGTTCGGTTTTATGCTGGTGTACCACTAACTAACCCTGAAGGATATGCACTAGGAACACTTTGTGTAATTGACCGTGTACCAAGAAACCTCTCTCCAGAACAAGTGGAAGCATTACGAATTCTAGGCCGCCAGGTAATTAAGCAACTAGAAATGCGGCGCAACTTAGCAAGTTTAGTATTGGCGAGTCATACACACAAACAGGCACAGAAGGGACACAAACAATTTTTTAAAAGAGTAGCTGGAGGGTTTGGGTTAGCATCGGCAATTTTAGTTTTGATTGGCGTGATTTCTTATCAAAACACACGTACATTGATTGATACTAGTAATCAGGTACAAAAAACCCAAGAGAAAATCAATAAACTGGAAGAATTACTGTCCGAGATGAAGGATGCTGAGACTGGACAACGCGGTTACATCCTCACTGGACAAGCAAGCTATCTGGAACCTTATCAAGGAGTAGTTGCAAACATCGATCAAAAAATTGCAGAACTGAAGGATTTAATCGCAGATCAACCTAGCCAACAAAAGCAGTTTGCAACTCTTGAATCTCTGATAGCTGCAAAACTTGCCATACTCAAGCAGACTATATACCTGCGTCAAAATCAGGGATTCGAGGCGGCGTTGCAGGTAATCCAGACAAATCAGGGAAAACATCTCATGGATGATATCCGCAAGATCATTTATGAGATAGAGAATGAGGATAAAGGGTTGCTGCAACAGCAGTCACAAGCTGCAAAAGCCAGTGCTAAAAACACGGTTTTGACACTTGCGATCGCTATTTTCCTGAGTTTTCTGATTCTAGGTATAGTCTACTACTTCATTTCTCGTGAGGTAAGAGAGCGTAAATTAACAGAGGAAACATTAAACCAAGAACGCAACTTTATCTCAGCAGTCCTTGATACAGCCAGCGCTTTGGTACTAGTTCTTGACACGCAAGGGCAAATCGTTCGCTTCAATCAAGCTTGTGAACAAACAACTGGTTACTCATTTGATGAGGTGAGAGGAAGGCATTTCTGGAACCTGTTTTTACTTCCTGAACAGGTAGGGCTGGTTAAAACAGTTTTTGAGCAGTTGCGATCTGGTGAGGGGCGCAAAGAATACGAAAGCTATTGGGTAACGAAGGATGGTAGTCGGCGGCTCATTGCCTGGGTTAATACTACCTTGCAAGACTATGAGGGTTGCGTTGAATACATTGTTGCCACTGGTATTGACATCAGTGATGTTTACGAGGAGCTTCGTTTACGCAAACGAACTGAACAACATTTGAAAGCACAATACTCTACAACACGCGTCTTAGCAGAGTCAACTACAATCAACGAAACGATGCCCCAAATCCTGCAAGGAATATGCGAAAGTTTGGGATGGACTTTTAGTGAATTTTGGATAGTAGATCAGCAAGCAAATCTATTGTCCTTGCTAAATACATGGTATAAAATCTCCTTTGAGATGCAAGAGTTTGACATCCTAAGTCGGCAGACTACGTTTGCGCCAGGAATTGGGCTACCTGGTCGTGTCTGGGCCACTGCTGAACCTGTTTGGATTGCTGATGTCGTCAAAGATCAGAATTTCATCCGCTCTCAAATTGCTTCCCAAGCAGAACTGCACGGAGCTTTCGGTTTTCCGATCTGTGGTGGTAAAAAAATCCTCGGTGTCATTACCTGTTTTAGCCATGAGATCCAGCAAGCTGACCCAGATTTGGCAACAGTCATGAATTCTATTGGTGAGCAAGTAGGGCAGTTTATCGAGCGCAAGCAGGCAGAAGAAGAACTTCAACGCCAAAACTTGCGATCGCAACTATTTACTGAAATCACCCTCAAGATTCGTCAGTCTTTACAAATCAAAGAAATTCTCCAAATCAGTGTTACGGAGGTACAAAAAATCCTCCATAGCGACCGAGTTTTGATTTATCAACCTTTGGCAGATGGATGTGGAGCCACCATTGTTGAAGCAGTAGTTTCTGGCTGGCTGGCAATCAAAGACAAAGAGCTAGTCAATGCTTACTTTCAAGCGGAATATACACAGCAGTACTATCTACAGCAGTACCGTCAAAAACGGAATCTGGGGCTTGCTGATTTTGATCTAGTCGAAGTCCAAAAAAGCCACATAGAATTACTGCAACAATTTGGAGTCAAGTCCAATTTGGTCATACCGATTCTGGTTAAAGAAGAACTCTGCGGTTTGTTGATTGTCCATCAGTGCGGCAGTTCCCGCCAATGGTCTAGCTTTGAAACTCATCTTTTACGGCAAATAGCTGATCAAGTAGGTATTGCCTTAGCCCAAGCCCAAATGTTAAACGCAGAAACTCAACAGCGAAGAGAACTCGAAATTGCCCGTCATCAAGCTGAATTAGCTTCTAAAACCAAAAGTGCCTTTTTGGCGAACATGAGCCATGAAATCCGAACTCCGATGAATGCTGTATTGGGCATGACAGGCTTAATGTTAGAAACTCCCCTCAACTCGGAGCAACGTGATTTTATCGAAACAATTCGCATTAGTGGAGACGCTCTCTTAAGCCTAATCAACGAAATTTTGGATCTATCCAAACTTGAGGCTGGGGAAATGGCACTGGAAACTCTAGATTTTGACTTATCTACCTGTGTGGAAGAGGTGTTGGAATTATTGGCTCCCCCAGCCCATAATAAGGGATTAGAAATTGCTGCGTTAATCTATCCCAATGTCCCCACCCAGCTGCAAGGTGATGCTGGCCGCTTGCGACAAATTCTCATGAACCTGATCAGCAATGCGATCAAGTTCACCAGTAATGGAGAGGTCGTACTACGAGCAGAATTGCGTTCGCAAAACTCTACTACAGCCACCATCCACTTTGCCATCACAGATACTGGTCTTGGCATTACCTCTGAAGACCAATGCAAACTCTTTACGCCATTTACCCAAGTAGATGCTTCCACCACCCGCAAATATGGCGGCACAGGTTTGGGATTAGCCATATGCAAGCAACTGGTGAGCTTGATGGGAGGAGAAATTGGCGTAGACAGTCGGTTGGGGAAAGGATCTAAGTTTTGGTTTGAAGTAACTTTTGCCCAGCAACTTCATCCTATTCCCTCAGAAAGCGAACGCGGACTTTTGACTAATCGGCGCTTGTTAGTAGTGGATGATAATGCCACTAATCGCAAAATCATCCACCATCAAGCTACTCGTTGGGGAATGCTGGTAGATCAGGCTGCTTCGGCTGCTACTGCCCTCAAAGCTATTCAGGAGGCTGCCAAGCAAAAAAATCTATATGACGTTGCTGTGATTGATATGCAGATGCCAGAAATAGATGGTATGACTTTGGGAGAACAAATTAAGGCAAATTCAGCGATCGCTAGTTTACCTTTGATTATGCTTACCTCTACTAATCAACGGGATGAAATCCAACGAGCGCTAAAAATAGGATTTGCGGCTTATTTGGTCAAACCTGTCAAACCGTCCCGACTCCTCGATACCATCATGACTATTTTAGGAACGCAGCTGGAACAAGAGGAGTCAGAATGGGCTACGCCCCACTTTGCTAACAGGAGTCATTACGAAAACAACAGCAACTATCATTCTCCTAGCTCTGACTCCACCAAACTTAGAATTCTTTTAGCTGAAGATAATCTGGTGAATCAGAAAGTTGCCTTGAAACAACTCCAAAGCCTGGGTTATAGCGCTGATGTTGCTGGTAATGGGAAAGAAGTTTTGCAGTTATTGGAAAAAATTCCCTACGATTTAATTCTCATGGATTGCCAAATGCCAGTTCTCGACGGTTTAGAAACCACAAAAGAAATTCATCGATGGCAAGAAAGCAGCTTTGTCAATAGTCGTCGTCCTGTAGTAATTGCGATGACAGCTAATGCCATGAAAGAAGATCAACAACTGTGTCTAGATGCCGGAATGGACGACTATCTGAGTAAGCCAGTAATGAAAGAAAAGTTGGGTGCGGCGCTAGAGCGTTGGGGAAGTGTGATATTTATGGAAAAAGAAACTGTTGCCTTGGAGCAGACAGCTTCTACAACAGATGTAGGTTCAGTTGACCTCCCAATAGATTGGGAACGTTTGCATCAACTCTCGGAAAATAACCCAGAATTTGAATTGGAACTACTGCAAATATTTGTTGAAGATATTCAACCTCGTCTAGAGGTAATTAAAATAGCGATCGCAGATCATGACTTTGAACAACTAGCGCTCCAAACCCATCAAATTAAAGGTGCCAGTGCCAATGTTGGAGCTACAACCATGCATCTAGCCGCAGAAAAACTAGAACAACTAGCTCACAATCAAGAACGTCGAGGTACTACTAATTTAATCTCAGAGTTAGAAGAGTTTCTTAAACTAATTCAAGAATTTTTAATCAAGACTCTTAACTCCAAACTCCAAACTCCTAACTCCCGCTGTAACTTTAATAATATTTACTAATAAATAAACAGTAACGATTATCTCCTGTCGGCTCACAATTCAACTTGTCGGCAATGGTAGACATGATTTTTAAACCACGCCCGCGCTCTTGAACGTTATCCTCAAATTCAAATGTTTGCTGCAATTGTTGCTCTAAGTCAAAGGGTTCGCCTTGAGACCAGATGCGAATTTCTATATATTCATCTAACCGCACTGCTTCCATCTCAATAGGAGTTTCAATAGGTAAATTTTTGTGTGCATGTTCAACAATATTAGTAAAGCCTTCTATCAAAAGTGTTTGACATTGCCACCAAATTTGTTTATTGGGAATAGGTGGTTGATTAATCTGCTCGAACCAAGACAAAACTTGAGGTGATGCTGTCAGGTCTGTGTTGACTTTTAGATAAATTTTATTTTTCACTTTTTAACCAAGAAAATATTTTGATATGATCATATTCGGTAATTAATTTATTTAATTTGAGTAATTTCACTATACATTTCAAACTAAATTTCATATAAGTTGTGTTAGAGCAATCACTTACTTTTTATTCTACTTAGCAAAATTTAATTTATGTTTAAAATTCTGGTTATTGATGATGACCCTATAGTGCGAACAGTACTGAAAAGAACACTCCAAAATCAGGGTTATGATACCACTATTGCTAGCAATGGTGAAGAAGGAATTACACAAGCACAGCTTCTACGTCCTGCTCTGATTATCTGTGACTGGATGATGTCTCAGGTAGATGGGCTAGAAGTGTGTCGTCGAATTAGAACAGATCCAGAGTTGGCAACTACTTTTTTTATTCTATTGACAGCTAGGGGAGCAGCTCGAGGAGAGGAGGAAGATAGAGTTAGGGGACTTGACGCTGGAGCAGATGAGTTTATCTCTAAACCAATAGAGATGAATGAATTGAAAGCACGGGTAAGAGCAGGACTAAGGTTACACCAGCTAAATCAGGATCTACAAAGTCAAAAGCAAGCTTTAGAGACACTCAATCAGGATTTGCAAACCCAAAAGCAAATTTTAGAAGCAGAATTATCTGAGGCCGCTGATTATGTGCGATCGCTTCTACCCTCACCGCTTGTAGGATCAGTAACTACAGAAAATCTGTTTATTCCCTCAGCGCAGCTAGGGGGTGATTGCTTCGACCATCATTGGATTGACGAGGATAATTTGGCAATTTATTTGTTGGATGTATCAGGTCATGGGGTGGGTTCAGCCCTCTTATCTGTATCCGTGCTGAATGTTTTGCGATCGCAATCTCTACCAAACACTAACTTTTGTCAACCCAGTGAAGTCCTGAAAGCCCTTAATCACGCCTTCCAAATGAGTAAACACGGTGATAAATACTTCACCATCTGGTATGGAGTTTATCACCGTCTTAAACGTCAACTCATTTATGCCAACGCTGGACATCCACCAGCTTTATTGTTATCTAATATCTCTACGAACAGCATCGAAGTTAAACAGCTAACTTCTTTAGACTTACCAATTGGCTTTTTACCTGATGTCAAATTTGAGGATGCTGTTTTTGAAATCGAAGAAAATAGCACTTTATACATCTTTAGTGATGGTGCTTATGAAATTAATCAGTCAGATGGTAAAATTTGGGGTATTGATGCTTTCATTGACTTACTAACCAAATATAGCCAGAAAGATACCTGTAATCTAAATCAACTATTAGCGAACATTCTCACATTAAATGCTCAAGATAACCTTGATGATGACTTATCTTTAGTCAAAGTTAACTTTCGTTAGTAGAGTCAAACGTGCATTTGAGATTTTTTCATAGTTTATTGTGTTGCTAATACTTGGCGATTAAATTCATCTTGGTCAGCAAAAGTTTGCACAATTCTATCAATTTTTGTCAGTTCAAATAACATTCTGACTTGATCGCTGATAGAACAGACAAAAAGCTTACCATTGGTATTTCGCACCATTTGCATTGCCGATACTATAGCACCTAAACCAGAGCTATCAATAAAGGTTACTTTTTTCATGTCAATCAACACAATATCGGCTCCTTTTGTCACGAAACCACTAACTTCATGACGTAATTCATTACCCCTAATACCATCTAAAATTCCAGATAATTCCAGGACTACAACATTCAATTTCATGGCTTTACTTTCCTGCTGTTTGGTTTGAAAAATATATGTGTATATTTTGGCATTGATATAAGGCAAACTGCAATAGATATCATCTAGCAATACTTTTTTGTCTATTATATGCAGCTAGGCTTGTTTGATTGCTTGCCTATTATTATTTGCTATGGCAGTAAAGAATTTACTAACTAGGCTAGAAAAAAATCTATCCAGCCCATAAGTTTGTTTCCCTGATTTACTTATTACAACTTCATCTACTGCCAGCAAATATATCTCGTTCGCACGAAATAAATGCTTGTGAAAGAATAACCAAAACAACGTCGTCTAAGGTATTACTGTATGAAAGAATCTCATACCAATTCTCTATGAAGATGCACAGAATCAAACACTTGAAACTCCATGCCGGACAAGGAAATTATTCTATGCAGCCTCACATAAATTTGGTATCAACATCGTCCGATAACTGCCACCATTACCTGTCCAACGAGAAATTCAAGGGCATGGTGACTCTTCCACTCATTGCTAACATCGCCAGAATTATCTGGTTTAATTGCCGCATCGTCGTAGCATTTATTTGTGGTAGCAGGCATTGTAGCAGTGATAGGATATCGAACATGGGCTGTTTGTGAGTTTTGAGTTGTCGTTATGAGAGACAATAACTCTACTACGGCAGCCCTATCTCTTCATACTCTTGTTTTGGCGAAGGTATTGGTCTTAAGTGAGTAATTAATTAACGCCGACGCTTCACAAGGATGAATAGGGCGATCGCACTCACACCTAAAAGCCATCCCCCTGATGCTTCAGGTACGCTAACTTTCAAGGGATTAATGGGTTTAGAGAGATTTTCCTTACCATTCTCAACTTTACGGTCAAAGCGATCGCTTTGGGCTTCTGCTTCTTTGAGTAACTGTCTTTGTTGATCGTTGACTAATACCAACATCGAAGAATAAGGGCTGACAATCTTGTACTTTTTGGCTACGGTGTGAATCGCATCCAAACCTTTGAGGTTGTCTAACTTAATTTTTTTACTCAACCCTAAAATTAATTGTCTAGCTGCTAATGGCAAGAAATCATCTTGTTGGTTGCTAGTTGCAATTGCTGTGTCTAATGTTTGCAGATACCAAGCATACCCATTAACAACACTCACAACAGAGTCACTTAAAACTGATTTGGTAGCAATTCGTTGCAGCACCTCAGAAATATCAATACCAACTCCACCACCGCTATCTTGTAATGATTTAATGATGCCATCGTTATAAGCCCCAGGTAATCCACCTAGATGTAGCATCCACAAAGGTGCAGGCGGATTGGGGACGGTTTTATTGTTCTTCGACAATTCATAACTACCTTCATCGCTCAACAGCAAAACGACATCATAAGCTGTATCTCCACGCAAATTATTAAACTGTGTCAGCATTTCTTGGGGTTGAATTGTGCCGTAAAAGGCGACTTTTTCCGGTTGAAATTGCTGGAGATCATCTAAGCGTTTGGATGTAGCTCCTGGAGAAACACTAAGATATAAATCTGCATCGTTGTTTGTCAAATCATTATCTGCAAAGCCGTGTTTTTTCAACCATGATAATGTTTGTACCAATTCTTTAACATGTTTTCCCATGCTGCGAGAGGTATCGAGAACTACAGCAACTCGTTGGCCTTTGGGTAAGGTGTAATCTTGACGAGATAAGGGTTTAGCTAGTATTTTGTAGCCTTCCTCTAAATTCACTTCATGTAATACAGGCTGAATTTTTGCACTCGCGGGGATGAATTCTTCTAACCAAGCATCGTCTTTCAAATCGATTTCTTTGCCGTTGCGGATACGCTTGGTTTGATTAGTCCAGAATATATTACGTTTTTCCCCTAAATGGGGCATTTTCCAACCCAAGTCTTGTCCCAGGACTTTGTAAGTTAACCATAGGTGCATTTCTGTGGGGAGTGATGGTTGCCCTTGTATTTGTTGTACATTCTTAGGAGGAATAGGAAAAGCCCGTAAGCGATAATGTCTCGGCCCTACTTGTTCTAACAAAGCTGGATCTATAGGGCGTGAACGTCTAACTTGAGAATTATAAACTTTCTGGGCAGCACCGCGAGGAGAGACAACAAAAGGGAAACGTTGGTCTAATTTATTAGTATCTCCTAACCATAAGCCAGTAATTACAGCGCTTTCTGGCAAAGAAAAGGAGTAAAAAACTTCCTGAACTTCTCGTGTTTGGTTTTTATAAACTTCGTACAATTCCACATCAGCCCAATCACCATGTTCTTTAACTGTGACTTGTTGTGATACCAATAAAACTTTTTTTTCGTTGATGTTTAATAAACCTGCTTTAACTTCTTGTTCGTTAAAAGTAGATTGTACTGCATGACTAACTGCTGTTTTTTCTGCTTTTTGTAGAGGTGTATCAAAAAAATCGGCGTAAAGTTTCTCTGCCTTGGCAGGATCTTTGTCAGAACCATTATATAAAAATGGTGACATCAGAAAGTTATAAGTTGCTTGCAATCCATCAGCAGCTGATTTATTTAAGCCTAATACATGATGATACATAGCACTGATGTGGTTATTTTCTTGCTTGCTGCTAAGGTAGCGGTAAGAAGATAAATAAGCGTTAACTAATCCTGTACGGATTTGTTCTGACTTGGCTACGAGTGTTTGGCGATCGCTATCATTTTTAGGTGCATTAGCTAAAAGTGAAAAAGCTAATACTTGGGGTTGTTGTTGTAAAGATATAAAAGTAACTGCAAACGCCACAACAACTGCACCAGCACCAGCAAATGTTTTATTCTTACCATGTTCTGAAGCAAAAGCTCTTAAAATTTTTGCTCCTGAATATACATACATTGCTGTTAACGCCGATGGCATTGCAATAAACAATGTGGCACTAAAACCAAGAATAGCTAGCCAAGGGAGAATCAGGAATAGCCCCCCCACAAAAGCTGAGTGATATAGTACATCCCATAATGGTTTTACCCATGCAAATTTTATGAATTCTTGCAACAGAAATACCGCTAATGGCAAGGCATAAAATAACAACACCGTACCCGCATAAATGCCAAATACGAGCATTAATGTATGGGCTAACATTTGTACCCATTGCAAACTACTTTTGCGTCGGTCAGCATAACCCCAAAATAATTCTCCAGTAAAAGCAGCTATACATACGCCCGTTGTTATCAGAATTTGGCTACTGGCTGATGTCAGTTCTCGAATCACAAATAACCGCAACAAACACAACACAAATAGGGGTGCTTCTACACCATAAAATAGGCGAATTAGTTGTAAAGGTTGTTTAATAAACTTCCAGCCACCGATAATACTGGAAATTGTGGGAATTGCAATTAAAGTAACTAGAGTCAAGGAAAATTCAGATGGGATATCACCTGTTAAGGTTGCCTGAAATAATGGCACACCTACGTATGGTAATATTCCTACATAAACTAACATTAAAAATGTCAGATTCCAGAGCCAAAAGATTCCGTAAAAACTTGTATTCCAAAACAATTTCACAGATTTACTCCTCCTAAAATTGACGTTACTGCACCCATACACCACTCTTGAAATTCAATAGTTTTGATTTCCAAGTCCCCACGATTTTGCCGTAAATTGGCGATGAGCTGGTCAAGCGGATTATCTAAAGATTACAATACGTGTAAATCTTAGGTCAGAATGCTCTTAGTTGAACCTGCGTACAGTCCCCACAGGAAAGTATGTACATATTAGTACAATAACTTATCGCGTTCTTTCTGATCTCTAAGATGTTCATAAATTATTTTTACTTTATGACAAACTAATCAATGCTTTAAACATAGTTTCTTATTTTAATTTTTCCCTTAACACTGGCTTTTCTAACAATTTGCTTAGACAATGAAATCTTGGCACAAGGTTTAACACCAACACGCCACTCATCACTCTAATCCCGGATTTCTCACAAAGCCTGAAAAAAGAAGAGTCAAAAACTGCCAAAATGACTAATATACCTGAATTCCAGCAGT
>NZ_JBIQNW010000023.1:0-112448 GCF_047228265.1 Nostoc sp. UIC 10607 | reverse complement strand
AAATCCCAAGATAAGGAGGAAGCTTCATTTTATCAAACCCTTTCTACATAAGCTTTACATCAAGTGTTTCTTGAAAGGTCGATATACATGACAGTTCATGCAACACCTGTATTTTTTGTGGAAGACTCTGCTGAAGACAGAGTTTTATATAGACGCTTCCTAGAACAGGACGATCGCTACACCTACAATATTTACGAATTTGAGTCTGGGGAGAAGGCACTACAAGGTTGCCAATGGAAAACACCGGATGTAATTCTATTGGACTACCAATTGCCAGATACAGACGGGCTGGAATTTCTCAATAAGCTACACAGGCAAACCCGGAGTAGTCAGATTTCAGTGATCCTGCTGATTGGACAGGAGGATGAGAAGATCGCAGTCCAAGTTATCAAGAATGGAGTACAGGATTATCTAGTCAAAGGAAAACTGACCCCTGAGAGTTTCCGCCAAGCGGTTCATGGGGCGATCGAGCGGATACAGCTAACGCGGCAGCTAGAACAGCAGCAAGAAAGCACTGCCAAATTACCTCAAAGCGATCGCCGATTCCGCGCTATCTTCAATAATACTTTCCAATTCACAGGTTTACTGACACCGGATGGTACTTTACTAGAAGCAAACCAGACTGCGCTAAGTTTTGGCGGACTTAAGCTTGGAGATGTGATCAATCGCCCTTTTTGGGAAGCACACTGGTGGACGATTTCACCTCAAACTCAAGAAAAATTAAGACAAGCGATCGCCCGTGCTGCTCAAGGAGAGTTTATCCGCTATGAAGTTGATGTTTTAGGTGCAAATAACCGAGTAGCAACAATCGATTTCTCACTGCGTCCGCTTCTAGACGATACAGGTAAAGTCATTTTGTTGATTCCAGAAGGGAGAGATATCACCGAACAGCAAGTTGCACTACGCAATGTCTACGACGAGCTGCGCTTACGCCAAAAAGCAGAAGAAACCTTGCGGCAAACTGAAGAACGTTGGCAGTTAGCGATCGCAGGTACTAATGAGGCAATTTGGGATTGGGACATATCTACTAATCAAACCTTCCGGTCTGCCCGTTGGTTCACAATGTTGGGATATAAACCCAACGAAATTAGCGATCGCGATGATGAGTGGAGTATTCGCATTCATCCTGATGACTACACAAGAGTAATGGCTACACAAGAGGCTTATTTGCTCCAGCAAGTTGCAGATTATAACGTCGAATATCGTCTCCGGTGCAAGAATGGCAGCTACCGATGGTTTCAATCGCGGGCAAAAGCTATCTGGAATGAACAAGGAAATCCAGTTCGATTGGTCGGTTCACTTGCGGACATTAGCGAACGTAAACAAGCTGAGGAAAAACTCCAACAAAGTGAAGCGCAGCTAGCCACTACTCAACAGATCGCCCATGTCGGCAGTTGGGAATGGAACTTAGAAATGAAAAAGCGCTGCTGGTCAATGGAAACTTTTCGCATATTTGGTCTAAATCCAACTCAAAGCGAACCCACCCAGGCAGAATTCCTCCAGCTGGTTCACCCAGAGGATCGAGCACTGTTCCAGACCAATTTTGAACGAGCGATTGCCCAAGAAACCCCTTTTAATATTGAGTATCGAATTGTCCGACCCGATGGTTCGGTGCGCTACCTTGAGGCTAAAGCAGAGATAGCTTATAACGCTCAAGGGCAGCCAGTTAAGTTGTTAGGATCTGTCCTAGATATTACACAACGTAAACAAACCGAGTTAGAAATCATCCGCAGTCGTGACTTGCTAGAAGCTATCTATAATGAATCCGCCGATGCCCTCTTTTTAGTAGATGTAGAAACATTATTGACCACTGACTGTAATGATCGAGCAGTGAAGCTATTTGCAGCCTCTAGCAAAGCTGAACTCATTAATATTGAAGGTCAAACGCTGCAAAAGCAACAGTTCACCCCTGATGAGTTAACCTCCATAACCGAAGAAATTAACCAGCAAGGGTTTTGGAGTCGAGAAATTGAATATGTTACCAAGCAGGGCAATTCCTTTTGGGGAAACATAGCAGCCAAACAAGTCACGGTTGCTGGCAATGTGATGCACCTAATACGAGTCACGGATATCACTGCGCGTAAGCGTGTCGAAGAAGATCACAAACTGGCAGAAATAGCTCTCCGAGAAAGTGAAGAGAGATTACAATTAGCCCTAGAAGCTTCTGGGGATGGTTTATGGGACTGGAATATTCTCACTGGAGAGGTGTATTACAGCCCCCGCTATTTAGAAATGCTCGGATACAGCTTTGATGAACTCTCCCAGGATTTGAGTACTTGGAAGCGATTAGTTCATCCAGACGATCTGCCTTGGGTTGAAAAAATCTTGACAGTTCACCTAAAGGATAGTTCAGTACCTTACAAATTTGACTATCGACTCCGAACCCAGTCTGGCAAATACAAATGGATTGCCAACTACGGCAAAGTTGTCATGCGAGATGAACAGGGTAAACCTTTGCGGATGACTGGTACTCATCGGGATATCAGCGATGTCTACGATGAGCTTCGCTTACGCAAAGAAACCGAAGCAGCCTTAGCTAGAAGTGAAGAACAACTGAGACTAACCTTGGAATTTAACCACATTGGTACTTGGGATTGGAATGTTCAAACAGGAGAAGTCCTCTGGAACGACAACCATTTTCACTTGCTAGGGTTGGAGCCAGAAATATTAACTGCGAAGTATCAGCTATGGCGTAATTCTATTCATCCAGAGGATGTTGACCGAGTTGAGCAGGCTTTACTCTACGCGCTGGCACAACATACTAACTATGAAGCTGAATATCGAGTAATTTACCCCGATGGCAGTGTTCACTGGCTCACTGGCAAAGGACGCGGCGTTTACAACGAAGCAGGCGAACCTGTAAGGATGCTGGGTGTTATCATCGATATCAGCGATCAGAAACAAGCCGAAGCAGCTCTGCGAGAAAGTGAAGCCCGGTTCCAGGCATTTATGAACAACAGCCCAGTGCTAGCTTGGATTACCAATATTGAGGGGCGTGTACTTTACTTAAATCAAACATACCTGCGGACATTTAAATTATTACCCGAACAGGTGATCGGGAAATCAATTTTTGACCTCTATTCAGATGAAATTGCTCGGCAGCATTTCGATCATATTCAGACAGTCATACAGACAAATCAGGTAATTGAAGCGATCGAAGTTGCTCCCCGACCAGACGGCACCCTTGGTGAATTTTTGGTATACAAGTTCCCGATTCTCGGATTGTCTGCACAAAAGCTAGTGGGTAGGGTGGCAATCGACATCACAGAACGGAAGATTCTGGAGAGAGAACTGGCTCACAAGCAAAAGTTATTGGATGCCTTTATCAATAGTGCACCCGTTGGTATAACCATTCTTGATCGAGAACTGCGTTTCTCATTTATTAATGAAGCATTAGCAGAAATTAATGGCATTCCGGCAGCGGCACATATTGGCAAAACACTGTGGGAGATTGTCCCAGATTTAACACCAAACCTGGAGCAAGTATTGCGATATGTTTTGACAACGGGTGAACCGATTCTGGATTTGGAGATCACTGGAGAAACTCCAAAACTCCCCGGTGTGATTCGGACTTGGCTAGCTTCCTATTTTCCGATTCAGTCAGAAGCCAATCAACCCAATAGCATAGGCATTGTTGTAGTTGAAATCAGCGATCGCAAACGTGCTGAACAGATGTTAGAGTTGCAAGCAGTCATTACCCGCAATATGGCGGAGGGAATTTGCCTAGTTCGTGCTACAGATGGCGTGTTTGTCTACGCCAATCCTAAATTTGAGCAGATGTTTGGCTATGAATCTGGTGAATTAATCGGTCGGCATGTGTCGATTGTCAACTACGGGGATGAACATACTACACCTAAAGAAGTTAATCAGGCGATTAGGACTGCTGTTATTCAACACGGTGAGGCAACCTATGAAGTCCATAATGTTAAAAAAGATGGCACTCCATTCTGGTGTAATGCAACCACTTCCGTTTTTGGGCATCCTGAGTATGGAAGCGTCCTTGTAGCTGTCCAACAAGATATCACCGAGCAAAAACTAGCAAAGGAAAAAATCAAAGCCTCTCTCAAAGAAAAGGAGGTATTACTCAAAGAAATTCATCATCGTGTGAAGAACAATTTAGGAATTGTCAGCAGTTTGCTGCAAATGCAGTGCAGACGTACACAAGATCCTCAAGTAGGTGCAATTCTCCGTGATAGCCAAAACCGCATTGCTTCCATTGCCCTAGTTCATGAAAAACTGTACGGCTCTGAAGACCTCGCTGATATTGATTTTGCTCAATACATTCCAGATTTGACAACTCATTTATTTGATTCCTATAATGTCAGCTCTAGCCAGATTCAACTGAAAATTCAAGTTGATAATGCTAGCCTCGACATCGAAACCGCCATTCCATGTGGCTTAATTATTAATGAACTGGTTTCTAATGCTTTGAAATACGCCTTTGTTGGTAATCGTAGAGGCGAAATTAAGGTTAAGTTTTATCAAGAATCCGAGTCTAATTTGACACTCATTATTCGAGATAATGGGATTGGTTTACCTGAAAATTTTGATAATAAAAAAGCTAAAACGCTGGGTATAACACTTGTCCAGGGTTTAGTCAAGCAGCTAAGGGGAAAGCTTGAAATTGACTCTCAACTGGGAACACAGTTCAAAATTACTTTTACAAAGAGCCGGGCATAAAAATGATTGGCATCAGATCAAACATACATACAAAGGAGACAGTTAGAATCCTTGTTGTTGAAGATGAATATATTCTGGCGATCAATTTACAAGAAAGTTTAGAGTCTCTGGGATATGTTGTTTTAGATATCGCCGATTCGGCAGAAGAAGCGATTGCAAAAGCAACTGAACTACGCCCAAACTTGATTTTAATGGATATCAGGTTACGGGGTGAAACGGACGGCATCCAGGCAGCAGAGGAAATTTGGCATCATTTGCAAATCCCCATTATTTACGTCACAGGCCATTCTGATAAAAGTACTGTAGAGCGGGCAACCCTGACAACCCCCTTTGGATACATTCTCAAACCAATCAAGGAGCAAGAACTTTATGTTGCCATTCAAACAGCACTCAATCGCTACGATCGCGAACAATTTTTGAGTTCGGTGCTTCGAGGAATGGGTGATGGGGTAATTGTAGTAGATCCTGAATTACATATTAAGTACATCAATCAGGTAGCTGAAGCCCTGACAGGGTGGCGATGGAATGAAGCTAAAGACAAGATGTTAACTGAAGTTATGAAACTCATTGACGAACAAACTCAGTTTCCGGTAGAAAATCCTATTATCACAACCCTCCACCAAGAAACTACTATCTATCTAGGCAATCGCGTCTTACTAGTTGCTAAAGATGGAACAACTATACCAATAGCTGATAGCGCTACTCCCTTGAGAAATAATAGTGGTGTAATTACAGGAGCCGTATTAGTTTTCCGGGATGACACGCAACGACGGTTAACTGAAGAACGTAATCTTGCTGCTGAACGTGCCCAACAACTAGAAATTCAAGTGGCAGAACTTCAACGAGTGAACCAGTTGAAAGAGGATTTTCTGGCAACCACTTCTCATGAAATGCGAACGCCCTTGTCAAACATCAAAATGGCCATCTCCGTGCTAGAAAATATTCTTGATCGGCAAGGCATTTTAAATTTAAAAGCCCTTTCTCCATCTGAATCCGTAGCCCGCTACTTAACTATCCTGCGCGATCAGTGTGAACAAGAGCTAGATTTAGTAGACAATTTGCTGCATATGCGAATGATTGATGCAGATGTCTATCCCTTGGAATTAACTTCAATTGAACTCCAAAGCTGGCTACCTCACGTTGCTGAGTATTTTCAAGAACGCGCTCAAGCTAGACAACAGACTTTCCAAGTTAGTGTTTCTCCAAATTTACCACCTTTAGTTTCAGACTTGGCTAGCCTGACCGAAATTGTCTCAGAGTTACTCAACAATGCTTGTAAATATACTCCACCTGATGAACACATTACGGTGGATGTTCGGGTAATCGACACCACAAAAAGTCTAATAAATGAGGATGCTGAATCTGGTGTATTAGATAATCTTCAAGTTTCCTACTTTCAAATCACAATTAGCAATTCTGGGTTGATAATCCCTAAAAAAGAACAATCTCGGATCTTTGAGCCGTTTTACCGGATTCCTCAAAGCGATCGCTGGCAACATGGCGGTACAGGATTAGGTTTAGCATTAGTGAAGAAGTTAGTGGAATATCTTCAAGGCACAATTGAAGTTACCAGTTCTCAAGGGTGGATAAGGTTTACAGTTCAATTGCCGTTGAGCCTGTCAGAGTGATTAATGACCCAACAGGTTAATCAACAGTTAAACTCAAGGCATGATGAAATTTCATTTTCCCTTCAAACGACAATTTACCGAGTTCGCTGTTGGCTAATGCTCTTGTTGCTCGATGGGAATTTCGATCACAAACTCTGCTCCTTGCCCAACAGAAGAATTGCAGGTAATATTTCCTCGGTGTTTTTGGACGATAATCTGATAGCTAATGGATAATCCTAGCCCACTACCTTTGCCTACAGGTTTTGTGGTAAAAAATGGGTCAAATAATCGCGATCGCAACGACTCTTCAATACCAGGGCCATTATCTGCGATCGCAATTTTGACCATATTTAAGTCTGTTACCTCTGTGTGAATCCGAATTTCGGGGCTAGGGAGGAGCTGCGGTCTTGAGATTTCCCCAAGTGGAGGAGGCAGTGTGGTCTTCTCCATAGGGGAAACGCTAAAAGCAATGGGGTCTCTCCAAGTGGGGGAATTGCCGTCAAGTGGACTTAGAGAGTAGGGAGTTGGAAATTGATTTCCTACTCTCTCTTCGATTGCATCAATAGCATTATTTAACAGATGCATAAATACTTGGTTTAGTTCACCTGCATAACAAGTGACTAGGGGCAAATTACCATAATCTTTCACTACAACAATTGCGGGACGGTCTGTTGCTTCCCTGAGTCGATGTTGTAACATCACCAAAGTGTTTTCGATGTCTTCATGGATATTTACCCGCTTCATCTCTGCTTCATCATGCCGAGAAAAGTGTTGTAGCGCTAGTACAATTTCCCGAATGCGATCAGATCCTCTATACATTGCACCTATCAGGTTTTGCAGATCCTTAATCATAAAATTCAGGTCTACGTCTTTGGCTATTTGCTGAATTTTAGGTGTGGGTTTGGGATATTCCTGTTGATAAACCTCAATCATAGTCACTAGGTCTTGCACATATTGACCAGCATATTGGAGATTCCCATAAATAAAACTAATTGGATTATTAATCTCATGAGCCAGCCCAGCCACTAACTGTCCCAGCGCCACCATCTTTTCGTTCTGAATCTGTTGAACTTGAGAGGCTTTCAAATTGTCAAGAGCCTGTTGAAGTAAAAAGTTTTTTTCTTGCAGTTTAACTTGGAGTAAACGTAAATTAATCTGATTTTCAATTCGCAATACAACCTCTGCCCCATGAAAAGGTTTGGCAATATAATCTACACCACCAACATCAAAGGCTTTTACCTTATCTACAACATCATCCAGGGCACTAATAAAAATTACTGGGACTTCACAAGTTTTATCGTCAGCTTTCAACTGTTGACAAACTTGATAACCGTCCATATCTGGCATATTGATATCCAGCAAAATCACATCTGGCAAAACCATTTGACACGCGGTCAGTGCCATTTTACCGTTTAAGGCTTTGCGGACTTCAAAACCTTGTGTAGTCAACATTGCCGATAAAAGCCGTAAATTATCTGGGGTATCATCGACCACCAAAATATTTCTTTTATGATGGTTAGTTTGATTAAAATGCATTATTATCAAAAGATAGACGTATAATTATTGAGCATAGTAAATGCTTCTTTGAAATCACCCTGAATTTTGTTGACCAATTTCGCCGAAATACTTATATTTATAGTGTAACTCCCACGGTACCTGGAGGGGTTTACAGACTATCAAAGCTATTGGTCAGTTATGAGCTTTACTAACTTCATAGCCTGCTTACAGCAGTATAGTAGATAGCACGCACAGATTATCGAACCGAGCGTCAATAATGGAATGTTTCCCAGGTGCTACTTGATATCTACCATTGAGGCGCTGCGGCGAGCAACTTAAGAGCCAATTGTTGTTCTATGGGTTGAGAAAAGAGGTATCCTTGAGCAAAATTACAGTTTAAACTTCTCAATTGGGCTAACTGTTCTTGTGTTTCGACACCTTCAGCGATTGCACTCATCCCCATTGAGTTGGCAATGCCAATCATTGCTGGTACTAGCCCCATATTCTCTTTATTCTCCTGCATACGTTTGACAAAAGATTTATCAATTTTGAGTGCATTCAAAGGAAAGCTATGCAGGTAACTCAAAGAAGAATATCCCGTACCAAAGTCATCCATAATCAACTTGATTTTTCGCTGCTTTAGTTGTTGAAGAATTATTTTAATCGCATTAGTATTTTCCATAATTACACTTTCTGTAATTTCTAATTCTAAATATGCAGGATTTATGTTATTTTCATAGATTATTCGGTCAATTTGTTCTACAAAATTGGGCTGTAAAAATAACCTTGCACTCAAATTGACACTCATAGTTAGGGGTTCTGGGATCACTGGATGATGTTGCCAGATGCTTAATTGATGACAAGCTGACTGTAATACCCAAGTATTGATGGCATTAATCAAACCTGTTTCTTCTGCGACAGGAATAAATTCTGTGGGAGAAACCAGACCCCGAATCGGATGTCGCCAGCGCACCAAGGCTTCAAATCCAGAAATTCTGCCTGTAGTCAGTGAAACAATTGGCTGATAGTAAACAAGGAATTCTTGCCTTTCAACAGCCCTCCGCAGGTCATTTTCTAACTCTAAAAGCTGAATAGCTTCCTGATGCATGGTTGGATTGAAAACGTGATATTTGGCTCTTCCTTGAGCCTTAGCCCGATACATTGCCGTATCAGCATCCCGCAGCAGATACTCTGGGCGATCATAATCTTTATTGCCCCAACTAATACCAATACTGGCATTCATAAATACTTCATATCTTGACAGTTTAAAAGCAAGTGATAGCTGTTGTAGAATCCTTTCGGCAACTTGGGTTGCAATGTTGATATCTGTGATATTTTCGAGGAGAATTCCAAATTCGTCACCGCCCAATCGTGCTAGACTATCGATAGGTATCAGACATGCTTGCAGGCGACGAGCGATAGCTATTAGCAATTCATCGCCCACCAGATGACCAAGAGAATCATTGACAACTTTGAAGCGATCGCAGTCTAAAAAAAGTACCGCAAACTGATAATTAGATTCTTGCTTCGCCCGATTTAGAGAATTTTCTAGTCGCCTGATAAACAAAACTCGATTTGGTAATCCCGTCAGAGAATCATGAAGTGCTATATCTAGCAGTTGACTTTGCAATTTCTGGCGAGAATTTATTTCTTTTTGAAGTTTTTGGAGAGCTTTTTCTAGCTCCCCAGTCCGTTGTTTTACCCGATGTTCCAGTTCGATATTTAGTTTCAATATTTCTAATCGCGCCGATCTCAATGCCAGTTGATTTTGCACGCGCACTAAAACTTCTTGAAACTCAAAAGGTTTGGTGATGTAGTCTACACCACCTACTTTAAAAGCTTTAACTTTGTCAAAAACATCATCTAAAGCGCTAATAAAAATTACCGGAATATCGGCTGTTAGCTCCCAAGCTTTAAAGGTCTGACAAATCTCATAGCCATCTACTTCTGGCATCATAATATCAAGTAGAATCAAATCCGGTAATAATGTTTGAGTTGCTGTCAGTGCCATTTGCCAGTTCAAGGCTTTACGAACGTTATACCCTTCCCTTGTCAATATGGAGGATAAAACCCGAAGGTTGTCTGCCATATCGTCAATGATCAAAATATCTTTTTTATCAGGGTCTAAATGCTCGTAATTCATTCTACGTTTGTTTTAGTCAATTCCATGATTTTCTCAAACTGGTAGTTATTTGCTAAATCCCTGAGAACTTGAAAAAGTTGACCATTATCTGATGGAATTTGCTTGAGTAACTCTAAAATCAGTTCATCGCTACAGCTGGCTGCGGCATAGTGAATCTGTTGGAGCCACTCAGGCGACATTTGTGATAAATGGCTCAGGAGTTCGGCAATACTGACAAAAATCTGTGTAGCTTGATCGACAACTGCTATGTTTGTAGTTTCTACTTGATTGGTATTTAAACCCAGATGTTGGCTCAGTTTTTCCAATAATACTTCCTGTGTGAATGGCTTGCGAATAAAATCATCGCAGCCAATGGACAAAATTTTCTGGCGTTCTTCCTCAAAGGCGCTAGCAGTTAGGGCAATAATGATCGTGTCTGTATTGGAGCAATCTTGCGTTACTTTAGAGAAGTCGCAAGGGGAAGTCAAGGCTGTTCGCGATCGCAAAGTAGACTCACCAAAAGCATCATTTCCCATGACACCAGTTGTTTCTGGTGTGGGAGACGCGTTGTGTACAACTTTGAGAACCTCACAGTCGCCTGAATCGGGTAACCCTCCCTCAAGGCACTGGCTCCCCGATGATGCCAGTTGTTTCAATTTTGGGAATTTCCGCAACCTATTGGCTGCCCCATGCCCTATTTGTTTGGCTTTAATCATTCTTGTGGCTTCGTAACCGTCCATGATTGGCATTCGCATATCCATAAAAATCAAGTGTGGTTGCCAAGATTCCCAATTAGCAACTGCTTCAACACCATCTGTAGCTTCCTTAACTTCAAAGCCTAGAGATGTGAGAATTTTAACTAGCAACAGACGGCTTTCTTTAGAATCGTCAACGACTAAGATGCGGTATGCTTTTTCGGTAGGTGCTAAAGCTAAAATTTGGGATTTAATTTGGTTTGTCGGGATTTCTCTGGGGCAAGTTAGAGCAATCTGAACATCAAAGGCAAATTTACTACCGACACCAGGCATACTGCTGACAGTAATATCTCCTCCCATCAGTTGCACGTATTTACGGCTAATCGCCAAACCCAGTCCCGTACCTTGTTGCGATTTTCTACCGATTTCGGTTTGCTCAAAAGCCTCAAACAGCAAGTCAATTTCTTGTGGGGTAATACCACAGCCAGTATCTTGTATCTCGAAGAAGAGATGAGGGGGATAGAGGGGAATTTGCTCTCCCTGCTCCCCGGCTTTGCCAGTTCCCAGTCTCACCCGTAGTGTCACTTTTCCCGTATCAGTAAATTTGATGGCATTTCCCAAAAGGTTGATCAAAACTTGACACAGTTTATTTTCGTCCGTTTCTATATATTTAGGAATGTCTTGTGCATATTCAAATAGCAATTCTAAATTTTTAGATGCAGCCCGCAAGTGCAACATCTCCTCTAAGTTTTTCAACAGATGAATTAAGTCAAAGCTACTGAGATTTAATGTAATTCTGCCAGCTTCGATTTTGGACATTTCTAGAATGTCGTTAATTAAGTTGAGTAGATGTTCGCCCGCACGATTAATAATTGCCAAGTTTTCTTGATGTTCACCAGATAGCGAATAATCTCGGCTCATGACTTGGGTGAAGCCAAGAATGGCGTTGAGTGGGGTACGCAGTTCGTGGCTCATGTTAGCGAGGAATTCGCTTTTGGCAAGGTTGGCGGCAGCACTTCGCGCGGCTTCCCGAACGGCTGCTTGTTGTTCCTGTGCGGCGATTTTTTGCGATTGAATCAGTTCTTCTTGGGTGGTTTGAAGTTGCTCGATAACTTGCTGAAACTCTTCAGTCCGTTTTTTTACTTGAGCCTCTAAGGTGCGATTGTATTCTGCTAATAACTTTTCTGTTTGTTTGCGTTGGGTGATATCAAAAAATGTAGCGATCGCAAAAGCAATATTTCCCGATTCATCATAGATTGGCTTTGCCAAAACTTCAATGGGAATAATCGTATTACAATAGCGAATTTCCATATCATCAATCCTGGCGCTTTCCCCAAGCAATGCTCTCAAAATCGGCAGGCGATCGCTGGGGTAAAGTTGATCTGTCCCGGCAAGGTAAGCTTGATATACCTCTGACAATTGTTTGCCACTTACTTCTGCGTAGACCCGTAACGGTGAGGGAGTTGCAGTCTTCTCCCAAGGGGAGACGCTAAAAGCGATGGCGGTTCCCGTCGTTAGCGTAGCGTTATGCGACCCCCCGAACCCGTTGGCGCAGCCTCTCGTAGAGAAGGGCTTGTCGTTAGACATCGCTCCTTGACCAAGAATTTGCTGCCCAATTTCATTTGTATAATAAGGTTCACCTTCAGCATCTATGATAAATACACCTACCGGCATGGCTTCTAAAAATTGATTCAGCCGACTTTGACTGTGAGATAACGCCTCATTTAAGACTTGCATCTGAGCATTCTTTGCTGACAAAGCACTAAAGGATGATTGGAGTTGCTTTGCCATAGTTTCAAATGACTTGGCTAGTTCCCCCAATTCATCGGAACGCTGAATTTCTGGTATTTGCTCCCATTCACCTTGAGCAATTTTCTTAGCTGATATGTTTAATTGTAAAATCGGCTGAATTACCCAGCGAGCAGTCAAAATTCCAATTATTGCAGCTACTAAAAAAGCAACTATGCACAGCAAAATGGTGATGCGGGTGTTAGCGTTAATTTCCTCCATAAATACGCTTTCGGGAATCACCGCCAGGATTAGCCAATCTAAACCCAGTTCATCCCTCCAACTTTTTACCTGCACAAAATAACGCACTCCATCGGCGGTAAAGTTTAGCTGTTGCTTCCCCACCATGAACTCAAGATTGCCAAAGCGTTTGATCAAAGACTCAGTTGTGAGTCTAATTAAATAATTTTGACTATCTAATGCTGATCGACGTTTTATTTGACCATTAATGATGGTATATGGTGGCTCGGTAGTAGAAGAAGCCACTATTAAGCCGGAACGCTCTAAAATAAAAGTTTTACCCGATTTTCCGGTGTTTAAGTTGGCTAAAAAGTTGCTGATTTGTGACAAGATCAAATCAACACTAATAACTCCAACTAGTTTATTTTTTTTATCGTAAACAGGAAAGCTGGAAGATATAGATAAAACTTCTGGTTTATCTTCCCATTGATAAATTTGGCTCCAAACGGGTTTGCCTGCCTTGACTGCATCTGCATACCATGCTTCTACACGAGGATCGTAATTTTTGACTTGCTGAAGCTGACGGCGATTCCCATTCAGGTCTGTATTGTAAACATAAAGTTTCCCAATACCATGCTTTTCAGTAACTTCATTAATCAATAGTTTGCCATTATTCAGACGTTCAATACCGATAAATTCACCTTTGGGGTTGGCAAAGCTGTTATAGCCAACATTGAAAACCCGCATTTGTTTCCAAAAGTAATTTCCAGTGGTTAGAAAGTCAGAAAGGTTGAGCAAACCTAGATCAATTGCATCTAAGTTGATTTGATTGATTTGCTTGGGAGTTGTCAAATAGCTATCAAGATGCTGTTCAATGCGATCGCAGATTTCATTTTCTAATAGAGTCGCAAGCTCCTTAACCGCTTTTTGGCCATTTTGATACGAAAGATAGCCCACAAGACCTACCGCCCCAAAAATTTGCAATATAAAGGGCACAATCAGAACATACCTCAGGGGCATATTGGCATAAACTTTGCCAACCAAGCAATTAATAGATTTGACGGGGTGAAGTTTGGATAACATTGTTGTTTAATTCTTCCCCAGCATCTACTAGGGGCATTTTTGCCATACAAGCTACGATTAATCTCAGCATAATTACGGTGGATAATTGGCTTTGGCTATGACATTTTTTATCTTTTTGTATAAAAAAGCACGAAACTTTGATTTTTATTTTACTAGCTAAGTCCCTCCAATGCCTATTTTTTAAACTTTGCGACGCCGATAGCGTAGCGGTAGCGAGTCCGCGTACTCTGTAAGAGTTGCAAGCTACGCTTTTAGCGTCTCGTAGAGAGCGTCATAGCCTGTTTTAGACATCACACCTGAATTTGCTCACTTTTATCTGGCAATGTATCAACACATTTCCTCGGATAAACAGAAATTTCACTGATAAGCTACAGTATGCCATTCTAAAATTCAGGTCGCCATTAGCACCCAATCCTAAACTTAATTTTTAATTACTGATGTCTTGATTTTCCGGTCTCAAAACCTCTGGACTTGTACAAAAACTTATATTTAGGTACAACAATTTTAAAATTTTCATACAAATACATAGTAAAAACAAAAAAAATCCAAGAAAATTTACTTAGGATTTTTTATTCTAAAGAAATGTTAATTTTATTATGAAAGTATGTCAATTTCATCGCCAATTTGTAAAATTTTTCCGGCTGACGATGGGGATAATTCAGTATTAACACTCAATCTATAAAAGTGATTAAAAGGCGATGAAGCAACCCAATTTGGTAAAGTTGCTTGTCGCTGGGTTACAAAAATTTTTTGAAAGTTTGGGTAAGCTTCCCCTAAGTAAGAATCGCGTGTTGGGACTATACAACGCTGACATGGTTTAACCCCAAAAAAGTCCACATCTCCTACTCGAAAGGAAACTAAATCACCTTGTTCACTAAATAGCTGATCTTCCCAAAATGCTGGTACACCATCAATCTCAATGTTGGCACGCATTCGACGGCGTATTTCATCTATATTTAAACCGGGAAACCAAGAAGTTACTTCTGCCAAAGTTGCTGTACTAATTACCGTTGGGCCAGGTGAAGACGTATCGTCAGGAAAGCCCATCAGAGAGTTTTGCCTTAATGTGACACCAAACCCCAAAAAATCACTCAAAGTTGCTTCTAAAGCTTGCCGTTCTTCATCCAGATGAAAAATTCGTTGTAAGTCGCTATCGGGTATTTGCAACGAGATCGTTCTATTTAAGAGCGCAAATTGCGCCCTTAGTAAATGGATTTTAGCATGACGCTTGCCATTGACAAATCTACCCTGTTCGTCAAAAATGGCAAACTCGCGGTCATGATGTAGTGCTCCACTAGCAAGAACTCTAGCATTCTCAACTTCAACACCATCCAGTGACTTAACTGGATACAGTAAAATCTTAGCTAGGTAAGGCATCATAGCAATTTTGAATTTTAGATTTTGCGATGACCTCCGGTCGGTCGGAGACCATCGCCTCTGGCGGGTGCTTTGCACCATCGCGTAGCAAGATCCCCGTAGGAGTATGCTTAGAGCGAGTCCGCGAACGTCTGGCTCCGCCAAAAGCTAACTGAACTTTTTAAGACAGATTTTGGATTAAAGATTGGCAATTTAGCAGTCTCCAATCTAAAATCTAATTTTTTTTTGTTACTTATCCATTTGATCAATATTGTTTTTTAATTATGGATATACTGGCGATTTATCTATTCCTCCAACATGATTTAGAGGCCAGAAACGAACTACAGCACGTCCAATAATATTCTGGCGGGGAACAACACCCCAGCAGCGGCTATCGTAACTACTGTTACGATTATCACCTAATACTAAGTATGCATCGGCTGGTATAGTCTGGGGTTTTGCCAAAAAAGGTGGCTGTGGCCCTGATTGGCAAACATCAATTACTGTACTCTGCCCAGAACTAAGGTAATTAGCTTCTGGGAGGGGTTTGTTGTTGATATATACTTTGCCATCCCTAAGTTGTATTTTTTCTCCAGGTAAGCCAATTACCCTTTTAATAAAAGCATCATGATATTGTTCTTTCTGTAGTTCTTTTGTTGGCGAAAATACTACAATATCACCCCGCTGCGGGTCAGCAAATTTATACTTCAACTTATCGACAATGATTTTGTCTGCCTCCCACTGGTTTGGCGTACCATGCAGAGTCGGTTCCATCGATCCAGAAGGAATCCAGCGTGCTTCAGCAACAAAGGTACGGATTCCCAGAGCTAGAACAATGCTCAATACAATTGTTCTACCTAGCTCTGCGATCCAAGAATTATCGGGTTGTTGACTAGAGTTGTTATCAGACACTTGATTTTGCATGAAATTACTTAACGGAAGGAAAGATGTAGGTAATTAACTCGCCTAGTGAGACTTTATCTGTTAATCTTAACGGGAAAATTTTAATTTCCTAGTCATGTTCCCATCTTGACTACTAATTTTAGATTGTGGATTTGACAGAGTTCTTCATAAATTAAAAATAAACTTTTTTTTAACGCGCGGCAAAAATTGGTTACTCTGAGCGCGAATAAGTTTAACCTAAAAGCATAGTTCTCTGTAATACATAGCTCCCTGTCTAAACAAAGTTAACCCTATGTCATCTCCACAAATTTTACTGATTCGACGTGCTCGCATAATCCTACCCAATGGTGAACTGATGATTGGGGATGTGTTGACGCGCGATCGCCAAATAGTCGAAGTTGCCCCAGAAATCTCCGAAACAGCACTAGCCACTGAAATTGACGCAGAAGGGTTAACTTTGTTGCCAGGAGTTATCGATCCGCAGGTACATTTCCGGGAACCTGGACTAGAACACAAGGAAGATTTATTTACCGCTAGCTGTGCCTGTGCTAAAGGCGGAGTCACTTCCTTTTTAGAAATGCCCAATACGCGCCCCCTAACAACGACACAGCAGGCTTTAGACGACAAGCTACAACGGGCCTCACAAAAGTCCTTGGTTAATTATGGGTTTTTTATTGGGGCAACAGCAGAGAATCTACCAGATTTGCTTTTAGCAAAGCCAACACCAGGAATTAAGATTTTCATGGGGTCGATGCATGGTCAGTTGCTAGTTGATGGCGAAACAGCCCTCTCTGCAATATTTGCCAAAGGTGATCGCTTGATTGCCGTTCATGCCGAAGACCAAGGTAGAATCAACCAACGCCGCCAAGAATTTGCCAATATTCACGATCCAGCTGTTCACTCGCAAATTCAAGATAATCAAGCGGCATTGCTGGCAACCCAACTGGCATTAAAACTTTCTCAAAAATATCACCGTCGTCTGCATATTTTGCACATGTCAACTGCCGAAGAAGCAGATTTGCTGCGTCAGGAGAAACCTAGCTGGGTAACAGCAGAGGTAACGCCACAGCATTTGTTGTTGAATACCAGTGCTTATGAGCAGATTGGTACTTTGGCACAGATGAATCCACCTTTGCGATCGCCCCACGATAACGAAGTTCTCTGGCAAGCTTTGCGCGATGGCGTGATTGATTTCATCGCTACAGATCACGCACCGCACACCTTAGAAGAAAAAGCTCAAGAATACCCTAATAGTCCTTCGGGAATGCCTGGGGTAGAAACTTCCCTAGCTTTGATGTTAACTGCGGCGATGGAAGGAAAGTGTACTATTGCCCAAGTTGTGAACTGGATGTCAAAAAATGTAGCTGTGGCTTATGGTATTCCCAATAAAGGAGCGATCGCACCTGGTTATGATGCCGATTTAGTGCTTGTAGATTTAAATACATACCGTCCAGTTCGGCGCGAAGAACTCTTAACCAAATGCCGTTGGAGTCCCTTTGAAGGCTGGAACCTTACCGGCTGGGCTACAACCACTATTGTTGGTGGTGAAATAGTTTTTGACAAAGGCCAGGTAAATACGCAAGTGCGGGGTCAAGCTTTAACTTTCTTGTAGCAAATATTTATTTAACCTTACGTAGTAGACAAAGAATTATACATCAAAGCCATACTTGAACTGGCAAGATTTTCATCTATCTAGAGTCAAGACTAGACCAATGCGGTTTGGTTAAAGCTAAAAGACGAAAATCCTTGTTTTTCCTCCTTTACCCTTTGAACCAAAGGGTATTGACTTGTCGCTGTATCAAAAATTGCAACTTGAAAGCCTGAATTTATTTATAAGTGTTTCAAGTCAAATCTTCAATAACTACTGCCTTCGCGCTATAAGATGACCTGTCCTTGGCACGGCAGTTGCTATAACGGATAGCGGCAGAGTTAGCGAGTAATCGAGTGTTGGCAACTTCTGTAACGCACTGCCTCGTCCTTGGCGGTTCGTTAAATCTTCCAGGCGGATAAGGTAGGTATTGGAACAAATCTCATGATGCTTGACCTTCATCCAAGTCATGTATTTCCCAGAAACTATGCCTGGAAATATAACCATAGAAATTATCAAGGAGAATTGCTATGACCTTCAAAATTTTAGCTTTAGACGGTGGCGGTATTCGTGGAATAGTCGCAGCACGAATACTTCAACAAGTAGAACAAGAAATTAGAAATCACGGGAAAGGAAACTTTTTACACGAGTACTTTGACTTGGTTGCAGGGACTTCTACTGGTTCAATATTAGCAGGAGGGATTGCTGTAGGGAAGGAGAGTGATGAACTCATTAAACTGTATAAAGATAGAGGTAAAGATATATTCCCGCTGGATAGAAAAGAGCGCTATAAAAACTTGCCATCCCTCATCAAATCAATTATTGATGTATTTTCAGTATCTAAATATTCTCATGATGGAATTATTAGCGTCCTCAAAGATGCATATAAATCCACAAGAATAAAGGATATTGAAAAACCTATTCTCTTGATTCTTGCTTACGATACGTTATATCGAAATACAACCTTTTTTACAAATTGTCATCCCGATTTAGGAGACAGATGGTACGATGACTGTTATTTATGGGAGATATGTACCGCTTCCGCCTCAGCTCCTACTTTTTTTCCACCATATAAATTAGAACCTGTAGATAAAGAAAAATTTGGATATTGGGAATTTCCACATATTGATGGAGGAATTTCTGCTAACAACCCTGCTCTGGCAGCTTTGAGTCTAGTGATGAGGATCAGTCAGTCTTCAGTCTCTCCAACAATCAAGCAAAAATATAAACTGGATAATCTGCGATTGGAAGATATTTCTATTCTTTCTATTGGCACAGGTCAAACTGGTGAACCATTTCAATATAAGCAAATAAGCAAATGGAGAGGCTTAGATTGGGTACAAAATCTTACTAATATCTTTATGGAACCTACATCTGAGATTGATAGTACAATTTGCCGACAAATCATGGGTGGATATGATTCTAAGCGTTACTTGCGTCTTCAGTTTGACTTAAATGAGACATTTAAACCCAAGCCAAAAGAGACTTATAAAGATCCTCGCATTGTATTACCTCCAGAAGATCGAAAAAACCGATTTACAGGAGAAAAGGTTAGTGAAGAAATAGATAACACTAATTCCGAGATTCTTCAACAGTTAATCGATACTACCTCTGCATTCATTGATCAAGGTCTTACGTACTATACCAGAGACGACTCTGGTTCTCCGATAAAAAAGGCGATCGCCTCTTTTATTAAAGATAACTAGTGCATCCACGTAGACATATTAATATCAACTAATATAGGATAAAACATCTCGTATTTCTACGATAATTCTGTAGAAATACGAGATGTTTTATTTAAATTTATTAATTTCAGTATTAATTACAGATGTGAATAGAAAAACTTATTGCTAATTAAAATTATTTAAATTAATTTTCAAACATTTGATAAATCAGTATTTTTGTGTATATATTGTGACTTTGTATTGGGTATATTAAATGTAAGGAAAAGTTAGACAACTTCTACGGAATTTGATGTTGTTTAACTTTCTTGTAATAGCTTTGGCTGCTAAGTAATCCAGATTTGTTCTCTTAATGACAGTAGAGAACAAATCGGGCAAAATTAAGCTGACTAAGTTTTGTGAAAACTCTCATTTAACCCAACAACAGTTGACATTTTCTTAATTCATACACCATCTAAATCAGTTTTTATAACTGATTATTGCAGCAATAAAGCTGCTGTTACAAAATTTTTCATTTATTTTGGGTTGAGATAACAATGTTAGTGATTTACAGTGGTGAGCGTGGTAGTGGCAGATAGAACGAGTGTGGAGTTCTCCCTCGACTGTTTGCAGACATTTTCTCGTGTTGTGCTCAATAAAGTGACATTTCTCGGACTTCAGTCGGGAGATGAGCTTAAATCGCGGCAATGACCAAATAATTACTAATTCGTAATTCGTAATTCGTAATTCGTAATTTAATTGAAGGATACAGAGGAACTTGATTAATTATTACGAATTATTTTGGCTTCGTTAATGACACAATTGAATGGTAAGAGTTCGACTTGACGAGCGCCCCCATGCCCATAAGTCAAACTCACGCTTAGATAACTATTTGGCTTGTATGGCAATCGTTCCGCCCATTCAATTGCCACAATTCCTGGTATCACCTCAAAACCTTCCCAGTAACTTTCTAAATTTAGGGCTGCAACTTCTTGTGGTTCTAAGCGATATAAATCTAGGTGGTAAAGGGGAAGACGTCCTTCCGTGTACTCATTAATCAGCGTGAAAGTCGGACTGACAATAGGTTCAGTGATTCCCAAACCCTTGCCAATACCTTGAACTAGGGTAGTTTTACCAGATCCTAAATCACCTTCTAGTAAAATTACACTTCCAGGAGTCAGGGATTCACCGAGAGCAATACCTAAGCGTAGCGTCGCCTCTGTATCTGAAAGAAACGTTTTCATAAGCTGTTACGCATTTAATTTGTACATTTACCTAATGACTTATGACTGATGACTGATGACTGATGACTGATGACTGATGACTGTTAACCGTCAACAGTTAACGACCATCAAGAGTGTTTATATACTTTAAATGCGCATCAGCTTAATTAGTCATTAGTCTAAACAAAGGACAAAGGACAAATGACTAATTTTCATCTTAAGTGATGACCTCTACCGTACCACCGCAACAACACTCGTGCTAGTTTCTGCGGATTGTGACGGACACAACCAGTTTCATCTTCATACAAAACATTCGCTGGAACAATCCTTCGCCCTAGCTGAGTTACGGCTTCTCTATCCAAGAAAACAGGATGAGAGTTTTGTTGGGCGTAGCGGATAAGTGATTGTTCCGAGGGGGATTTTTTGTGTATTAGTACAGCATCGAATAGCCGTCTTTGCCCACAAGCAGCATCAATTGCTCTGATATGATCTGCAACAGTGTAGCCTTCAGTTTCTCCTGGTTGAGTCATTATATTGCAGATATAAATACGGGGGGCATCTGTTTGAGCGATCGCATCGGCAATTTCTGGTACTAATAAATTAGGAATTAGGCTTGTATAAAGGCTACCTGGCCCAATAATAATGTAATCAGCTTCTTTAAGTGCCTTAATAGCTGCTGGTACTGCTGGAGGATTATTTGGAATGCAGCCAATTTTGACAATTTTACCGCCAGCTTTGGGAATGCTAGACTCCCCATCAATGCGGCGACCATCGGCTAATTCTGCCCAGAGGCGGACATCACTGAGAGTTGCTGGTAGTACTTGTCCCCGTACCGCTAGCACTTTAGAACTGGCTGCAACTGCTTGTTCTAAATCTCCAGTAATATCACTCATTGCCGTTAAAAACAAATTGCCAAAACTGTGCCCAGTTAACCCATCTCCAGCCCGAAAACGGTATTGAAACAATTCTGTTAACAACTTTTCTTCATCTGCTAGTGCAGCCAAACAATTGCGAATATCCCCTGGTGGTAACACTCCAAATTCTTGACGCAACCGTCCAGAAGATCCACCGTCATCGGCTACGGTGACAATAGCAGTAATATTAGCGCTGTAGGTTTTCAGTCCCCTCAACAACGTCGAAAGCCCCGTACCACCACCAATGACCACTATTTTCGGGCCTCGGTACAATCGATGATGGGCCAGTAAGACATCGATGAGTTCTTCTCCGCCTTCTGCTCTTAGTACCTTAGTAATTGAGCCTACGGTGCGAGTTTGCCCCCAAAGCACTAACAGCAAGCCGCCAAGTAGCACCAAAGGGCCACTGATATAGTTGGGTAAGATGTTGGTGATTACTCCCAGGAAACCTCTAACCAACTCGAACATCCAAAAAATTGGGGTCAGCTTAATCCAGATAGCTAACCCCAAACTCGCCAGCAGTACACCCCCAATACTGATCAATAACCAACGTTTTACCGATAGTCCAGGGGATAACCATTTGAACCACTGGTTAACCCGATAGGAAGTACGAGAACGCGACTGCTTTTGCAGGGCGTTGAGGGCTTGTCTAAGAAAACCAATTGACATACCTAATTTGGAGCAGTGCTACAAACAATAATTAACAGAAAATGTACACCACTTGGTTTAAAACACTAGGCGTGAAACTATTATATTTGTCAATCCCATTAGACTAAGAGCAAGTGGTCAAGATTGCCAGTATTCCTAGTTAAACAATACCCTGGCTTGGTAAAAGTGAATTTAATGGAAAAACGAATTTTAGGATTAGATCCAGGACTGGCAACTTTAGGATTTGGAGTAATTACCTGTACACAAGTTCCCAACAAGGTACAAGAAACTACAGTAAATATGCTGGATTTTGGGGTAATAAAAACGTCAGCAGATGTAGAAATGGGACAGCGCCTATGTACCTTATTCGATGATTTACACACCGTAATGGAGGAATTTAAACCAGATTTAGTGGCGATCGAGAAACTATTCTTCTATCGTATGTCAAGTACAATCCTGGTTGCACAGGCGCGGGGTGTACTCATTTTGGTATTGGGCCAGCGTCGTCTTCCCTATGTAGAGTTTACTCCTGCTCAAATTAAGCAAGCTTTAACGGGGTATGGCAATGCTGATAAGTCGGAAGTGCAAGAGGCGGTGGCGCGGGAGTTGGATTTAGATGAAATTCCTAGGCCGGATGATGCTGCGGATGCTTTAGCGGTGGCTTTGACGGCTTCTTATCAGCTGTAGGTGTGTATGCAAATAATAAAGTTCTTAAGTGAGTATACATTCGTCAGAATCCCTGATTGATTCTGACCCGGCACTGATGGTTTTGCACCAAATTTTCAATTTGGTGTGGTGTTTCACCATTTATTCAGCATTCGACGAGCGCTCACGCCGAAGTCCACCATTCGCATGGAATTCAATTTCTTATTCTGGCGAAGTCGCGCATGTATTCTTTCTTGTTAATAAGAATTTTGCTTAATAAGTAGGCTTGATAAGAAAACGCTGTAACTATTGAAATCAAGAAAAAAAATCTTATGCTTAGATGCGTTTTCCTTAATAAGACATCTTTGAGCTAATTATGTTTAAAAAGGCAGTTATAAACACCAGAAAAAGACTAGTACCGCAAGGTAAAAGTCAAAAATAAAAAATCAAAAGTATTATAGTATAAACTTTTTAGGGATTTTAAATGGTTACTCTATTTACGCCGTGGCGTACTAGATTCTTAAGTCCTCTGTCGCTAGGTAAACTCTCTAAATCATCAGATTGATGCTAAGTTATTTAAACATTAATGCTAACAAGCTAACTTTATACACAAGCTTACAGAAGTGATATAATAATTGTGAGCACTCAATCGTACATAAACTTTAGACTTGCCGCAGCACTAGAGCTAGTAGATATACAAAAACTTTCCATAGCCCCAAACACAAAGTTACAAAATATACTGTGATCAACCAAATTATACTGGCATTAATGCAATGACAGGATATTGGCTGAAGATGCTTTAAATAAATCATTAGCATTTAAAAATAACTAATTAGGTTTCTAAGTATTTCCGAAACTGTATGTTGCAATAATGTCAACTTGAAGAATTCTTATTTGATATGTGTAAGCTTCTATGGTAAAGCGATCGCTCGAAGCATCCCTCGCCGGGATTCAACAAGCTAAAAAAGCGTTCGCTCATAAGGGGTGGACACAAGACAATTTGGCTTTTGAAGTTAACTTAAAGACTCGCCAACCAATTTGGCGGTTTTTTACTGGGCGTTCGGTTGACCGTCATATCTTTATAGAAATTTGTTCTGTGTTGTCGTTGAATTGGCGGGAGATTGCGGCTAATCCTCCAGAAGAATTCCCTGAATCAAAAGAACTTGCTGCTGCTGAATTTTTGGATATTGATGCTTTAGTACAATTTGTGCGATCGCAACGCTTTGACAAAATTCAAGACCAGTGCAGCACTTTGCAGTTATTAGATGTTAGTCGCCCTGTTAGAATCGATGACATTTACATAGATGTCAACATTTTGGAGGAGATTGCAAGCCTTCAGTGGTTAGAGTTTGCTGACTTGCAAAAGTTTAC
The DNA here is from genome assembly GCF_047228265.1 of Nostoc sp. UIC 10607. Lineage (NCBI taxonomy): Bacteria > Bacillati > Cyanobacteriota > Cyanophyceae > Nostocales > Nostocaceae > Nostoc > Nostoc sp. UIC 10607. The sequence goes on along the minus strand of NZ_JBIQNW010000023.1, from coordinate 88,487 downwards.
ATCAAAAGAATTCGATCGCTTTGGTTTAGGTGAAGTATCCCAGACACAAATGGCGGGGATCACGGCAGTTCAAACTTACTCAAAGCTGCGGGTGTTGGGTAAACCAGGAGCAGGTAAAACCACTTTTTTACAACATCTGGCGATTCAATGCAACCGAGGGAAATTTGCAGCAAATCGGGTTCCTATTTTTGTCACCTTAAGAGATTTTGCTGACGAAACGAGAGTTGCAAGAGAGTTCAATTTAATCAACTATATTTGCAAGGAATTCCTTACCTGTGGAATTGCAGATCCATCTGTGCTGGAAACTTTGTTGTTAGAGGGCAGAGTGTTGCTGTTGCTGGATGGATTAGATGAAGTACTCCATCAAGAAAAAAAGGGTGTCGCCAATGAGATTCGCAGATTCTCTGAAAAGTATCAAAAGAATATGTTTGTCGTCACCTGCCGCACGGCGGCTAAAGCTTTCATCCTTAGACGCTTTACAGATGTTGAAATTGCCCCATTTAGTCAAGACCAAATTGTTGCTTTTGCTCAGAAGTGGTTTACAGCACTTACAAAAACGAACATCCAGAATAAACAAGAACAGGCAATTGAGTTTATTAAGAAACTAGATTTACCGGAAAACTTACAATTTCGTAGACTTGCCGTCTCCCCCTTGTTTTTACATCTCGCCTGCTGGGTTTTTCATCACCAGAACAAATTCCCAAACCAAAAAATTGCGTTTTATAAGCAATGTTTAGACCTCCTCCTGGGCAAATGGGATGAAACCAAAGCAATTGAACGGGATGAAGTGTACGAAGGTTTCTTATTATCACAAAATCTGAAGTTGCTGAGTCAGGTTGCTAGCGCGACATTTGACCAGGGTAATTACTTTTTTGAACAACGCATTGTTGAACAATACATTAGCGATTATATCTGTGATTTACCGAATGCTTCGACGGAACCAGAGGAATTGCAATTAGATAGTGAAGGGGTACTTCAGGCAATAGAGTTACAACATGGATTACTAGCAGAACGAGTGCGGGGGATTTTCTCTTTCTCTTATTTGACGTTTCAAGAATACCTGACTGCTCGAAAAATCGTTGCCAGTTATAATTTACAAGCATTAGAACGACCGTTAGAACGTCTGGTGAGTCATATTACTGAACCCAGGTGGCGCGAAATCTTTTTGTTAACGGTTGCCATGCTGCGGAGTGCAGATTTCTTAGTACTGTTGATGAAGCAAGAAGTTGATGCGCTAGTGGCTGAAGATACATATTTACAAAAATTTTTAACTTGGGCAAGTCAGCCCCTTCTCTACGGGACGCTGCGCGAACGGGGAAGTCAAAAGTCAAAAGTCAAAAGTCAAAAGTCTCTTGCCGCTCCTCAGCCTGCTGTAATTCGGGCGTTTTATTTTGCCCTGGCTAGAACTCCTCACCTGATCTCGCACTTTGCTCTTGTCTGCATCCTTGATCAGGATATTTTTTTGGATGCGGCATTAGATAACCTAGTAATGGAATGCAAATCTAATTTTGCCGATGCCTATGCCTGCGACGATGCTTTGAGTTATGCTTTAGCGATCACTCAAGATGCTGGCTTACATCAAGCTTTACAACAACTTAAAGACCTACTGCCCGATCAAGAACAAAGTAGAGAAAGGTTTCAGACATGGTGGCAAACAAGTTATCCTGCTTGGATGGAACAGTTAAAAACTGCGATCGCCAAGCATCGAAACATTGAGCATCACTGGCACTTCAGCCCACAGCAACAGCAAGTATTGCAACAATATTACGATGCCAATCAGTTGCTTCTCGATTGCCTCAATAGCAACTGTGAGGTAACAGGCGTTGTGCGCCAGGAGATTGAAGCTAGTTTGTTGTTGCCGAGAAAAGAACTCTCCAAGCAGGAATGGCAGGGGGCATGGGGGAGTGAGGGAGTGAGGGAGATGAGGGGACAAGGGAGACAAGGGGACAAACAAAACTCCTAACTCTTAACTCCTAACTCAGCACTCCTAATGCCCAATGCCCTTTCATTTCGCTGTAACTTTGACCCTAGCTACAGAGATTTCTGGTGGTTCAATGGGAACTTAGACAGGTGTAGGTGAGCCTTTCAACCACAGCAGCACTGCGGGTGTGACACCCAGCAACAAGCCTAGCAACACGGGTACAAAGAATCCAGCTGTTAAGCTCATGACTGTAGCGAAACCAAAATTACTTAAATAAACTGCAAAAGGTATATTAAGTTGCGTTGGCAAAGCCCACCGCAGGTATCGCTCCCAGTTAATTGGATTATTTCTCCACAACAGTGCAGTCACAGTCATAAATACTGAGCTAGTACCCAGCCACCCCGCAAAATTTTGGTAAGGCATTCCAAAGAAGGGGCCTGGTTGTTGCCAATACCAAAAGGGTAGAGAAGTTTGACTCATTGCAGGATCGAGAACAAAATCCCAGGAAGTTAGTAATAAAGCACCCAAAGCGGTAAGCGAAGCCATGCCGTAGGCTTATCGCACTTATATGCCGCCACAAGTTGGGTTTTTTGTCCACTTCTAAACCTGCACGTGCCAGCAGGTAAGAAACAAATCCCAAATAAAACCACGACAAGGGAATTGTAAATGGGACTAAACCCGCAATCTTATAACCTAAACCGCTTAAGTAACTATAATGACCAAATGGAAAACCAGTACTGGTTCCTAGTAATTCACTTCCTAGAGAAATAAATACTGATGGCAACAGAAATGCTAAGGCACGACCTAAACCCAAAATCCTCGTGGCATACAAGAAAACACCTGCCGCGCCTAAAATCATATAAACTACACCGCCTCCTGCCATACTCCATTGGATGGCAGTTTGTGCAACCTCGGATAAGTTAAAAATTACTTGGGAATTAGGTATAACCAGTAGTATTCCTACCAATCCAAATACTGTTGACACGATATGACCAATGAGGCTTACGCGTTCAGCAATAATAAGTTGTCTCATGGTAATTCCTTTTTACTCGCTGCTAATGAAGCGCTATGCATCCTAGCCATTGGTTAAAAATCTCCTAGCATTTATTAGGAACTGGTACTTGATTTATACTCAGCTAAAATGAGCATTAATGATCTTGAAGTCTTGCTATAATTGTTTGTCAAAATTGGATTTTGGGATAACTTAATCTTAGGAGTAACTATAAGTTTTGAAGTCTTTGATTTGTTTGACTAAATCAGAGTTGTCTTGCTGCATGAAGCTTCCCCTACTGTTCTGCTAGTACTCTGATTTCATAAAGTTCTCGCTGAATAAAATTGGATGTAAACATCAAGTGCTTACCACTACTGTTTACAAAGAAGAATCTCTGATTACGAGATTGATGGCTAAATTTGATTTGTTCCCCTCGGCAAGAGTAGATTTTACCCCGAATTAAATCGGTAGATTTAAACATTTTCCACCTCCTCATCCTCCTTATCAAAAACATACTTACAGCAGAATTCAGAAGTCATACCATTTCAAAAAAATAATGAAACAGATACAAACCCTGAAACTCAGACTACGTAATATTTCCTTGATTACGAATTACGAATTACGAATTACGAATTGGTATCAGAATTGGCTACGCCCCACTGCGCTAACAGAAGTAAAACAGCCTTCATGCTGGGGTTTGAGACTTAGATTGTTTACTTCACCAGCTTGAAATTCGCTGTATGTCGTAAGTAAATCTGCCTCGGTAAGGAGTATCATCGTTTCTGCACCAACTCTGCCAAAGTCAGGCTCTAGCCCTAATGCCATCTCAATGAGATACATCCATCTGCCATATTCAGGTGTGTAGCTGCGTACAATCCCTTCTCCACCAACAAAGCTCACCCATTGGGTATTGCGAAACTTAGGCCTCCTCATGAAGGTTGCAGTCATGCGTAAGATTCCTCTAATTAATAGTTGATACCTTCTGTTTTATTAAAAAAAATCAAATATACTCTGTATCTTTTTAAGTAAAAATGTTAAGATATAACCTGTACCTTTGGAATGTTTTAGGTGGAGAATATACAATTTATACGTAATTAAAACGTTTATTCAAACATTTGATATGGCAATTCTAAATCATCCGTTAAAAATTAAAGAAAAATTAGATCCCCGACTTCTCAAAGAAGTCGAGGATCTGGACACCGGACATTTTTTACTTTTTCATAATTAAAATTAACGTGAGTTCGACAAGTATTATTTGACCTCTCCCCCAACCCCTCTCCGACACGGAGAGGGGAGCAAAAGCTGAATTTTTCGCTACTCCTCCCTTTCCGTTTCGGAGAGGGAGGCTGGGAGGGAGAGGTTCGTTGAACTCACGTTAAAATTAGTTGCTCTGTACCTCAATTACGAATTACGAATTACGAATTACGAATTATCTGTGCCTCGTCCACTCAAATTTGCAATCATCAATACCAATTTAGTAAGCTCAATCGGTTTAGCTAGATGCATTTGGAAACCAGCATCAATTGCCCTTTGCCGCTCTTGTTCGGTGGCATAGGCAGTGATTGCTGCTGCTGGAATTTGTCCCCCAGCTTCAGCTTCAAGCGCTCTCACCTGACGAATCAGGGAAAAACCATCCTCCTCTGGCATCCCAATATCTGCTAAAAGCACATCATATTTGCCAGGAGATTCAGTTAAAGCAGCGATCGCTTCCCTTGTCGATGTCACAATTACTACTTCAGCCCCAAACTCTTCTAACATCCACTTCATCAGATCGCGGCTATCCGCTTGATCGTCTACAGCCAAGATGCATAACCCTTCAAGGGTAAGGGGTGGATTTTTACCATCTAATGTGTGCTGAGTCTCTGACAAAATGCTCGGCTCTAAATAAGTTGGCGGTGTAATCTCCGGTGGCATTAAGCGCAGAGGTAGCCTGACAATGATCGTGCTTCCTAGTCCCTCGCCTGGACTTTGCGCTTGAACTGTTCCACCATGAAGTTCTATCAGATGACGGACGATTGACAAGCCTAATCCAAGTCCCTGACTTGTTTTACTGCTGCTGGAATCTCCTTGGCGGAAGCGATCGAAAACATAAGGCAGCAAGTCTTCTCGGATGCCAATTCCTGTGTCGCTGACTCGAAGTTCAGCGTGAGTAGATCCAGCTTCGAGCATAATTCCCACTCGCCCACCGGCTGGAGTGAACTTAATGGCGTTAGAAAGTAAATTCCACAGAACTTGCTGTAAACGGTCAAAATCTCCGACAATCGTCGCCGAATTCAACTGTGAAACAATTTCAATGCTTTTCGCCTCTGCGGAAAATTGGATAGACTCAATGGCGGCATCCACTACTGAAGCTAGATCGATTAGACGAGTATTTAAATGAAGCTTGCCACTCGTAATTCGTGAGACATCCAGCATATCATCGATTAACTGACCTTGCACCTTAGCACTCCGCTCCACCACTTCCCAGGCACGAATGACTGCTTCTGAATCTAAATTGCGGGTGCGGAAAAGTTGCGCCCAGCCCAGTATAGTATTGAGCGGGTTACGAAGTTCATGGGAGAGGTTCGACAGGAATTCATCTTTGGCTCGGTTGGCAATTTCCGCCTGTTGACGGGCTGACTGCTCTTGTTCTAGTAGCTTAGATCGCTCTAACTCTAACTGTTTGCGATCGCTAATATCTTCAATCGCCAGCAAAATCATTTGAGCCTCTCCCTGTTCAATAATTTTCCAACCATTGAGCAGCATGGTTTTCTCCCCAATCCGCTCAAAACTATGCTCTACTTCCCAGTTGTTAATACTGGTATCGTTGGCAAGAATGTCTTCTAAGAGCGATCGCAGTCCGGGCAGGTTCCATTGACCGTTCCCTAGTTCAAAAATCAGAGATTGCGCTGTCTCTGATGGTGAAACCTGAAATGTTTCATAAAACGAGCGATTGGCTTTGTTCACCCGGAAATCAGAATCAAGGACGATTAACGGCACTTGTACCGTCTCCACAATTGCTTCAGCGTAATTCCGGGCTTGTTCTAAGGTTGCGGCACTGCGTTTAAGAACATCAATATCTATTAACACCAACACTACACCGTCAATCTTGTTTTCTGTAGTGCGATAAGGACGGATGCGGAGGTTGTACCAATGTCCCCCTAGAGTTTGGACTTCTAATTCTTTGATGCTGAGTGTGTCAAGAACCTCCAAAATTAGAGTTTCTAACTCAGGAACATCGAGATTTGCTCTGATGTCGCTCAAAGGTCGTCCAGCATCGGTGGGAATCAAATTGAAAAGTCGCTGCGCCATTGGCGTAAAACGTCGAATGCGTAAGTCCAAAGTCAATATCAAAATGGGAATATTAATACTGGCAAGTAAATTCGTGAGATCGTTGTTGACTTGGTGTAATTCCAGATTTCGACTACGAAGTTCTTCATTAGTGGTGTTGAGTTCTTCGTTGGTTGCCTGAATCTCTTCTTTGGCTGTTTCTAGCTCCTCATTGGTGCTTTGCAACTCTTCATTACTAGAGAGGATTTCTTCATTGGCAACTTTCAGGTCTTGATTGATATGCTCCTGCTCTTGGATCACCGCTTGTAGATATTCTTGAGTTGCAGCCCGCTCTTTGATGGCGGTTGCAAGTTCAAGCCTGAGCCGAACAATCTCCTGCGCTAAGTCTGACTGCTCTTCGCTCTCAGGATTTACTGTGCTGGGGTTGTTAATTGTGGGTGGGACTGATTCAAATAAAACCAGAAAGTAGAGTTCTTCGCCAGTCCCAGGGTTGAATGGAATCACCTCAAGATTGATGATTTTTGCAAGATCGCCCTCTTCAATTCGTAACCCTTCTCTTCTAACTAGAATTTTTTGCCGTTGTGCCTGATAAATTGTGGCGCGTAGCTCGATGAGCAAACCCTCGCGCACCATTTTGAATAAGTTAAGACTCGGTTTCCCCGGTACAAGTTTGAGGTAGAGATCGATTTCTCCCCGAAATTGCAGCACGTCCATCTTGTCGTTGATCACCACACCCACTGGCGCATAGCGATTCAAGATTAGTTGGTCAGTTTTTTTCTCTAAATCAAACTCATCCGATGGATTCTCATCGGTCGGCTTTGATTCGTCTACTTTTACTATCGGATAATTGCTGGTAATGAACGAAAAAGTTGGACGAATTGCAGTTAGCTTTTTGGTATAGATTTTATACTTTTTGTCAATCTGAATAAACAAGTCCGAATATTTACCTGTGCTTTCTGAAGTCCCTAGCAGCAAGAAGCCAGTCGGATTAAGACTGTAATGAAAGATGGGCAATATCCGTTTTTGCAACGTTTCGTCCAAGTAAATCAGTACATTCCGGCAGCTAATTAAATCTAAGTTAGAAAAAGGAGGATCACTGCCCAAGTCTTGCCTAGCAAACACACACAGTTCGCGGACAGCTTTGCTAATTTGATATCCACCGCCCTCAAGGGCATTAAAAAATCTGCGGCGGCTCTCTGGTGAGACTTCCACCATTTGATTCTCTGCATAAATACCCGATCTCGCTTTGTCAATCGCTATCTCGCTGATGTCTGTGGCAAAAATTTGGATCGGCGGCGAGGTTACTTTATTTGACAAAAACTCCAGCAAGGAGATAGCGATGGAATACACTTCTTCACCTGTCGAACACCCAGCTACCCAAATCCGAATCGGCAACTCTGCTGATTTGTTTTGGATGATGGTAGGAAAGACTCGCTCTTTCAACACTTCAAATGCTTCGGGATCGCGGAAAAAATGGGTGACGTGGATCAGAATTTCTTCATACAGCGCCTTGACTTCACCCGGATTCTTTTGCAAATACTCGGCATAATCCTCCAAGCGTTGTAGTTTATACAACAGCATTCGCCTCTGGATTCGGCGATCGAGGGTGTTGGGCTTGTAGTGGCTGAAGTCAACGCCAGTTTGCGATCGCAATAATACAAATATAGCCGCCAGGGCATCTCCCTGTTCGGGCAACTTCTCAACTGCCATCCGTGGCAAAGAGTTAGAAATAAAAGGATTGCGACTGAGGTTTACCAGTTCCTCGGCGATTTTTTGCGGCGGTAGCACAAAATCCACATTCCCGGTAGCAACAGCAGTATTGGGCATACTATCGAATTTTGCCGTGTCTTCACACTGAGCAAAAGTCACGCCTCCAGCTGCCTTGATTGCCTTTAACCCTAGTGAACCGTCTCCATCTGCTCCAGATAAAACTACTGCGATCGCTTTGTGCCCTCGATCTGCTGCTAATGAAGTAAAGAACGCATCAGCAGGCATATATTTACCATGAACTTTCTCTCGCGGCGTGAGTTGCAACACCCCACTACACAACATCATCTTAGTGTTAGGCGGAATAATGTAGACGTTGTTAGGTTCCACAGTTACGCCGTCTCGCACTTCATTGACGGGCATTTTAGTTGTTCTTCCTAGAATCTCGCTCAACAGACTCTTGTGATTAGGATCTAAGTGTTGAATCAGCACAAATGCCATCCCTGTATCGGTAAGCAAATGTTTGAGTACCTGCGTAAATGCCTCTAATCCACCCGCAGAAGCAGCAATGCCAACGATGGGAAATAAAGCATCTTTATTGTCTTGTTGCTCTACGTCGAACACTTCATTAGCGGTAGATTCAGATATAGGTTGTTCAGAGGGTTGATCGGATGTCATAGGATGAAGTCTAGCACCGCAATGGTTTGGCAGATCAGGTTGATATTTTAGGTCAGTTTACTTACTTGCCTTGTATTTAATAAATAATAGTTTGAGTACAAATTAAATAAGTTAAGGTCTATTTGATTAATTAAGCTCTCAAATCATCCCTAGTTCTCATTTTTTCAATTTTGCCTTATGAGGATGTTTGAAAAGTTTTGGGCGATTGGAAATCGCGGCTATACAAGCAAAGTCCGCCTGCGCGGACTAACACAAAATCAAGCTTCTTAACCCACGTAGGTGGGTTTGGTCTGTGTAGCCGCGACTTCTAGTTGCCAGGGCAAGTAATAATTTAGACTTTTCAAACAACCTCTTAGCGTCAAGAAAAGAGTAAAAGCGGCAGTTCTTGCTGGGGGCAAGCAAAAGAACCCCATAAATAAATTTAGGCTTGCTGAAAACTTGGATGTATTATTTCTCACAAAGTGAGCATCTCATAACTTGCTTTCAAACTCAAATATCTGGAAGTTTGACAATTTTATATTTTATTTAATATCCACAACAGATAAATTATAAACAATTTAAGCTACTAAATCCAATTCAGTGCCAAGAAATAAGAAGCTAGAATAAATCCAATACCAATAATTCCGCTACTCAAAAGCAAAACTAATTGAGTTAAAATGCACATTTTATAACTCATAAAATTAATACTGTCGTTTATCAAGTTCATTAGTGTCATTTCAAAAATAATCATTTTCACCAATAAATGACCATATTATTACTTGCTTGTCCAAACTTAAATTAATATAGCAATTAAATTTGATTTCTGAAATTATTTGCATGGTGTGCGTTCGCAAAGCGTCTTGCAGAGAAATGCGATAGGAAGGCAACAGGTAATACGTAATAAGCAATAGGCAACAGTTAAGAAACTTTTTTAAGTTATACTGAATTTTTTCACGCAATCAAATATGAGTCCTATATATCTAAGAATATTAATTAGAGCTACTTAGCATGAAGATGAAGTTGGATTATTAGCAATTGCTAAAATGCCAAGCACCGCAACAAAATCATCAATAACTACGGGTTTAGCAAAGCATAAACTAAACCCAGCTAAAAGTGCATGTTGATACATATCTTCTGTTACAGTGCCTGTTAGAGCGATCGCTGGTACTACTTTGCCTCGCTCTCCCGTAAGTGTTCTCACTTGGTGAATCAGAGCATAGCCATCCTCATTTGGCGAGGAAATATCACTCAAGAGGACATCAGGTTGCCATTGCATAAATATTTCCAGAGCTTGCTCTCCTAAAAATGCTGCTTGCACTTTCACACCATAGGATTGCAACATCGGCGTGAACGAATTACAGAAATTGACATCATCATCTACAAGGAGCACTCGTAGCCCTTGTAGAGATGAAGGATTAGTAGGAAATTTATTATTTATATACATCAAAGTTTCAAAATTGAGGTTTTCTTGAGCTTTGGAATATCCTTAAGCAGTACATTTATTGTGTTTGCTTGGAATTCAGTAAAAGTCTCATCAGTATGCATAAAAACAGTGAACTGGCTATTAACCTTGAAGAAGAAACTCTTGTACAAGAGGCAGGGGGATTGAAATTGGATAATTTATTTTTTTAAGCTCCATTAAATACACGATATTTTACAGCAGCATTGCCAAAATTAACTATTTATTTGACTCGGCAAACATAATTTTATTAACAATTTTCACTTTAACATCCTATTGTGATAACTCATGTTTGAATAAATGTTTGAATAGTGTATAAGTTGTATGAATTGTATAAAATTAGCAATAAATTTTATGAGAAACAACAATTAAATAGTTCTCATATTCGTAACTACTGCTATCAATATTATTTATGTCTAATAAAGTAGAATTTATCTACCTTTTGGTAGTAGTTAAAATAGCTTCTAACAATACATAATTGCTTCTTTTTGATAAGCGCAGTCCTAATCGTGAAATTTGCACCTGCAACTTCGCTTTCGAGGATAATATCGAACCCCTGGATAATTCATCCTGGAATAGCTCATACCAATTTGCAATTTGCAATGGGCTTTTCTGCGAGACGCTCCGCGTTGGCGAAAGCCTCTCGTAGAGAAAGCGCTAGCCTCTCCTTTTGGGAGAAGACTGCGCTGGCTCCCTTTAAAAAGGCTACGGTGTACACACAAGTGCTTTCATTCAGAACACAAGTGCTTTCATTCAGAACACAAGTGCTTTCATTCAGAACACAAGTGCTTTCGTTCAGAACACAAGTGCTTTCATTCAGAACACGAGGGTTTTCGTTCAGAACACGAGGGCTTTCGTTCAGAACACGAGGGCTTTCGTTCAGAACACGAGGGCTTTCGTTCAGAACACAAGGGCTTTCGTTCAGAACACAAGGGCTTTCGTTCAGAACATGAGTCTTTTTTGAGCTTTTAAGGGAATGAAACAGCTCTACCCTTTTCAAGGGGGATTTAGGGGGATCTAAAACTTTTGATACCGACAATAGGATTTTTTAAACATCCTCTTAGAGACAATCATGCCTCAAGCTCAACATCAGCACTCGCTACAATGTTCATATTCTCCCAAGATTTTAGCGATCGCTAGGGATTGGGTTATGAAGAGCTAGCAAAAATCTGTGCCATCTCTAAATCGACGGCTTACTTATCATTGGCAAGACGGTATAGTATCTCGCCAGCCTTTGGCACAAGTAAGATACCTTCATCCTCACGGTTAGACCATTCAGTGGGTCGAATGGTAGCCGGATTGCGATAGTTCAAGTTATGAGCAGCACAGCGTTCAGCAGAAATGCCAGTAGCTAGAGTGACGCGAATCCGCGCTTGTTCTCCTTCTATAGGATCAAAAGTACCCATACCTTTTAAGTGAGTACTATGGGCCAATACTCCACCGGGATAGGCTTGAAATTTATCCCACTGTTTAAGGAAATAATCCCGCACATGATAGCCAATTTGCGACAGGATTTCGCCGTGTGTATAACTAAACTCGGTAATGTGAGGAGCATATATAATTACTTCGCCTCCGTCAGCCACTACTGGTTCTAATTTGTACATTCCTTTCGCTGCTGTCCAAATGTCGTCATACATTTGGGGCATTACTGAAAGCACTTGTTTAAAAGGCTGATCTACATATTTAATATGCAGTTTGGCCGATAATTTTGCAGCGGCTTCCCAGGCTGACTCTGGTTTATCTATATAAAGTCCAGCTAGCTGATTCGTTTTTGGTGCGACTACCATCGCCAAACAAAGCTTAGGGGTAGAAATCAGGGTAGCGGCTCGGTTAATCAAGCGCCGAACTGGTGTTATTCCCGGTGTACCAATAATTTCGTAACAGGTGATTAAAGCACCTAACCAGTGTGATACATCAATTACTTCCTGACCACCAATGCCAGGAAAAAAGTATTTATTTCCGCCAGAGAAACCGACAACTTCGTGGGGAAAGACCGGGCCGCAAATCATTATTAAATCGTACTCTGTTACAAGCTTGTTAACACGCACATCAACTGCCTGATGTAGTATTCCACCGCTAATCTCTGCTATTTCATTTGCTGAAATTACTCCACAAGAAATAAAAGTATCTGGCTCATTCCAAAGGTGGTTAAAGATGCGAACTTTTTTAAAGGTTGTCTCTCGCTCCTCCTGTGTCACCCCTACCAAGTGATTAATTTGTTCCTGGCTCATAGGATTATGTGTACCCAGAGCGATCAAAAAATCCAGAGCCGCTACCCTTTTACTCAACTCCTGATGAAGCAATCGAAACATTTGGGGGATGGGAGCAGTGCGGGTACCATCTGGAATTAACACTAGGATACGCTGTCCATCTAACTTCGGGTCTGCCAAAGTTTGATGAACTAGCCCGGAAACTTGCTCGTGTGAAAGTGTCCCATTAGTTACAGCCAGTGAATACATAATTAAACTCCACTGTAGATACTAAATCCACCATCTACTGGCACAACTACCCCGTTGACGAAACTAGAACCAGAACTGCATAACCAGATTAAGGTGCTGAGTAATTCATCTGGTTTTCCAAAACGTCCGGCGGGGGTATGGTCGATAATTTTTTGTCCGCGCATGGTCAAACTGCCATCTGCATTTAGGAGTAAATCTCGATTTTGTTCTCCAATAAAGAAACCTGGTGCGATCGCATTTACTCGCAGCCCGTCTCCATACTTTTGGGCGAGTTCGACGGCTAACCAACGAGTAAAGTTATCTATCCCGGCTTTAGCGGCTGAGTAGCCAACCACGCGGCTGATCGCTCGAATGGCAGACATAGAAGAAATATTGACAATACAACCATAGGGCTGATTTCTTTCGACCATTGCTTGACCAAAAACTTGGCTGGGTAGTAGAGTACCGAGTAAGTTTAGGCTGACTACTTCCTCAAAAGCAACGCGAGGCATATCAAAAATAGTGGCATCAGGGGTAATTGTGGCAGCAGGAATATTACCGCCGGCCATGTTTACCAAGATGTCTATCTGATCCCAACGCTGTATAATGGCTTCCCTAGCAATTTCTAGTTGGGAGCGATCGCTAACATCTGCAAGCACAGCCATACTTTCTCCACCGTTAGCGGTAATCTCAGCCACTACTGTACCCGTTCGTGCTTCATTGCGACCCAAAACCGCGACTCGCGCTCCAGCAAGGGCCAAACCCCTTGCCATAGCCCCACCAAGTACACCAGAACCGCCTGTGATGACTGCTACCTGCTCTTTTAGGCTAAAAAGTTTATTTAAAATATAGTCTGACATCTTATTTCAATTCGTAATTCGTAATTCGTAATTCGTAATTAAAAAAATCAATATTAGGGCTAGCCCTTTCAAGGTGGGTAAAAAGTTTGGTTAATAAATTCCTGTTTGAGCTATTTACTCTGTGTCCTCTGCACCTCTGTGGTTAAATAAATTACTTTTAAACCGCAGAGGCGCAGAGAGCGCTGAGAAAAAACAAGAGATTTGATGAGTCACGTTGAAAGAGCTAATTGTAATAGCTTGATTTGGGAGAATTAGTATTAGTCCCAATACTACTCGGTTTTTGCATTTTGAACCCAAAGTTTGGTTTTGGGAAAGGGTTTTTATTTCCCTTTTCCCCTTGCCCTTTCCCCCTTAACCGACAAGTATTGGTATTAGTCCAATTTGTAAGCAACCTTAGCGAGGTCGTAAGCTAAAGCGCGGGCCATATCATACCCTTCCTCTTCCTCAACCAATCCCCGTGTTACCAATCCAGCTAACCAATTACAAGCTACCCGTCGCCAGACATTATGACGAGCCGGAATAGAAACGAAAGCACGGGTATCATCATTAAACCCAGCAGTATTATAAAGTCCAGCAGTTTCCATTACCTGATTAAAGTAGCGTTCCATGCCATTTACGCTGTCGTGAAACCACCAAGGCGGGCCAAGCAATATAGTGGGATAATGACCGGCTAGGGGAGCCAATTCTCGGCTGTAAGTACTTTCATCCATGCCAAAAAGAATTAAGCTAAAGCGCCGATCATTTCCATAGGCTGACAACAACGGACGCAGATTTTGAGTCCATTCTATTTTTAGCGGAATATCAGCACCTTTATCAGATCCAAATGTCTCGAACAGAGCCGGATTATGGTTACGCATAACACCACAATGCATTTGCATCACTAAGCCATCTTCCACACTCATCCGAGCCATTTCCATGAACATATGACCAGTAAAATTCTCGACATCACCTGGATTCAGCTTGCCGGTTAATGCTCTAGCAAAAATAGCTTCTGCTTCTTGGTCAGAAAGGCGTGTGGTATAAGGTGTAGCTGCACCTTGATCGGTAGCCGTGGCGCCCATTTTTTTAAAGAAGGCGCGACGTTCTTCTAGGGCTTTTATAAAATTGGCGTAAGTGCTAATTTCTCTACCAACAGTGCTTTCCAATTTGGTCAAATTTTCGCGCCAACCAGGAGCATCTAAGTGAACTACTGCATCTGGTCGAAAAGTTGGTCTGATTTGAGTAAAACCTTCTTCGTGGAGCGATCGCTGATTCTCTAGGGTGTCACTGGCTGCATCGGTAGTACAAAGCACTTCGATGTTAAAGCGTTTGAATAAAGCACGAGGGGAAAACTCAGGCAAAGCTAATAGACGTTCCAAGTAATCATAGATATGTCCGGCATTACGAGAGTTTAAAGGTTCATCTATACCAAAGACGTTAATTAGTTCATCTTTAAGCCACAACCCGGACGGAGTACCTTGGAATAGATAAAAATGTTCGGCGAACAATTGCCAGATTTTACGATGGTCGGTTTCTGCTGGTGAACCATCAGTAGTAGGTATGCCCAAAGCTTGCAGAGGTATGCCCCGACTATAAAGCATCCGCAAAAGATAGTGGTCTGGGATAATAAATAATTCGGTCGGTGAACCAAAACGAGCTGCGGGATTAGCTAACAAAGCTGGATCTACATGGCCGTGTGGACAGACTAGGGGTAGCGCAGATATGCTGTCAAAAAATTGGTGAGCTAGTCGTCTTTGAACTGGTTCTGGAGAAAAGCAGCGATCGGGAGATAAAGCCAGTTTTTTGGTTAACATAATTTTTGTTTTGTTAAAATTTTTTCAAATTAATTGTGGTTATTTATTACACAACACAGTTGTAGAGACGCGATTTATCGCGTCTTAAAAAACCAATCATCTACACTAATAACCCTTAACCCAAGTGTATTGATTTATTACAGAGCTTTTCAACAGAAACGATTAATCGCGTCTCTACTCCCCATCTCAGTTGTTGTATAAGTACCTGAAAATTACTGTAATGCTGCGCTACTACCACGCTGTAATAAAAAAGGAGATAAAACGCGATTTTCGACAGTTTTTCCTTCTAATAAGTCGAGCAACATTTGCATGGCTATACCACCAATTTCTAACATTGGCTGGCTGACTGTCGTCAGTGGCGGAGTAACGTAACTACCCAAAGCAATACCATCAAATCCAACCAGGCTTAAACTTCGCGGTACTAAAATACCTAGTTCTTGGCAAGCTAACAAAGCACCAACCGCCACCATGTCGTTGTAACAAAAGATGGCTGTAACCTCAGCAGTCAATAGTTTAGATAGCATCTGCTGTCCGGTAGTAACATCGCTTGTTCTGGTATCATCTTCATCACTAATTGCAACCCAATCAGTATTTGGTGATATACCAGCTTCCGCAAGGGCCATTTGATACCCTTCTAGGCGCTGCTGATTCGATCTGCTGCGATCGCCTACACCCAGATAACCAATGGCGGTGTGTCCCAGACTTATTAGATGTTCTGTGGCTAATCTAGCACCTAAGCGATCGTCTATTGCCACTGAGTGAAATATTTCAGATTGATCTTCTGTCTGGCTATTAATCAGAACTGTTGGCACAGCAATTTGCGTTAGTTGTTTGGTATGCTGCTTACTAATTCGTGAGTCGGCTACTAAAATCCCGTCTACTCTCCGACGATGAAAACTATCAATAGCGGCTATTTCTTGCTCAAAATTTCGGTGTGAAGCACTTAACAAAACACTCAAGCCTGCGGGTCTGGCTATTTTCTCGATTCCCTCTACTACCTCAGCAAAAAATGGATCTGCTATTGAAGTTACTACTACTCCAATAGTATTAGTGCGTTTATTTTGCAAGCTTTGAGCAATAGCATTAGGCACATAGTTCATCTCCTGCGCCAATTGCTTAATTTCCTCTCGCACTTTAGGGCTAATGAGAGCATTATCTCTCAAAGCGCGTGAAACTGTGGAGTGAGAAACACCTGCTCTTTGAGCAATATCTTCAATTGAAATTCTTCTTTTATTCATTTTTTATATGAGGTTTTAAAATATTGCACACGTGTGCATAAATAGTATTATAGAAAATAATCGTTATTTGTCAAGAGATTTTAATACAACTCACATGTTGCATGGAAAGCAGTCTTGACTTCTGCCTCCATTTCAATAACTTAACTTTTCTTAAGTAAAATATGATTAAGCAGTCAATGATTATTATCGTAATGGGTGTATCAGGTTCTGGCAAAACCACCATAGGAAAACTGCTAGCAGACTCGTTAGAATGGGAGTTTAGCGACGCTGATGCTTTTCACTCGCCAGAGAATGTTGAGAAAATGCGGCGCGGTATCCCTCTGGGTGAAGCTGACAGGATGCCTTGGTTGCAAGATTTGCAAACAGCCATAAAACATTGGCTGCAAGATAATAAAAATGTAGTGCTGGCGTGTTCGGCTCTAAAGGACAGCTATCGGCAATTTCTGGTATTGGATAGCGAACGCATCAAGCTAGTTTACCTCAAAGGGTCTTATGAGTTGATTCAAATGCGATTGCAAGAGCGTAGCAATCATTACATGAGCGAAAAACTCCTCAACAGCCAGTTTTATACTCTTGAAGAACCATTAGACACCATATCTATGGATGTTGCACAACCACCCCAGGTAATTGTCCAAAACATTAGAACGGCTTTGGGGATTTAGCTTATTGGTTACAACCGGAAGATTAAGATTAATCACGTCTTTAGGAAAACATGAACTTTTGGCAACCAGATTACATCAGATGTAAATCTAAAGAAATTTTAAAAGGAACCACATAAATGTAGTGGTAGGAGAAAACTAGTGTTTCTAAGATTAGCGCAACAACATCAGGAATTCGTCCAAGACTTGGTAATGAACCTGCAAGCCTTGACAATTACACTTGACGGGTGTGGCTATACAGCGTCTTGTTATATATGCGGTGACCAAATGCAGAGTGCTTCATTTATGGTTAGCCTAGGAGAAAAGCACCTGATTCGATTTTTAGTGTCTGATTACGGGATTACTTGGATGGAATTATGGGACGATCGCGAATTAATGAAGTTGGAGGGTGCAGAAGCGATCAGCCAATTACAAGAGTTGGCTAATATTGTCAAGTATTCTCATGCAATCCAATTGACAAATTGACACTTCTGTGGATAAAGTTGACAAAAAAATTAAGTACAGGTGTGTAAAACAAAATATGAGCTTATATTCAGCTTTGTGCACACGTGTGTATAGCTGTTTACAAAGTTTTCGCTACTGAGAAGGCATTCAAAATATCTTAAGAATTAGCGATCGCATAAGTGCTTTGTCTGAACTCAAATCCACATGCATCCAAAGACGACAAGAAACTTAACACACGTTTTTGCACACGTGTGCAAAAATAAATTCAATACAAGTTTTGCACACCTGTGCATAAGGTGGAGTGCGAAAATAGCATTTAACAAATCAATATCGACAAGTAATAAAGTTATGTCTCAAACTCTAAATAATGCCATCGACCAAGCTCAAAACAATCCCTTACATTCTCTAGAAGAATGGGAAGAAGACTTACTTAATCGCTATCCCGATGCGGACAGCATAGTTAAAGAAGGTAAAACCACCGAAGAGTACAGGAATTACGAAACGCCCACTAGAGACACGGTGAAAGAGTTCTATCGGTTAAATCATATCAATCAAACGTATGATTTTGTATTAGAAAAAAAAGAAGAATTTTTGAAGTTGGATAAAAAAGAAATGTCTGTCTGGGATGCATTGGAGTTTTTGAATCAATTGGTTGATGATTCAGATCCTGATACAGACTTAGATCAATTACAGCACCTATTGCAAACATCAGAAGCCATTCGCGCTGATGGTCACCCAGACTGGATGGTACTTACTGGCTTGTTTCACGATATGGGGAAAGTACTTTGCTTATTTGGTGAACCCCAATGGGCTACAGTAGGTGATACCTATCCAGTGGGTTGTGCATTTTCTGATAAGATTGTTTTCTCGGAATTTTTCAAAGAAAACCCTGATTACAATAACCCTATATATAACTCCCTATATGGTGTTTACGAGCCGAATTGTGGCTTGAGTAATGTACACATGTCATGGGGACATGATGAGTATGTATATTACATGATGAAAAACTATTTGCCCGAATCTGCATTGTACATTCTCCGCTATCACTCATTTTATCCTCAACATCGTGAAAATGCTTACGAACATTTGATGGATAAACACGATAAAGAAATGTTTAAATGGGTGAAGTTATTCAATCCCTACGATTTGTATTCAAAGAACCCTAATCCTCCAGATTGGCAAAAATTAAAGCCTTACTATGAAGATTTAGTAGCTAAATATTTACCCAGAACCTTAAAATTCTAAATTTTTGCTAGAAGCAAAAGCAAAGAAAAAAATACCCTACAGACGCAAACTACTTATCCCATCAGTTATTTCACATCTTGACAACAGCGGTAATGGGGTGAGAATGACTTTTTTGGTATTTCTTATCTCTATAACCAAAGAATTATTCTGATCGAGATATACCAAGACTAGCTCTGGGAAATTAGTATAGCAAATAAGCGCACTTCGCAAGCATATTTGAATAAACTCTGAAAATAAGACAAGAGGATTTTTATCTATGACAATTCGCTATATCTTTCTACCTCTAATAGATAGATTTAAAAACAGACATTTCTCTATTATGGTATTAACTTTTCTCAATTCAACTTAAGTTAAATGTGTTAAGTTTTTTAAAGTTTGCATCAGACAAAAATTACTTAATTTTCGCAAATGCTCTAGTAGAAAAAGTTTAACCTACATAGAGATGGAATAGTTTTCTTAGCTTTGTAAAGTTCAATAAACGGGGATCATCTTTGCGATAATGCAGGTTAAACTAAAATAATGTAAAAGGAAATACAAATTTCCAAGTTTGATAAAATCATGTTCTACTAGTTCTAGTTAAAAGCTGTTTTTAGCCCACACACTTCCAAATCTAGTTTCAGGTATGTAATTTTTTGACGTAGTGTAGTGTTTGTAGTTTTGCTTTAAAAACAAAATATTTAAATTAGGGCAATTAATAGCGCTAATTTAAATCAGGTCCCATTAGAAGACATTTTAGAAAAATTAAAATTTCCAAAACCAGCATTAGTGCTAGGTTATGCCTGAAGTTTTCAGACCTAGCTCATATTGTGAGAGATTTGCAGATTTATATTCTACTGACCTTTTTGAAATTTAAATCCGTTGTGAAAAATAGATGAATATGAAGATAATTTCGATCATAGTTGGCATACTAGGTTTCGCTGTTGTTGGTTGCACAAATAGCTCTCAAAATGACAACACAGCTACTAATACTGGTACTAACACTGCTACCAATACTAGTTTAGAGAGTCAAGCTAATGCTCCAAATAAAAAATTGCAAACAATCGGCATTGCCTTGGGTGACTTGGGCAACCCTTTTTATAATGCAGTGCAGAAAGGGGCTGAAATAGAAGCTAATAAAATTGGGGGTAATATCAGAGTTAATGCGGTTTCCAGTGCCTTTGATCTGAACCAACAAACCAACCAAATCGAAAATTTCACTGCTGCGAATACTGACCTAATTATCCTTAGCGCTGTTGACAAAAAAGGAGTTAAACCGGTAATTGACCAAGCAAGGCTTGCAGGTAGGGTTGTCATTGCAGTAGATTCAGCCGTTGATGCAGATGTGGATGCGATGATTAGCTCTAACAATACCCAAGCTGGTGAGGTTGCTTGCCAATATATTGCCGATCGCCTCAAAGGTAAAGGTAGTGTAGTCATCCTCAACGGTACCCCAATGGACTCAATCAATCAGCGAGTGAGTGGCTGCGAGAAGTCATTGTCCAAATATCCCGATATCAAACTCATCTCTAAAGACCAAAACGCCGAAGGGACTAGGGATGGAGGACTGAGAGTCATGAGCGATTTGCTTACCACCTTTCCCAAAATTGATGCCGTTTTTGCCACGAACGATCAAAGTGGTGTTGGTGCAGATTTAGCAGCTAGACAAGCAAGACGCAATGAATTTTTTATTGTTGGGGTTGATGGATCGCCAGATGCAACCCAAGCAATGGGAGACAAAGATGGTGTATTTGCTGCAACTGCTGCTCAAAATCCCGCAGGGATGGCCCAAAAAGCAGTTCAAGTTGGAAATGATATCATCCAGGGCAAAAAACCTAAGTCATCTGAGATTCTGATTCCAGTCAAGTTGGTTACCAGAGATAACCTTGGCAGCTACAAAGGCTGGTAATTTTTAATTCGTAATTCGTAATGACGCTCGAATACTCGCTAACGCTGCGCTAACGTAATTCGTAATTACAACACACAGAAAAAGGATTGAGATAGGAGGGTTAGAATATTTGACCATGTTTTTTAAACAATACATCGGTTCAAAATTTGGTTTAAGTAAGAATGACTTCTAGGAGATATATGAATGTGAAAAAGATTGCGTTCACCTCTAGTATTACGCTTCGCGTAATCGCAGCTAGCATATTAGGTATCATCAGTGGTAGTCTTGTCGGCTGTACAAATGGTTCTCCCGATGGCAACACTGCTACTAACACTGATATTAAACCTGCTACCAATACTAGTGCAGAAACTAAAACCGCCACTGGGAATACAAAGTTGCGATCGGTTGGCTTCACCGTTGGCGATCTAAGTAACCCTTTCTTCGTCGTTATGGGACAAGCAGTTGAGGAAGAAGCGAAAAGAATTGGCGGAAAAGATGTCAATGTTAGTACAGCTTCCAGTGCTTATGACCTTAACCAACAAGCCAATCAAATTGAAAATTTGACTGCCGCAAATACTGACATCATTATTTTGAATGCTGCTGATAAAAGTGGAATTAGACCAATAGTTGAAAAAGCCAAACTTGCAGGTAGAATTGTGATTGCCGTAGACACAGGTGCTGAGGGAGGTGTGGATGCCACCATCACCACTAATAATGTCCAAGCTGGAGAAGTTAGTTGCAAATATATTGCTGATCGCCTCAAAGGTAAAGGCAATGTAGTAATAGTTAATGGGCCGCCAGTGGACTCGGTCGTTCAGCGAGTTAGTGGCTGCGAGAATGTATTATCCAAATATCCCGATATCAAAATCCTCTCTAAAAACCAGAATGCAGGGGGTAGCCGGGATGGAGGACTTAGAGTTATGACTGATTTACTTACAACCTTTCCGAAAATTGATGCTGTTTTTGCCATTAACGATCCGAGTGGAATTGGCGCAGAACTAGCAGCAAAGCAAGCACAACGTCAAGATTTCTTTATTGTTGGGGTTGATGGTGCGCCAGAAGCAATCACTGCGATCGCAGCTAAAGATAGTTTATATGCTGCAACTGCTACTCAAAATCCACGAGGAATGGCCCAAAAAGCAGTTCAGGTTGGCAACGACATCTTAAATGGTAAAAAGCCTAGTAACCCTACCATTCTGATTCCAGTTAAGTTGATCACAAAAGATAATGTCAGCACAGAAAAAGGTTGGTAACTAATAAAAATTGTGAATTTGAAATTACAAATTATGTCTAATCGGAGTTGAGTCTTCCGATGCATTGACAGAGTTTTTGCACATACCCATGATGTATATATATACATCTGCGGAAAGTTCTAAATGTCGAAAAAAGATGTTCAGAACTTTCCAAGATAGTGGTCGGTTTTGAAAACATGATTTTGTGATGATCTTAATTTCACATCAAGTGTGAGTTTATTGATTGATTTCTAAACTCACAATTGCGAATTTTAAATTGTTTTTAGAGGTTCTGCTCATGACAAAAACTATTGAAACCTCATTTCCTGATGCACCAACCACCGCCCCTGTATTAGAAATGCAAGGGATTACGAAACGATTTCATGGTGTATCTGCACTCCAAAATGTCAATCTCACGATTTATCCAGGAGAAGTTCACGCCCTCATGGGTGAAAACGGAGCAGGTAAAAGCACATTGATGAAAATCCTAGCTGGGGCTTACATTGCCGATGAAGGAGAAATTCGGATCAATGGTCAACCCTTGAAAATTACCGATCCGGCGACAGCACGCAAATCGGGTATTAATCTCATCTATCAAGAACTGAATGTTGCACCTAATTTAACCGTTACCGAAAATATGTTTATGGGTAGCGAGTTGCAGCGAGGTCAGTTTTTAGACCGCAAAGCAATGCAACTGGAAGCAGAGCAAGTGCTGGAAAGCCTGGGAGCCAATTTTACAGCGCAGACTATAGTTGGTACCTTATCGATCGCAGAACAGCAGCAAGTGGAAATTGCCAGGGCGCTGAAAGATAAAAGCCGCGTTTTGGTAATGGATGAGCCAACAGCAGCATTGTCTGACCGCGAGAGTGAGCATTTATTTAAGGTAATTCGCAAATTGCGGAGTGATGGCATTGCCATTATTTACATCAGCCATCGTATGGAAGAAATCTATGCCCTAGCTGACCGGATTAGCGTACTGCGCGATGGTCAATATATTGGCAGTCTCACACGCAGTGAAATTTCCCCACAGCGATTGGTGCAGATGATGGTTGGTCGCTCCATGCAAGACTTTTACGAACATAAACGACAAACGAATCCTGGCCCAGTCGTGCTGGAAGTCAGAAATATGAGTGACGCCCGCAAGAAGATTGAGCCGGCTAGTTTTGAACTTCATGCTGGAGAAATTCTTGGTTTAGCGGGGCTGGTTGGCGCAGGACGCACAGAACTATCCCGGCTGATTTTTGGTGCTGACCGCAAGGCCAGTGGTGAAGTATTTCTAAATGGCAAAAAACTGGAAATTAATACGCCCAGTGATGCGATCGCTGCGGGAATTGGCTACGTCCCAGAAGACCGCAAAGATCAAGGTTTATTTCTGGAGATGAGCGCCCGGAAAAATATTGCCATCAACACACTCAAGCAGGATGCCAAAGCTGGAATTGTTAACTGGGGTTCAGTTAATCGGCTGTCAACAGATGCGGTGGAAAACTTTAATATCCGCCTAGCCAATTTGGAAATTAGAGCGCTGGATCTTTCTGGTGGTAATCAGCAGAAGCTACTGCTAGCGCGTTGGTTAGCCATTAAACCGAGAGTCCTGATGTTAGATGAGCCGACACGCGGCGTAGATATCGGTGCCAAAAGCGAAATTTACCGAATTATGAGCGAATTGGCAGCACAAGGTGTTGCTATTTTAATGGTTTCCAGCGAACTAGCGGAAATTGTCGGCATGAGCGATCGCGTCTTGGTGATGCGAGAAGGACAACTGGTAGGCGAACTGGACGGCAGTCTTGGTAAAGAAATCACCCAAGAAAAGATTATGCACTATGCAACTGGAGCATCGGAGGTATTAGAATCATGAGTCAGACAGTCAGACCGCCTGCCAATAAATTAGGCAAAAATCCCGTATCCCGGAACCGCAAATCAATTAGCACTCTGCTGGAAGTTGCGGGTATTCTGCCAATCTTAGTAATTATCTGCATCTTATTTGCATTCCTTTCTCCCAACTTCCTCACAGGCGGTAACATCATTAATATCTTGCGTCAGGCATCAATTAATATTGTGCTGGCGACAGGAATGACCTTTGTGATTCTCACCGGAGGTATAGACCTTTCTGTTGGGTCAATATTAGCTGTTTCTGCCGTAGTTGCGTTGCTAGTATCGCTACTGCCGGCTTTAAGTTGGGCGGCTGTGCCTGCTGCGTTGCTAGCAGGATTGCTTTTAGGCTTACTCAACGGCGCTCTCATCACCTTTTTAGATGTACCACCTTTTATTGTCACGTTGGGTTCACTTACAGCCTTGCGAGGTGTTGCCTTCTTGATTGCCAAGGGGACAACGCTGATTAACCGTGACATAAATTTTGCTTGGGTGGGTAATACCTATGTCGGCCCTCTTCCGTGGCTAGTGATAATTGCACTACTGGCTGTAATCGCTAGCTGGTTTGTGCTGCGACAAACTGTTTTAGGAGTGCAGATATATGCTGTCGGTGGTAACGAGCGGGCAGCCAGATTAACTGGAATTAAAGTTAATCGGGTGTTGCTATTCGTCTATGGTATTAGTGGATTACTGGCAGGTTTAGCAGGAATCATGAGTGCCAGCCGTCTTTATAGTGCTAGTGGCATCTTAGGTCAGGGTTACGAATTAGATGCGATCGCTGCTGTTATTCTAGGTGGAACCAGCTTTACAGGCGGTATTGGTACAATTGGCGGCACACTTCTAGGTGCATTGATCATTGCTATTCTCAACAATGGTTTAACCTTGTTGAACCTGTCTTACTTCTGGCAACTAGTCGTTAAAGGACTAGTAATTATTTTGGCAGTGATGATTGATCGGTTACGCAGACGTTCCAGACGATAAAGGAAACTTGGGACTGGGTATTGGGATTCTACGGTGTACACACAAATCTCTTGACCTGCACCTTTGTTACATCGACCTGCACCTTTGTTACATCGACCTGCACCTTTATTACATCAACCTGCAACTTTATTACATCAACCTGCACCTTTATTACATCGACCTGCACCTTTGTTACATCAATCTGCACCTTTGTTACATCGACCTGCACCTTTGTTGCATCGACCTGCAAAGATTAACCTGCCCTATGTTAAGCAGTAACTTTAAAAGACTTGTGTATACACGGCAGGTATTGGGGACTGAGGGGTGCAGAGAGCCAAATGCCCAATGCCCAATGCCCCATGCCCCATGCCCCATGCCCCATGTCCACAATACATAAACTATGTCATCTACTACTGTTCGTCGTAAATCCAGCACATTCTATGTAATTTTAATTGCTGGTGCTGCTGCCCTCGGCGGCTTTCTATTCGGTTTTGACACTGCTGTAATCAACGGTGCGGTTGGCGCTCTTTCTAAAGCCTTTAACGCCAACAGTGTGCTAACAGGCCTTGCCGTGTCACTGGCATTGTTGGGGTCTGCGGTAGGAGCCTTCTATGCAGGGAAAATCGCAGACCGTTATGGTCGAGTCAAGGCAATGGTAGCAGCTTCGGTGTTGTTTACCATCAGTGCCATTGGCTCCGGGATTGCCTTAGGAATCTGGGATTTTATCTTTTGGCGAGTATTGGGTGGCATTGCAGTTGGTGCTGCTAGCGTCATTGCTCCAGCTTACATCGCGGAATGTTCTCCCACCCATTTGCGAGGAAGATTAGGATCTCTGCAACAATTAGCGATCGTAGTTGGGATTTTTATTGCACTGCTATGCGACTACTTTATTGCTGTGTCAGCAGGTTCAGCCGAGTCGCCGTTTTTGTTTGGTATAGCCGCTTGGCGCTGGATGTTTTGGACAGAAATTCCTCCCGCCGTGCTTTATGGAATGTCAGCTTTAATGATTCCCGAATCTCCCCGGTACTTAGTTGCTCAAGGACGAGAACCAGAAGCTGCTAACGTTCTCACCAAGATTTTGGGGGGTGATGTGCTGGCAAAAATTGAAGAAATTCGGCAGACAGTGCTTCGAGAACGCGAACCCAGATTTTCTGACCTTTTAAGCAGAAATGGTGGACTCCTTCGGATTGTTTGGATAGGAATAGGCTTATCTGTATTTCAGCAATTCGTTGGCATTAATGTAATCTTCTACTACAGTAGCGTTTTGTGGCGTGCAGTCGGGTTTTCAGAACAAAGTTCTCTAACGATCACGGTGATTACAGGAGCCGTAAATATTATTACAACATTGATTGCGATCGCCTTCGTGGATAAATTTGGTCGCAAGCCCTTGCTCATACTAGGGTCGATTGGCATGACCTTGACCTTGGGGACGATGGCTTCTATTTTTGGTACCGCTCCCCTGGATGCTGCGGGGAACCCCAATCTCACCGGAAGTGCAGGTACTATAGCTCTCATTGCAGCGAATCTCTATGTATTTTGTTTTGGTTTCTCCTGGGGGCCAGTGGTTTGGGTTCTGTTAGGAGAAATGTTTAATAACAAAATTCGAGCCGCTGCACTTTCAGTTGCTGCTGCAATGCAATGGATTGCGAATTTCCTCATTTCCACAACATTTCCTCCCATACTGCAATATTTCGGTCTAGGTTCTGCCTATGGACTTTATACAATTGCAGCGGCTACCTCATTCTTTTTCATTCTCTTTTTTATTAAGGAAACCAAAGGAATTGAGTTAGAAGACATGTAATTCGTAATTTGTATCTCTGTATCCTCGGCGGCAAGCAGCTACGCATCTACGTAAAAAAATGACTTTGATATAAACCGATTATCTGTGAGGTTGCATAGAACAAGAGGCTTCCCTTCGGGACACTACGCAAACGCCAAACTTTTAGAGCGATTATTGCGTACCCCTTCGGGGAGCTTGCTGCGTGCAGCGTCTCGCGGAGAGTGTCTTGAAGACCACTTAATTTTTAATTCAGTATTGGCTCTGTACCCATTTATTAATTATGAATTATTCGGTCAAGACGTTGTTTTAATTAGACCAAAATCTAAGCTCATAATATGTATATTCAATGCTGATTAGCTTAAAAGCTAAAAGCTTTTGTTTGAGTGTAATCTCTTTATTTACAAAATCATAATTCAACCATTTTCAACTAATAAATCAATGCTAAAAATTATTTTTCATAGCTTTTTTATCTTATTTTTGGCAATTCCAACAGTTTGGGCAGCACCTCCAGAAGATGATTCGAGTGCAGCAGATACTGATAGAAATTTGGAGGGACAAGTTAATTCTGTTTCCCAACTTTCCGATATAAAACCGAGCGATTGGGCATTCCAGGCACTGCAATCGCTGGTGGAACGCTATGGCTGTATTGCAGGTTATCCTGACGCAACCTATCGCGGTAATCGTGCTTTGAGTCGTTATGAGTTTGCAGCTGGTTTAAATGCCTGCTTAGATCGGGTGAATGAATTAATTGCTGTGGGTACTAGCGATTTAGTCAAGAAAGAAGATTTGGCAGTGCTGCAAAATTTGCAAACAGAGTTTGCGGCAGAATTGACAACTCTACGTGGGCGGGTGGATACCCTAGAAGCACGGACAGCAACGCTGGAGGAGCAGCAATTTTCCACCACTACTAAATTGAATGCTCAAATTATTACCGCCATTAGTGACAGCTTTGGTAATAGGGTGGGTGGAGACAGCGATGAATCCCGTCTCTTCTTTGCAAACCGGGGTCGTCTCAACTTGGAGAGTAGCTTCACCGGCAAAGATTTGTTGCGAGTCCGGCTAGAGTTTGGCAACTTTGCGAATTCCAATGGTGCAAGCCAAATTGCCGCAGCCACAGGTACAGGAATGACACGCCTGAACTTTGACAATGACAGCAACAATACACTTATAATTCCTCACATTCGTTACTACTTCCCGGTTGGTGATTCCCTCTCCTTCGTCGTTGGTCCCACAGGCATTGGTTACAACGACATCACAAACAACATCACTCCTGCAACCATTGCCGATGATGGTAACGGGATTCCCTCACTATTTGGCAAAAACAGTCCCCTCTTCGAGCGGGGTGGTGGTGGTGCAGCCGCTAACTGGAGTATCAGTAAAAACTTGATTCTCACCTTGGGCTATTTAGCAAATAATCCGAACGTTCCATCAGCGCAAAATGGCTTATTTGATGGCGGTTACAACGCTCTGGCACACCTGGCATATTACGGCCAACAAGGAGCTATTGGTGTCGCCTACTCTCATGGTTATACCCCTGCTGGCACTGTAGATATCAACGCCGGGAGAGGCAGTGCCCTGGCAAATGCTCCCTTTGGAAACAACATTGCTACTTCCAATAGCATTGTTGGTGTACAGGGATACTATCGCTTTTCCCCAAATTTCCAGGTTCACTCTTGGGGTGGATATGTTTGGGCAAATGCCAAGAACTCTGGTTTCAGTGATATTTCTAATGGTAGGGGGGAAACAGATTCTCTCTTTGTGAACAATGGAGATAATGCCAATGCCTGGTTTGGGGCGATTGGTATGTCGTTTCCCGATGTGGGTGGTAGAGGCAACCTGCCGGGAATTCTCTTTGGGATACCGCCGCGTGTCTCTAACAGTGATGTCCGTCAAGACCGAGATAACGCTTACCATATCGAAGCATTCTATCGCTACCGCCTGAATGATAATATCTCAGTGACTCCTGGTTTTTGGGTGATTCTCAACCCGGAAAATGATAGCAGAAATGATACACAGTATGTGGGTGTGATTCGCACAACCTTTGATTTTTAACTGAATATGGAGGATCTCAAAAAGTTCTGCGATCGCTTCATCAACTCAAATTTGACTTAAACTGTCAGCATCTAAAAAACCATTAATTGCCGTAAAGTGGTTTTTATCAGGCTGTGGTAAGTATTCACCAGTCAATCCTTTCAAGAGGTCATTAGTCATTAATACCAATGACCAAGGACAAATGACTAATGACTAAATCGGCGGGGGGCTATTCCTCCCACCCCTTGAAGGGATGGGATTCCCGCCGATTTTCGTTGAGCGATCGCTCGGTAGAAGTTTGATAATCTTTATAAGTCGTTGGGAAGAATCCCCAATGATGTGAACCGAGAGAAAATCTGTTTGATAAGCTCGATTTTGGGTTGCGAGTGCGATCTTTCAGCTACCCTGAAATTGAATATATAAAAGAGCAATTTTCAAATGACCATTTATTTTTATAAAGTTTGGCAGCCTTATGGCTGTTTTTCTAACTTTTCTCCCCACGGAATCCACATCCAGGGTACTTACTGGCCAACGGTTGAGCATTACTATCAAGCCCAAAAGTTTGTCGGCAGTACAGATGCGGCAATTATACCCATCATCCATGCTGCCGCTACCCCAGAAGAAGCTGCCGCTTTGGGAAGATGTAGCACTCGCCAACTCCGTCGAGACTGGGATTTGGTCAAAACTCAAATTATGCGAGAAGCTGTACTCAAAAAGTTTCTCACTCATACTGATATTAGAGAAGTTCTCCTGAAAACAGGCGATGAGATTTTAGTTGAAAACTCCCCAACAGATTCTTTTTGGGGCTGTGGTGCTAATAAAGTCGGTCAAAACCATCTCGGTAAAACTCTCATGAGTGTGCGTGAAGAAATCCGTAATTTACTATCTTTAACGGTAATTTACGAATAATTTAATCAAAATAGTTACATTCAACATAAAATCAGCAATTCGACGGGGAATAGTAAAATTCCCCAGACAACAATCTTTCAAAAAGTTGCCAATAGTTTAGTTATTTATTTGAAAAGATTTTAATTAATTGAATTAATGGGTAAAAAAGGTAAAAAATATTTTTAATTTAGCACAGTTTTTAAGACATAAAATTAAGTAATTTTACTGCAATAGTTTAATGATTAAGAATATAAAATTAATAGATGTCAATGATTAAAATTTTATTAACTTTTAGATAGACTTGAGAGGATGGTTGGACAGTATTTAATGATACAACAAGCGGTTTGATATCACCCTAAATCAACTTTAGAAGGGCTACGGGTGTCATGCAGAATATTTGATACTTTTCCAATATCCTCTGATCCATTTCCAAAAATCTTTGCAACAGATGTAAGCCCCTAACAAGGTATTTGTAGCAGCAATTTCGGGAAATAGGATGAAAGTTAAGGCATTATAAGTTGAAAATTCTTAACAGTGACAATTATAAAAAAAATTATACTTCAGTCATGGTGTATATAGATAATGACATTTACCAATAAACCAAACGAGTTGCAGCAAACCTTAGATCAAGAAAGTTTACTGCACCGGATGATAAAACAGATCAGGCGATCGCTCGACCTCCAAGATATATTAACGACTACCGTTAGCCAAGTGCGTTTATTTTTGGGTGCAGATCGGGTAAAAATATATCGTTTTGATACTGATGGTAGCGGTGAAGTCATTGCTGAATCTATCCATGAGCAACGTCTGCCATCCTTATTGGGGCAGCGCTTCCCAGCTGATGATATTCCACAAGAAGCTAGGGAGATGTTTCTTTTAGCACAGCAACGTTCGATTGTGGATGTGGCAAATGGGAAGATCGGGTTATCGCCTCTACATTCAAAAGAAACTGGCAAACGCTTACAAACTAATATCTACTATCGGCAGGTAGACCCGTGCCATATTCAATACCTAAAGGCAATGGGCGTGCAGTCTTCGTTGGTAGTGCCAATTTTAGATTGTGATCCACAAGAACAATCGGCAAAGCCTAAATTATGGGGATTGTTAGTATCTCACCAAAGTGAACCGCGAAATATTTTGAAGCGAGAACTAAAAGTATTGCAGCAAGTAGCTGACCAGGTAGCGATCGCGATCGCTCAAAGTAATCTACTCACCGCAGCCCGCGCCAAGCAAGAGCGAGAAGCTACTATTAACCGAGTTACCACACTATTGCATAAACTGCCGACAATCCAATTGCAAGGAGCGTTAGAAGAAGTTATTACTGCCTTCAATGGAGTAGGTGGCAGGCTTTACATTGAACAGAGTCTGGAACTATACACCTGGGGCGACCAACCAACACTGCCCTACGAGTTAGATAACAGTATTATCGAACAGCATCCCATGTGGCAAAACTGGATGGCTGAGTGTAAAGAAGGTAATATTTGGGCAATATCTGACCTCTATAAAGAACCACGTTTGCGAGTTTTGGCTTTAGCATTCCGTTCTACTCAAATTCGCGGACTTATGGTGATTCCCCTACATTACCGAGAAAAATTTATTGGTGTATTAAGCATTTTTCGGTCTGAATTTGAAACGGAAATTTTGTGGGCGGGACGATGTGAACAAAACCGGCGACAACTGCTACCCCAACTTTCCTTTGAGGTTTGGCGAGAGCAAAAAAGGGGGCAAGCACCTGAGTGGAAGCCGGAAGACATCTCATTAGCGCAAGCTTTGTACGATCATTTCTCAATGGCAATTCAGCAGCAGCAAATGTACAAACAGGTACAAGCCCTGAATACCGACCTAGAACTGCGGGTGCAAGAGCAAACTTATGAACTCGAAAAATCATTACTGTTTACCAAACTACTCAAGCAAGTTACAGAGCATATTCGCCGCACATTAGACTTGCAGACAACTCTGCAATCCATCGTTCGGGAAGTTCGTCCCCTGCTAAACTCAGACCGGGTGCTGATTTTCCAGATGAAGAGTAAATCGGTGATTGTGGAAGAGATTAATGGCAATTGGCAGTCAGTTTTGGGAGTGAATGCGCCACCGGAATGCTTTCCTGATGAGTATACCCGTCTATATTATCAGGGCAGGGTACGGGCAATTAACAACGTTTCCGCAACTTCTTTAAGTGAATGTCATCGAGAGTTTTTGCAGAGTCTGCAAGTACAAGCAAACTTAATAGTTCCGATTAATATAGGTATGGAACTATGGGGGTTATTAATAGCCCATGAGTGTGAGGCTCCCAGAGATTGGCAGGATGCAGAAATTGATTTATTGCAACAATTAGGAGATCAGGCTGCGATCGCTATTCAACAAGCGCAACTCTACGAACAAACCTGTGATGCCGAAACTGAAGCCAGAAATCAAGCTGCACAGTTAGAGCATACCCTACATGAACTCCAAGAAACACAGACAATATTAATTCACACCGAAAAAATGTCCGGCTTAGGACAGTTGGTTGCGGGTGTCGCCCACGAAATCAACAACCCCGTTAACTTCATCTACGGTAATCTCTGTCACGCCAGTGACTATACCGAACAACTGCTAGAAATTTTACGTCTTTACCAGCTACACTATCCTCACCCTCATAGTGAAATTAGCGCCGCGATCGAAGCGATCGATTTTGAATTTTTGGTAGAAGACCTCCCAAAAATCATGACCTCAATGCAAGTAGGAACCGAGCGCATCCGCTCAATAGTGCTGTCGTTACGCAATTTTTCTCGCTTGGATGAGTCTGACAACAAGCGTGTTGACATACATGAAGGCATCGACAACACCTTGTTAATTTTGCAACATCGGTTGAAAGCTAATTCTGAATTTCCAGGCATTGAAGTAATCAAAGACTATGGCAACATCCCACGGGTGGAATGCTATGCCGGCCAAATGAATCAGGTATTCATGAATATTCTTAGCAATGCCATAGATGCCCTGGTAATGGAGAATGGGAACTGGGAAATGGGAACTGGGGACAAGGAGAATAACCCAAGCCCAATCTCTACTATCCACATTTCTACTAAAATTTCAGCAGACAACTCTCGTCTATTGATTCGTTTTAGTGACAATGGGCCTGGAATGACTGAAGAGGTGAAAAAGCGAATTTTTGACCCGTTTTATACTACCAAACCTGTAGGCAAAGGTACAGGGCTGGGACTGGCAATCAGCTATCAGATTATTGTCGAAAAACATGGTGGAATAATGGAGTGCATTTCAGAACCTGGCAAAGGTACAGAGTTCTGGATTGAAATTCCCGTTAAGCCTCCAGCCAAAATTAATAGTCAACCAAACGTAGAGGAGCAGGGGGAGGAACCCCATGTCTAAAACCAATTTGCTTTAACTTGGCTCTAGATGATGGCACTAATACCACGCAAATCTATTTTTCAGAATATTACAAAATGTTAGTTTCAAAACTTAAAATTTGAATTAGTAATTACTGAACTCATCCCAAAGTTTGATGATAAAACTTTTAACAATAGGCTAAAGAAAAGATTTATAAACTATCTAGGGCGTGCAGTATATTGACTTGGATTAAAAACCATCAAAAGTAAAGTTTAGTTGCAAAAAAAATCCCTCCCCTCCAGAAGTGATAATCTAATAATTGAAGCTACAAAACAAGCTTCCCTGGCAGATATAACAGCTGCGTTTGAAATGTAGTAAGAGGTAAAAGACGCTGTTTAACTTACATCTGTCTCGTAAAAACACAACAACACCCAACGCGAAAACTGCTATTTCCTCAAATATGGGAGATTAGGGGGCGCTGTAACTGATTTTTATTACTTGTTTACAGAAGTGATGAAAGTTAGTACATCCCTGGCTAGGATAAACAATGAGAGGAGATAGTTCAGCGAGTAGAAGTTTGGGTGTTGTTGTTTTTAAAGATAAGTCTGAGATAGAGCTTCTTCTTGGTGTAAGATTATACGAAGTTGAATAGCGAGAAACAGTTTAAATAGCGCCTTATGTCAATTATTGCGCTCAGAGCGTGGTATCTACAGGATTACGAACCGATTCCAGAACTGGAAAAACGTCCGCCAGACATTCGCTTAAGCAAAAAAAGCCTGCTGAGATCAGCATTGCGAGCAGACTTTTTGGAAGAAAGCGACGAAGTTAAGAAATCAACTTGGTTTGGTCGCTATCTGGAAGGGGAAAATATTGAATTTTATATTGAAGGTAGTGGTGGCTATAGTGTCGCTAACATTGACTTAATTAGTCATGAAATTTATTTCACTAAGCAGGCGGTGTTGGCTCAGTTAGAACCAACAATTTTTTTGTGCTATCAAACTGAGTATGCCGCAGCCACGAATGTTTTGAGAGAAGAACTGCGAAAAAGTTTAGACAATTTAAACTTGCGATCGCGCCTTCCTCTAACATTAGTAGAATCCTCTCGCCCTAGTGGTGCGCCTGTACGGATTAACCGCACGATCATGCGGAAAATCCGTAAGAGTTTGTTATTTATCGCTGACACCACGCCCATTGCTAGTATTGATGGTAAAGAAGCCCCCCAATTAATTCCCAGTCCAAATGTCTGTATTGAGATTGGCTATGCCATCCAAAGTAAGCGGTCTGAACAGATTCTACTAGCGCACATGCAACGCCCAGACTTTGAAGGGCAATTTCCCTTCGACTTACCGACGCAGCAAATTTTGCAATTCCAAGACACCACAGAACTAAATAAAATCCTGACAGGGACGATTCAAAACCAGCTAGCCCGATTCAAATTGTTTTTTTGAGCAATCCGCGATCTCACTCAAAATAAACGAACCGGTTTATCTTCTAGCCCAGAAGTAATCGAACTCACCCGATCAACCACAGAAATCATGTATTTATAATCTGGTACTTGTCCATTGGGTACATACCCCACTTCTTGAGCCAAACCTGAAGGCGCATCGCTCATTACTTTGCGGATGAACTCTTGACGGTTACGTTCTACATTAGGCCCAATCAAGACTACACCTAATGGTACATAGTGAGGGTCTTTAAATAGGATGCGGAATTCAGTTGGGGCCAACTGTGAACTGTAGAGAGCCAATTCCGCCTCCGAGACAGCACAGGCGATCGCTTTTCCTTGAGCCACCAATTCTAAAGCGGCTTTGGGCGTGGGTGCAAATAAGATATCAGCTAGTGTTGTACCATAAAGATTGTAAAGTGGAAAATAATATCCTGTTGCTGAACCTAACTGACCTAAAGCTAATGTTTGACCTTGCAGCTGTTTCAACTCGGTGAGCGGACTTTCTTTGCGAACAACGAAGATTGAGCGCAAATTATTAATACCTATTAAAGGAAATAAGGGAATATATTGGTAGCGTGCGATCGCAATAGCGGCTAAACCCGGTGGAGCAAATACCAATGACCAAGCACGAGCCTCAAGGCGCTCAATGGCTTTGTTTTCATTAAAAGCAGGCTCTAGCTGAATATATGCATTTGTTTTTTCACCCAAGTAACTATTGAATTTAGCATATTGGTTAATTATCTGTTCGCCTCCACCATAATTAATAACACCAACAGTTAACGTGCCCTCAAACTGCTTTCGTGGTTGGCAGGCGGTAAATGTCAAACCTAGCAGATGAAACAGAAATAAACGACGGGGAAATCGCAAAAACATCACTAATTATGGTTAAGGAAATAACTTGGCTTTCAGAATTAATTTAAATAAGTTTGACTGCTGCCTAAACAGGTTATGTTTCAGCAAATAATTAATATTTCTTTAAATATTGTTGAGATGCTTTCTAACAAGTATAAATAAATATTAGACAAACTCAGAGACCACCTTCGTTGGTTAGGTTATGTTAAATAATATTACGTTAAAAAACTTAAAAATAGGTGCTAAATTTAACTTACTTTTAATATTAGTTTTCATAGTTAGTATTTTGGGAAGTGGCGTTGCCTTATCCAGTGTACTTCAGGGGAGAGCGCAAAATGAAGTAACTTCTCAAGCGCAGATTCTCATCCAAATGGTGAACGCGGTTAGAAACTATACACAGAATCGGATCGATCCCTTATTAGCACCTACACTAGAAACCAACCCAACGTTCATGCCGGAAATAGTACCAACTTTTTCTTCTAAAGAGGTTTTTGAAAATTTTCGGAAAAAGCCTGAATATAAAAACTTTTTTCATAAGGATGCAACACTTAATCCAACTAATTTAGCGGATAAAGCTGATAATTTTGAAACTCAACTTGTAGAGCGTTTTCGCAACGAACCTAATACTTTAGAAATTACAGGCTTTCGTAACTTGTCAGAAAACGAAGTATTTTACATTGCGCGACCACTAAAGATTACACAGCAGCAATGTCTGCGGTGTCATTCTACACCAGATCAGGCTCCTAAGAGTCAGTTGGCAACTTATGGCTCGGAAAATGGTTTTGGCTGGCAACTCAATCAGATTGTTTCTGCCCAAATAATCTCTGTTCCTTCTGAAGAGATTTTTGCTAATGCCAAACGGACTTGGATATTGATAATGGCACTTTTAATTGCGATCTTTGCGATCGTAGTTTTCTTAATTAACTTTTTAATCAAAAAGTACGTGATTCAGCGCATCAGAAGAATAGAGAAAATCGCTCAAAAAGTTAGCATTGGTGATATGAGCGCTGATTTTGAAGAAAGTTCTAATGATGAAATTGGCGGTTTAGCAGAAGCATTTAATCGGATGAAAGCTAGCTTAAAAATAGCTATGGAGATGTTGAATAACCAGAGCTAAGAATTAATTCGTAATTCGTAATTCGTAATTCGTAATGACGCTCTTGCTAGCTTGGTTCCCCGCAGGGGTAATACCAATTCACAAAAATCCTGATACATATAGATTTCTCGTAGGGGCATGGCATTGCCATGCCCTTACCAGCGTATTTGTATCATTATGAAAGTAAAATGGTATAAGCGGACTCCTTCGCACTACGTTAACGTAATTCGTAATTTACGGATAGAAAAATGCAATAAAAAATTAAGAAAGTAGGCGCTGCTGAAATTGCAAAGCTTTTTGAGTATCGGGAATTTGTGATGCTAAAATTTTTACAAATTCTGCACGAGAAACTTGTCCAGAAGACCTCACAGCTTTTTGAACTAGGAACTTAGCTATTGGGCCAATTAAATCAGCTAACTCTCGCTCACACTGATTCACAAAGCTATCGCTGATTGCTTGAGGTTCTTGACTTGGTAAATTATTGGACTTTATTTCAGATTTAACAGTAAGTTCCTGTAGTAGAGTAGGTTTTTCTAAGAGGAACATTGTTTTCTTCTTAAAATCAATTTGTTGATTTACTCTAAGATGAAGCGCCAATTGACTAATTAATTCTTCGCAGTTGAGCGCTGATGCCGCAACTTGTCGTAGTAATCTTGAGGCAACGGGACCGACAAATTCCAAAAGAATTGTTTCCAACCGACTGTAATTTTCTGAAGACAGGATAGAAGCAGGCGGATACCCAATTGAGTTTTGTTGAGAAAGTGAAGCTTGAGGCGGTTGTGTAGAAAATGATGGTTGAAGTGATTGTTCTTCTACTCTAGTATCGAGATGTTTCAGCAGCCCTAGAACTTCAGCAGCAGACTGATAGCGCTGTTTAAAGTGGTGTAGCACCATCTTAGATAGCACAGATGCTAACTCAGAACTGACGTTAGCTTGATGCTGCCAAGAAATTTCTCCTGTATCTGGGTCTTCCTCAAAGTTTATAGGATGTAACCCTGTCAGCGATTGAATAGCAATAATGCCCAAAGAATAAATATCGCTGTTGGGGCGGGGCTTACCTTGCCCCTGTTCTGTAGACATATATCCTGGGGTACCAATGATAATAGTAGCCCCCGTGCGCCCTGGAACTGTAAGCAGTTGAGTTTGGACTTGTTTGACTGCGCCAAAGTCAATCAGCACTAACTTGCCGTCTTGTTGCCGCCTGATTATATTGTCCGGCTTGATATCTCGATGGATAACGTTGTGGCTGTGAATAAATTGCAGAATACCCAAGACTTGTTGGAGCAGTTGAATTACTCTCTCTTCTGTCCAAGGTTGATTGGGGAACAGTTCCGCTTTTAGAGTATGCCCTTCAATGAACTCTTGCACCAAGAAGAACTCTTGATTATCTTCAAAATAAGCTAAAAGCCGAGGTATCTGGTCATGATTACCCAATAGTTCTAGTGTTTCTGCTTCACTAGTAAATAGCCGTCTAGCAGTTTCGAGAAATTCAGGGCTACGAGTGACGGGCTTGAGGTGTTTGACAACGCATTTCGGGAAACCTGGGCGATGGGTATCTTGGGCAACGTAGGTTTGACCGAATCCACCTCCACCTAAGACTTGAAGGACTTGGTAACGTCCGTCTAATAATTGTCCTAACATTGTGTCACTTGCCTAAGTCCTCAAATTAATCTTGGCACAACTACCAGCTTTGGCAAGGTTTGGTGAGAAAGAAAGTAGACTTATCAGAAGTTGATTGGAGAGTTATGCAACAGCTCAAGTCAACTTACACTTTTTAAGGAACTGGTTAAAGGATTAGCCGTCTAGAGTGAAGAGTCATTGGGTATGGGGCATTGGGCATGGGCTATTGGTTATTCTCTTTGTCCCCCTGCTCCCGTATGCTTACCCTTTTCATTCGGGGGTTACGTGGTTAACAATGGGTTGAATGTTTTTCAAATGATTCAACCTTATGGCTAGAACTCCAAATGAATATGCCGTATACCTCCTACTGGAAAGCGGCCACCGGGAAGAAGTACGTTTTCCTACTATTCAAGAGTTTCAGAAGTGGTATAGCGGCGAACTTGTGCCAAAGTCTGCTTCTAATGACTTTATTAGCGTGCCGATCAAAAATATTCAAGGGGAATATATGGTAATACGCCCTTCTCGGATCGTGGCAATCCGGGTAGAACCAGTTTTTAGTTCCAGTGTTGAAAGATTCAACTAAATGATGAGAAAAACCCTTGCTTTGTTTTCCTTTAGTCTGGGAATTGCCCTTGTAAACCCTCTCTGGTCGGTTGTTGCTCAAGTTCCTAACTTTCTGCCGTTGCCAGTACCGACTACTCCTGATCTCCCGGCTCTACCAATACCAACTACTCCTGAGGTAACGCCGCCGCTAAAACCAATCGCTATCGGAAGCGATTGTGCGCTCCAGCAGACTTGCTTGGGTTGGGATGAGCAAATTTGGGGTCAAAGAGGTAAAACCGGCGATCGCAAAGCGCTGTTGGCTTCCATTGATAACAGTCTGCTTTATCTAACAAAGAAAGAGGCGATCGCAGCATATCAAAATTATCCAGTTAAGGAAATTACGCTTGATCGCGTCCGCCGGAGTTTGGTACGTTTCCGCCAACTAGTTGTCAGTTCTAAGTCAGCAGCGCAATTACAAGCCGCTGTTCGCCGAGAGTTTGTCTTTTACCAGTCTGTAGGCAACGATGGCAAGGGTACTGTTAAGTTCACTGCTTACTACGAACCTATTTATACTGCCAGCCGTGTCAGGACTGCAACATACAAGTATCCCCTTTATCGGCTACCATCTGATTTCAGCACATGGCCCAAACCCCACCCAAAACGAATTGATTTGGAAGGAAAGGATGGTTTACTAGGGAATAAGAGCCAGTTGCGTGGTTTAGAAATGCTTTGGTTCCGCGATCGCCTAGACGCATACATGGTACATATCCAAGGTTCTGCCCAAATTAAATTAACTAATGGCAAAACAACATCAATTGGCTATGCAGGTGGAACTGATTACCCTTGGACTAGCATCGGCAAAGAACTAGCGAAAGATGGCAAACTTCCACTGGAAGGATTAACAATGCCACGTCTAATTAGTTATTTCAAAGGAAAGCCCCAAGAGTTGAGCAATTATCTGCCCCGCTGGGAACGATTTGTTTTCTTCCAAGAAACAAGTGGTAGACCAGCTACTGGTAGTATTCATGTGCCAGTGACAGCAGAACGTTCCATTGCTACAGATAAGTCTCTCATGCCTCCGGGAGCGCTAGCCCTGATTTATAACTCATTTCCCTATCCTGTCAGTGGTGGCAAACTAGAGAGGCGTACTGTCAGCCGCTTTGTACTTGACCAGGATACAGGAAGCGCCATCAAGGGACCAGGACGGGTGGATTATTTTATGGGGTCTGGTAAACTAGCAGGCGATCGCGCTGGTATCACAGGCGGTAATGGTTCACTATATTATTTGCTGCTCAAGGAATAGGTATTGGGTATTGGGCACAAGGAGCAAATAGTCAGAGGAGAAACACTTACTACAACTTCCCCTCTGCCTCCTATGCTCCCCCATTCTCCACTTTCTACTACAGACCTCAACCAACCTTTCTACAGAAGCCTTAAGCAGAATTATTCAATAGCAGAACGTTCAAACACTACTGAGAGATTATTTGCTGGCATTTGGTAAATCTGTTTCAAAATCAAATGTTCTGCCTTAGCTGCTGCCACTACATCATCCAAGTTACGTACACCCCATTCTTGGTTTTGGGCGCGTAAATATTCGTCAAAAGCTGCATTACTTGCTGCTGTATGTTCGTAACCTTGTTTAAAAGGCCCATATAAATAGAGAATACCTCCTGCTGCTAAGATCCGACCTGCCCCTGCCATTAGTCCTAGACAGGCTGACCACGGTGAAATGTGAATCATATTAATATTGACGATGGTGACAATTGGCGAAATATTAAGCCACTGAGTCACTGCTCCTTTCTCCACTGCCCAAACTGGTTCTCTGACATCTAGCTCAAGCGGTGGACAAACGTTATTACATCCAATGTGTTCAGTCCATGCAATAATGCTGGCTCGTAATTCTAAATTTGCATCTGTTGGTAACCACAAATGAGAACTGAGCCTAGACGCAAAAAATACTGCGTGTTCACCAGTGCCACTTGCTATTTCTAAAATAGTGCCACTCTGAGGCAATACCTGCAAAAGTATTTCTAGAATTGGTTCACGGTTGCGCTCAGTTGCTGGTGCATATTGTCGTGCGTCTTGTGTCATCCGTATTGTTTTTAAACATATACTCAATTTATCTTTAGAAATCCGATTTTATCCCTAAACTTACTTGCGTAGGGAGGGAACAGGGAACAGGAAAAAAGGGAATAGACATCTACTGAGTTTTTTCAAATATCAAATATTAGTCAGATTGCAGTTATCCAAAATCAAAAATGTTAGTGATAATTCATCTTCTTAATATCCAACGCCTAAAATCAAGTATTTCTATTCTCTGGCAATGACAATATCGTTAGATTTAATGACTGCATAAGCTTCTTTTCCCTCAGATAGTTCCAATTCTTCTGCGGAAGCTCTAGTGATAATCGAAGTTAATTCTACTTTATGAATAATTTCCAGAGTCACCTCACTATTAACTGCTCCATAAATAACTCGTTTAACGACACCTTTAAGAATATTCCGAGAGCTAACTTTTAGTGATTTTTTGGGAATACTACTTTCTATGTCAGGCTTTTGAGTGTAGTAGATATCTTCCTGTTCTTCCTGGTGAGTTGGTGGTGATATTGGTGTCGAAGAGTGCTGATTGAGACCACGCACGAGTTCCCGCAGAATCTCAGTCTTGGTGCGTTGAGACTGTTCACAGAACTCCTCCAGAATCTTCCGCTCGTCCTCTGATGTTTGAAATGTAACCCATCCTTGTTCTTTTCTTGGCATAATAATATTATCAATTTTGGTTATCTTGGTAAAATTCTACCAAGTATCAATTCGATATGTCGTTTTAGTAATAACATTTTTTTTGTCAGGATTTTCGGCATTTTTAGCGAAAATTAATCAACTAATCTCATACAGATAACTACATAAATATTTATTTTTTGTGGTGCAAAATATTCTGCTACTTGAAAATGTCTAACTGCCACTATCTTTATACCAATAAGGATGGTATACCGTTTATGGTATTTGTTGAGATAGCGATGCCTAGGTTGGGCTACGCCTACGCAGAGGTAATCTGGGCGAAAATTCTAGATGGCGATCGCTTGAGTGCC
This sequence comes from Nostoc sp. UIC 10607, assembly GCF_047228265.1. NCBI lineage: Bacteria > Bacillati > Cyanobacteriota > Cyanophyceae > Nostocales > Nostocaceae > Nostoc > Nostoc sp. UIC 10607. The sequence goes on along the minus strand of NZ_JBIQNW010000023.1, from coordinate 47,213 downwards.
GTAGGATTATTTAACGTGAGTTCACAGTAGGGGGATGAAACACCTAAAATCTCGTTCTCAAGACCTGCGGAGTTTATTTGAGAACAATATCACTATTGAATACGTGGCAGAACCCCTTAAAGCTATGCCCGCCGATGCGGAAGTGACAGAAGTGCTGCATTGGATGCAGGCACAAAATTTTGATGTTATCGGCGTTGAGACGGGAGATATTATTAGCGGTTATGTAGAACGCTCTAGTTTGATTCAAGGCAAAGAAGGCAAGTGTGGCGACTATCAACGGGTGTTTCATCCAAAAGAGCTAATTGCCATTTCCACCCCACTGATGAAGTTGCTACCCATCCTACAACAAACTCCGCGATTGTTTGTTTTAGACTGCAATCAGGTAAGTGGCATTGTTACCTGTGGCGACTTGCAGAAAGCACCCGCGCGAATGCTACTGTTTGGCTTGGTAACGCTGCTAGAAATGAATCTGCTGCGGCTGGTGCGGATTTACTATCCTCAAGATTCTTGGCAAAAAGTCCTCAAACCTGAACGCTTAGAAGTTGCTCAAAGGCTATGGCGAGAGAGCCAAGAAAGAAACGAAGCTACCGATTTATTAGATTATCTGCAATTCTGTGATAAGCGAGAGTTGATTTTAAATCAACCAGAACTTCTCCAGCAACTGGAACTAAAGTCCAAGCGGTTTGGCGAACGCTTCCTCAAGTCTGCTGAACAGTTGCGAAACCGATTAGCTCATGCCCAAAATTTAGTTAGTGGTTCCTCTTGGACAGAGTTGATTTCTCTAGCAGAGGAGATGGAAACACTGTTAATTCGCTGTGAAGAAGTTGAGTGAATTTTTCAGCCTCACATAACATTATTTAACCATTTTGTCAAGTCTGCCACTGCGGAGAAATCTAATAGCGCCTCACTTAAATCCTCTAATTGAGTTAGGGATAATAGCCTTAGCGCGGCTTGTTGAGCGAATCACTTACTTGAGTGCCTGTATAATTGGGAACCCAGCCTTCTGCGATCGCAAAATAGCGTACCCCTTTGAAATTCAACGATGCAGTCGGGCTGCACCAATGCTCAACGCCGGCGGGGATATAGAGATAGTCTTGTGCCTGAACTAAAAGCTGTACTTGGCTGCCATCAGGTCGCACGAAGCCATAGATCATTTCTCCTGCCAACACATAGAGGGGTTCCGCGGCAGGATGAGTATGGTAACGCCCATAGGTTGCTATCAGATGGTGAAGATTAAAGGTACCTGGATGCACATTTAGCAAGTCACACCAGAGAGCGCCATTTTCTTGCTGAATAAATTCAAAGACACTGTTATGGAGTTCTACACAATAACGTTTCTCGGACTCAGTTAAAAAGTCCTGGTCTAGCAGATTGGGAAAGAGAAGCGATGTTCCTGGGTCGTAGTGTCTGAGTTCAATGCCAAGAGGGGCAAGCTCACGAGCTATTTCGCCTAAATCGCTCTCAATCGTACCGTCGTCAAGTAGTAGGTTAGCCATGACAAAAAGACTAATTAACTGTTAAGAAGAGTATACTCAACTTTGAGCTTAAAAGTCACTATTTCCGATTGATAAGCCGGGGTTTGATGACTGATGACTGATGACTGTTAACCGTCAACCGTCATCAGTCAACGTGAAACAGCCCTACCTTTTAGGGGTGGCATGAGCTTAAAGAAGAAATTTATCGCCAGAATGATGTTCATTGGTACCAATAGCATCTAAGCTAGTACGGGTGAACTATATCTAGCATGGAATGTCTGACTTAATTCTGTTTTGGCATCGGCGCGATTTACGCATTTCTGACAATACGGGACTGGCTGCGGCAAAACGGCAGAGTCCGAAAGTGGTGGGCGTGTTTTGCCTTGATCCGCATATTCTGGAACGGGATGATGTTGCTCCTGTAAGAGTAACTTATATGATTGGCTGTTTGCAGAAACTCCAAGAGAGATATGCTCAAGTTGGTAGCCAGTTATTAATACTCCACGCTGATCCTGTACAAGCGATACCAGCTTTAGCAGAAGCTTTAACAGCCAAAGCTGTTTTTTGGAATTGGGATGTAGAACCTTATTCGCAAGAACGCGATCGCACCGTTATAAATGCCCTCAAAGAAAAAGGCATTCAGTTTCTTAACCAAAACTGGGATCAAATCCTCAACTCCCCAGATGAGATCCGCACGGGAGGTAATCAACCTTATACGGTTTACACCCCCTTCTGGAAAAATTGGATTACCAAACCGAAAGCGAACCCAGTAGAAACTCTGCAAAATGTTGAGGGGTTAACAGATGCTGAACAAGAAATTGCTAAACTTGCAGGAGCCTTGACACTACCTTCAGCTAAAGATTTAGGATTTATTTGGGATGAACAATTGATTCTTTCACCGGGAGAGGCGGCGGCGCAAGAACGGCTAGAGGAATTTACTAATAAAGCTATTACTGAATACCAAGAACAGCGGAATTTCCCCGCAGTGGACGGAACATCGCAACTGAGTGCAGCTTTGAAATTTGGGGTAATTGGCATTCGCACCGTTTGGCAAGCCACGATAGAAGCACTGGAAAACAGCCGCAGTGAGGAAACAGCAGTTAATATTCGCACATGGCAACAGGAATTAGCTTGGCGGGAGTTTTATCAACATGCAATGTATAACTTTCCCGAATTAGCTGATGGTGCTTTCCGTGACACCTTTAAGAACTTTCCTTGGGAAACTAACGAAGAACACTTCCAAGCTTGGTGTGAGGGGAGAACAGGCTACCCCATTGTGGATGCAGCAATGCGTCAGATGAATGAAAGTGGCTGGATGCATAACCGTTGTCGAATGATTGTCGCCAGTTTCCTCACTAAAGACTTGCTAATTAATCCCCAATTGGGAGAAAAATACTTTATGCAGCACCTGATTGACGGAGATTTATCTGCTAATAATGGTGGTTGGCAATGGAGTGCTTCTAGCGGCATGGACCCTAAACCCGTGCGAATTTTCAACCCAGCTAGTCAAACACAAAAATTTGATCCAGAGGGGGAATATATTCGGCAATGGGTATCAGAATTGCGATCTGTAGATACAGAATATTTAGTTACTGGTAAAATTCCACCTTTAGAACGTCATGCTGTTGGCTATCCTGACCCAATTGTCGATCATAAAATCCAACAACAGCAGTTTAAACAGCGTTATCAACAACAAAAAACCCTTAGTAGCGGTGAGTAAAATTGTGGGTTTTTTAATGTTTCTTCCTTAAAAATGTTCGTAGTCAGGACTGAAGTCTTGATTTTGTCATTGTCTGCAAGACCAAAATTTTAAGTATTTATACTTTATTTTGGCAAGCGATGCGTGTAGCAATATTCCCAAAGGGATACGCTAACATCTTCTGGTGCAAGCGATCGCACCTAGATGGAAATGACCAAGCTTTCAGCCTAGTTTGCATAATTTCGGATACATTACCGCAAATGCGCTGATACTTTATTTCCCCCTCTTCATAAATTCCGCAAAAACACCGTTACGCTATTTGTGCTTGTGATCAAAACTTAGAGCATCCAGTTTATTAGGGCGTGTTTATGACCAACCCTGTAACGACGGTTATCCAAGTCAATCTGGAGATGGCTCTAGAAGTAGCTCAAGAATTGGAGCAAGCTCCATACACTCAACTCAGTACTTATTGTTTAGAGATATTAAGGGAGATAGGATGCCCTGGTACTGAACTCCCAGTTAACTTACAAACTCGCGATCAGCAGCTAAACTTTATCACTGGCTTTGCATCTTATGCATTTGGGGAGGTACAAAGTGTATAAAACATTAATTGAAGATATCTTCTATGATCCAGAAGAGGCAGAAGAAACTACTTTTCCCGCCACCGATAAAGATTTATTAATTTTAACAGAAAAGTTTTTAGAGTTTGAAATTCCTTCAAAGGTTTTCTTACAAGCTATAGCCATTGCTGATTACGATGGTGCAGCTGCTTTCCGCTACGTTGATAATTATTTGACTACCCTCAAAAATAAGAATAAACATAAGCATAAGAAATTACTTGTGTTAGGAGCTTCGACTAGGTTTGAGAATAATTAACGTGTTTCTTCACAAGCTAACCCTGAACCAATACGATTTAGATAAGATATTTTGCACGACCGATGTAGAGACGTTGTATTACAAGGTCTCTACAGAGATTTGTCCTACACCGATAAGAAAGAACAATTAAAATTTATCGGGATCTGAGGCTGGGTTCTTTATTAGATCAAGTATTTTTCTGTGTGTGCTAATTACGAATTAGTCCCAAGACAAACTTGTTCATAGCTTTTACCAGCGATATCCCAAGTGAATTCAGTTTCTACCAGTTGTCTACCGTTGTGAGACAATTCTGAACGCAGATGTGGACGATCAAATAGTTGACTAATAGCGGTGATGTACTCTGTCGGTTTATTCGCTCGTAATGCCCGTAATGATTGACTAGAACCATCTACGGCTAATCCTTCTAAGCCGCGATCGCTTGCCACTACAGGTATACCAGCTGCCATTGCCTCTAAAGTTTTATTTTTAATGCCAAACCCAGTCCGCATGGGTACAACACAGATGGTTGCTTGATGTAAATATTCTACCATCGAAGGTACACGCCCAATCACATTAATTCCTGGTCTTTTATCGAGTGCTAAAACTTCTGGTACCGGATGAGAACCGACAATATCAAAAGTTGTATCAGGATAAAATTTTTGAATTTCTGGCAAAACTTGGTTGCTGAAAAAGCAGACAGCATCAATGTTTGCCAAATTATCCATTGCACCGATAAAAATTAAGCGATGTCCTCCTGGATCGGTGGTACGGTTGGGGAAAGAAACTAAATCTACGCCATTGGGAATAACTGTAATTTCACTATTAGGGTTAAATTCCTGTAGTTGAATTTTATCTTCTTCTGTTGTTGCGACAATTGCCGAAAATTTAGAACAGTAGCTTTGTTCATAACGATGCAAAAGTGGGAGATTAATTTTGTCTCTGAGGGAATTTTCTGAAATACCCGTTGCTAGTTGGTTCCTACAGGTAGCGTAAACAGAACTATGAACATTAACTATGGTTTTTAGCTGTTTCTGAAAATGCGATTGTACATAAATTTCATTGACGCTATGTTCGGAGGTAATCACATCACATTTTCCCGCTTCCACCCAGTTATTAACCCAAGTTTGCATCTCAAGTGAGTAGCGGTTGAGTACACTTGGTGGTGTCCCCTGTTGCAAAAATCTACCAAATCGCTGTATTTTCTGGAATATTCCGGTGGTTCCATAATCTGGCGGGCGTTCAAAAATGGCTAGATGATCCACACAATCGCGTAATCCTGCTATTTCTGTATCTGTAAGATCACCCTCGCGTTGAGTAGCGAGAGTAACAGTATGGCGTTGACTCAGGTATTTAAGTAAATTAAATGTCCTGACTTGGGTTCCCCCGCGCGTTGGTGGGTAGGGAAAGGTGGAAGATAGCATTAAAATGTTCATACAAGTGATGAATCAAATGTGATATATACACCATGACCTCATTGGAGGCTGTATGTCATCATCTAACTCATCTCACGGCTACGAAAACATCGTAAGTCTTTCCGACACGCTCTCGCCTTCCCTCGTTTTCTTGAATTGCTGTGGGGAAACCGATTAGTCATTGGTACTAATGACTAAATCGGCGGGTGGCTATCCCGAACACCCTTTGAAGGCATGGGATTTCCGCCGATTTTCGTTAGAAGTCCCTTACCAGACAGTTTGCGATCGCTCTTGTACAACTTGCTGATATACTTCTTCAGTTTGCTTGGCTAGTTTCGGCCAGCTAAAGCGTCGCTTTAAATCCTCATAAGCGTTATCCACCAGCCATTGCCGATATCCTGGATTTTTCAACACTTCCAAAATTCCCCAAGCTAAAGAATCGGGATTGTTCACCCAAGTGACAATGCCTGTTTTGGTATGTTGCACCACTTCGGGAAAACCACCAGTATCAGAAACTACTACAGGTACACGAGAGGCAAAGCTTTCTAAAGCTACAATTCCAAAGGGTTCGTAAAGACTAGGAAAAACGGCACAGTCAGCGACAGTTTGGAATTTATCTAAGTATTCATCGGAGAGAAAACCAGTAAAATAGCAATGATGCCAAATTCCCAAATCCCAGGCTTGGCGCTTGAGATGGTCAGTATTACCGCCACCAACGATGACAAATTTCACGTTACCTCCCATTTGGGAAAGTATTTTGGGTGCAGCATTAAGTAATATAGGTACACCCTTTTCGTAAGTCATGCGACCGAGGTAGTAAACGATTTTCTCCTCGTCTGCGGCGAATTGGCGGCGAAAATCCAGAGCATGGAAATCTACGTGATGTTGTTTCTTTTCGGCTCGGATACCGTTATAAATGACATCGATTTTGTCCCAAGGACTTTGTAGTGCTCGTCCTAGTTCTTGGCGCATATAGTCGCTACAGACGATAATCCGCCAAGCGTTAAAAGCTAGCAAGTTTTCTTTGCCATTAATATAGCCTTGGATGTCTGTGTGAATACCGTTATAGCGTCCGTATTCTGTAGCGTGAATTGTGGCAATTAGTGGTATTTTAAAATTATGCTTGAGAGCGATCGCAGCATCTCCAACTAACCAATCATGGGCATGAATTAAATCAAAGGGCCCTTCTTCTAAAATCAACTTCCCACCGTGATCTCCCATACTCAGGTTGAGATTGACTACCCAGTGGAAAAAGTCATTACTATGTGCCACTGGCACTCGATGTATCTTCACTCCCTCAACCACCTCATACATCGATGCCTGACCAAACTCCGCTGTAATCAGGTGGACTTCATGCCCTAGCTTTACCAACTCTGGGTACAACTCCGCTACATGCCGCGCAATTCCCCCAACAATCCTCGGCGGAAACTCCCAACTCAGTACCAGTATCTTCATCTGCTAGACTCCCCAACACTTTACAAATATCTAAAAAACTACATTTACCTAAAAATACAAGGGTGGCAAATGCAGTGAGTATGTTTACTAAAATTTTGAGATTTTTTAACAGTGATTTTGTTAAAGCTTATCAAAGGTTATCAACTGTGGGCTAGGGATAGGAAGCAAGGATAATACTAATTCGTAATTCGTAATTAGGACAATTGAGCGCTCGTTTTGCAACTTAGGCTTTAAGAAGGGATAACGACGCAGACAGCATGAACTTGATCGCGCCCTTGCTGTTTGGCTAGATAAAGTGCTTTGTCCGCAGCATTAATCAAGTCTTGCGGCGAAATTTCAGAATTTGGCACAATGCTGACAACGCCTAGACTGACAGTAACGCGATCGCACACACTAGATTGAGCATGAGGAATGGCCAAGTTGCGGACTGCTTGTCGAATAGTTTGAGCTACATAGATTGCTCCTTGAATCTCTGTATTAGGCAGAATTGCAGCAAATTCTTCCCCGCCGTAACGCGCTACTAAATCGGCTGGACGCTTAATAATACTTTTGAGGGTACTCCCCAATTGCCGCAAACAATCATCCCCTGCTAAATGCCCATAGGTATCGTTGTAGCGTTTAAAAAAATCGACATCGAACAAAATTAAAGACAACGGCGCTTGCTCGCGTTTGAGGCGATGCCACTCATCCTCAAGATACTCATCAAATCGGCGGCGATTGGCTATTTGAGTCAAGCCATCTAGGGTAGCTAATCTTTGTAGTTCTTCATTGGCAGCTTGTACTTGCTGGTAGAGTACTGATTGATGAATAGCGATCGCTACTTGCCTTGCCAACTGCTGCAATAAATTAACTTCAAACGCTTGCCAGTAACGAGGTGCGGCGCACTGGTGAGCAATCAGTAAACCCCACAGATGCTCTCCATTCAAGATCGGCACTACCATCGCGGCCTTAATCTGATAAAGCTCTAATAACTCTAAAAGATCGGCTGAAAAATTAGACTCCTGAATATCATGTAAGACTGTAGGTAATCCCTGGTAATAGCCGCTAAAATCTTGTTTGATCGAAAATGGGTGCATTATGTGCTCTAATCTCTGGGGGTAGTCATTACCCACTGATTCCGCTGCAAAATTGCCACTTCCGTCAGATTCTAACTGGTAGATAGCTACGGAATCTGAACCCAAACACTGTCGAATACTGTTTACTGTTGTATGAAGAACCTCCTCCAAATTCAGTGATTGCCGAATCTGTTGAGTTACTTCAGTAATTAGCCGCTCCCCCTCCGCCTGTTGTCGCAGTAACCCTTCGACTTGTTTGCGAGTGCTAATGTCTTCTACCGAGCCAAGAATCTGCGTTGGAGTACCGCTACCATCTCTGGCAAATATGACTTCTCGTGTATTGAGCCAACGCCACTCCCCATTTTTGTGTCGGAATCGGTATTCGGTGGAAATTACTTCATTGTCGCTAAGGTTAACGAAGCGACTTGGTAGGTCATAGCAGAGGTGTTGGTCATCTGGATGAAAGCAATTTATAAACCATTGCGGATCTGCTTGACAAATTTCCTCCGCAGAATAGCCTAAAACTGCAACACTCTGCTCGTTAAGATAAATGCTTGTTCCTTGCAAAAGGTCAAACAAATACAAAATATGGGGTACAGTATTAGCAATTTTTTGCAGAAAGTCTTGACTTGAGCGCAATGCTTCTTCAGCTTTGTGGCGTTCGCGCAGCGCGGCTTGATATTCACTAATATCTTGCCCCTCGGAAATTAGTAGTGACACACGCCCTGTTTCATCGAGTATGGGACGTAGTGAGAAATCAATCGTCATAACTCGATGATCTCGACCTAAAACGTCAACTTCATAGCGAATCGATTCACCATTGGCAGCAGATGCGATCGCAGTTTTTAATTGTGCTTGGGTCTTTGGAGAAATTGTCCACCATTTTCCTTCCCAAAATGGTTTACCAACTACTTCTTTTCGAGTAATTCCAGCAAATTCCAGTGCTGTTTGGTTAGCTTCTAACACTATTCCATCCGGCTGAAGCAATCCGATAAAGTGAATGGTTTGATTGAAAATAGCACGGAATTTTTGCTCATTTTCACTTAAAGCTTGTTCTACCAGTTTACGGTCAGTAATATCTCGTCCAACCGATTGAAGTTCTACAATCGTACCCTGGTGATCAAATATCCCTCGAATAACCCACTGTGTCCACCGCACCCCTTGGCAAGCTATGACCCGATTTTCAATGGTGATAACGGGATTTTCTAAGCTGATGGAATTTACCAGACTAAACACACGTTCCCGGTCTTCCTCAAACACAACAGGTTCGTAGTGGTAGGCGATAATCTCTTCGCGCTTCAGTCCAAAAAATCGACAGAAAGCTTCATTAACAAATGTAACGATGCCATCTGGTAAGCATCTAGCAATCAGTTCCGTTTGGTCTTCGAGGATGGCACGATAACGCGCTTCGCTTTCTTGCAGTGCTGCTTCTACCTGTTTGCGTTCGGTAATATCAAACACTAAACCCTGAAGTACCTGAGTTTGTCCATCGGCACGGAGAACAAGATTGGCTTGGTTTCGTACCCAAATTGTTCTGCCATCGTGCCGAATCATCCGATACTCAATGTTCAAAGGCTCTCCAGTAGCGATCGCAGTGTCTACAGCTTGCCAATAGCGATCACGATCGTCTGGATGAGTGTAATCTAACCAACTATTCAAGAAACCATGATTCCAATCTTCCGGGGCAATGCCTAATAATTGTTGCAGTTGCGGACTAATATAAGCTTCTTTTGCTGTGGTATTAATCGGTGAGATATAAACAACGCCCGGAATTTGTTCTACTAGAGTGCGATACTTTTGCTCCGCCTCAGAGAGTTTTTCTTGCGCCTGCTTGCGACTCATGATGTTTTGAATTTCTACAATAAATTATATTTTGCTGTTAGAAATCCCGCACTAGAGGCACACTCAAGGATGGTTGAGCCAACAGTGAGTCAGTCTGCTTTGTGAAAGCTAAACCTGCCAGTAACAGGCTAAAACTCCTACACTTAAGGCTGCTGTTGACAGCCTTTGTAATTAAAATTAATGGATGTTGAAGAAGAATTGATAACAAAAAAACTGGGGTGCGGGACTAAAAAGATCAGATTCAGATGCTCGCGGACTTGCTACCACTGCGCTATCTGCCACTCGACCTCCAATTGATTATGAATTCTGATCGGAGGCGGAGCTTTCCTTGCTCCGCTCCTGACTCCTGAATTTTATTAGCTTTGATCCAAGCGCAGTACTGCCATAAAGGCTTCTTGTGGTACATCCACAGTACCTACAGATTTCATCCGCTTTTTACCTTTTGCTTGCTTCTGTAATAGTTTCTTCTTCCGGCTGATGTCACCACCGTAGCACTTGGCTAGCACGTCTTTCCGCAAGGCGGGGATGTGTTCGCTGGCAATAACTTTACTGCCAATAGATGCCTGAATTGGGACTTTAAATTGATGGCGGGGAATTAGTTCCTTGAGTTTTTCTGCCATTGCCCGCCCGACGTTGTAAGCTTTATCGCGGTGAACAATCATCGCCAAGGAATCTACGGGATCGCCGTTAATCATAATATCCAGCTTCACCAGAGGATTTTCACGGTAGCCGATAATGTGATATTCCATACTAGCGTAGCCGCGCGATCGCGACTTCATTTGATCAAAAAAGTCAGTCACAACTTCCGCCAAGGGTAGCTCATAGGTGAGGGTGGTTCGTCCTTGGGCGAGATATTTCATATCTTTGAAGATGCCACGGCGATTTTGTGACAACTCCATTAAGCTGCCAACATAAGTTTCCGGTGTAATCATCTCTACTTGGACGTAGGGTTCTTCAATTTTTTCGCGATCGTTGGGAGAAGGTAAGCGGCTAGGATTATCGATGTACAGTTCCTCACCTTTGAGGGTAATCACCTTATAAACCACTGAGGGGGCTGTAATGATCAAATCTAGGTTATACTCCCGCTCTAGGCGTTCCTGGACAATTTCCATGTGCAGTAAGCCCAAAAACCCGCAACGGAAGCCAAACCCCATCGCACTAGAAGTTTCTGGTTCGTAGTGCAGCGCTGCGTCGTTGAGTTCGAGCTTTTCTAAGGCTTCCCGCAAATCTTCAAATTGGTCAGCATCAATGGGGAACATCCCGCAAAAAACCATCGGGTTCGCTTCTGCGTAACCTGGTAAGGGTGCCTCTGCTTTCGCCTTACTGAGGGTAATTGTGTCTCCTACCCGTGCATCCGCTACAGCTTTAATTGCCGCTCCTAAATAGCCTACTTCGCCAGCGTGTAGTTCTTCAACTTGCTTTTGAGTGGGAGAAAGGACACCTAACTCATCAATTTCAAATTCTTTCCCGGATGCCATTAAATGGATGCGATCGCCTTTTTTCACTGTGCCATCCATCACCCGGAAATACACAATTACTCCCCGGTAACTGTCGTAATAGCTATCAAATATTAACGCTCGTAAGCGTTCATTTATGGTATTGGGCGGTGGTGGTATTCGCTCAACAACTGCTTCTAAAATCTCATCAATACCAATTCCTTCTTTAGCAGAGGCGAGTATCGCACCACTGCAATCTAGGCCGATAATTTCTTCAATCTCGCCAATTACCCGTTCTGGTTCTGCCCCAGGCAAATCAATTTTATTCAAAACCGGGATAATTTCCAGGTTACTCTCTAACGCTAAATATACATTGGCCAAAGTTTGTGCCTCCACGCCTTGGGACGCATCTACTACCAATAGCGCTCCTTCACAAGCAACAAGAGAGCGGGAGACTTCATAAGAGAAATCCACGTGTCCCGGAGTATCAATCAAGTTCAGCACATACTGCTGACCATCCTTAGCTGTGTAGTTCATCCGGGCAGCTTGCAGCTTAATTGTAATGCCGCGCTCCCGTTCTAGATCCATGTTATCGAGGAACTGTTCCTTCATCTGTCGGTCTTCAACAGTGCCAGTAGCTTGTAGCAAGCGATCGGCGAGGGTTGATTTCCCGTGGTCGATGTGAGCAATAATACAAAAATTGCGAATGCGAACTGCGGGAACGTCAGTCATATACTATCTTTGCCTTAGCAGCAACCAAAGTTAAAAGAGCAATTTACTTAATGTATTTTAATGCTTTCTTAGCCAAGACGCTGCTTGCTTTTAGTGCTGAGTTAGGAGTTAGGAGTTTGGAGTTATAGAGTTATTATTCTTCACCCTGCTCCCCTGCCCCTCTGCCTCCCCTTCCCTCTTCACCCCATCTTTAACTTTCGATCTAAATAGGTGGACTTTTAAGAATATTATGAAAGTCTATTTGTTGCTGCTAGTATTCATCAGCTAGGAGCGTACAATAAATGTAAATAAGTACATGTAGGGATCATGTAGGGATCATGGGCAATTACCACCCGTAATTACCCAGAATCACTGATTTATCGGCAAAACTTCTAAAGCCATTGTCTAGTCAGTTATATGAAAAATGCGATTTAAAACTTAAAGCCTGTTACTTTGGTGCTATTTTGGGGAACTATTTAACTGTGCCCTTGAAGATTTTTCAGCGAATTAGCCCAAACTATGAATATAACTGCTTTACAAAGCTTTAGACAAAACCAATTCAGAGTATATCAAACCTATGAATATGCAAGAGAAAACTACCGAAGCGGAAAACACACGAGCCGATAAGGTAGAAATTGCTGTCCGCCTGGACTCCGAACTACTAGAGCAAATTCAGCATCTCACCAATGATCCAAGTAAAGTGATTGAGGTGGCGATTCGCCAGTGGTTGCGGGGTGAAATCCTCAGAGATGACGAACTAACGCGCACCCCTGTGCGTACCCCCGTTCCTCCTCGTGGTGAATGGAACGATTGACGCTATCAATTAGCTGTCAATGCAAGTTAAAAAAGTTAAGTTTGCCAATCTAGATTTCAGAACACCAAGAAATACTCAATAAAAAACAAAAAAGCTGTAAAAATTTATGCAAAAATTTGAGCAGCTTTAGTAAAATTACGGTCGGATACCCTTTGTTTATCCAACTCAATTAATGACTATTACTGCCAATTCCCAATTGCCAAATGTATTTTCCCAAAATCTGGAATCTATTACCAGTAAGACTGATAGCTCATTACCAACTCTAGGAGCCGAGTTGGTCTATACGCAAGATGGGGCAGGGCGCTATCTGACCTTTTATTGGCAGCACAGCGAACTCCTGGGGTTAAATACTGAAAAAATAGTTGACGAGCTGAACCAGACCCAAACCTTTGTCCCGGTGGATAAGGTTACTTATTTGGAACGATTGCACCGAATTTTGACCAGTTTGGTGCCAGAAAGGTTTCAGTGTTGGTTTAGCTACCACCAGGAATTATTTGAGTTGGACTTAGTGATTAGTCCGATTATGCCAAGCTTGGGAACGACTGCCACTACAGTTTTAGTGATGGGACGCTTAGTGCAAGCGACACTCAACAAAAAACAAGTGCGTGTGGCATCAAAAACACCCACACAAATAGAGTTGGCAATACGTTCACAGCAACATCAAAAACTGGTAAATCGGATTACCAGAAATATTCGCCGGACATTGGATTTAGATATTATTTGGCAGCAAACAGTTGACAGTTTGGGGAAAGCACTGCGGTTAGAGCGCTGTATTATTTGTCCTTATCAGCCCTCTAGCTCAAAAGTGGAGGTGAAGGCTGAGTATCGCCAGCCAGAACTCAAATCAATGCTAGGCTCGGAAATAGATATAGCTTCTGAACCTGCCTTTGCTCAAGTTTTGGCAACTCTAGAACCAGTTGTCATGGAAGTGTCTGGATACACAGAGTCTGGGCGGCAGAAAACTTTGGTAATTGCGACTTGCTATCAAGACCAAGCCAATGGATTGGTTGCCTTGAGTTGGCAGGATGAATGTTACACATTAACAGAATCGGAATTAGAACTGGCAAAAGAAGCAGCAGATCAATTGGGAACTGCGATCGCACATGCTACTTTATATAAAGAATTAGAATCAGCGCGTCAAAAAGCCGAAGAAGCTTCCCGCCTCAAAAGCGAGTTTCTAGCTAATGTATCCCATGAAATTCGTACTCCCCTCAACGGCATGATTGGCTTCTTGAAGCTGATTTTAGAAGGAATGGCAGATGACCCAGAAGAACAAAACCAGTTTTTAGCAGAAGCTCACCACTTATCTATACATCTGCTGAATATCATTAACGATATTTTGGACATTGCTAAAATCGAAGCTGGCAAAATGGAATTAGCTTATGCTCCAGTCAAGCTAGATGAGCTATTCAGTGCTGTAGAAAGTTTCATGCGTCCCCAAGCAGAAACGAGAAACCTCAGCTTTCGGATGCAAATGCCTGCTATCTCCGATGAAATCATTGTCCAAAGCAACTACCAACGGTTGCTACAAGTGATGCTTAATTTGGTAGGTAATGCCATCAAATTTACCCATGAGGGCGGTGTCACCGTCAGCGCCGATTTAGTACTCAAAAAAGCGAAGCCGAACTTTCAAGGTCAGGAATTTCCTGGCATGGTGAGAGTACGTGTGGCAGACACTGGCATCGGTGTTTCCTTGGACAAACAAGATAAACTGTTTCAATTATTCTCTCAGGTAGATGGCTCCCGCACTCGCCATTACGGCGGCACAGGTTTAGGACTGGCAATATCCCAAAAGTTAGTGGAGGCAATGGGCGGCGAGGTACATTTTTATAGTCTGGGCGAAGGTCTTGGCTCAACAGTCACATTCACTGTGCCACTATATCAACAACCAGTTATGGTTTCATCTAGTGATAACGACTCAATAAACAGTGTTGAATGCTGAGTTAGTCATTAGTCTTTGGCCATTAGTCATCTGGAACATTAACAATACTGGGTTTTGAGTTTTAAATTTTTTGAGAAATTATTATTTAATAAGCATATTGGGCATGGGGTATTGGGAAAAAACCTTCCTTGTCCTTCTCCCCGCATTCTCTTCAGCACTTTAAAGGCTAAAGTAGAGTAGGAGGGCTTGCAAGAGAAATTGTTCAGCTAATCTAATATCAAGTTGCTAAAACCAGCAATGGTTTAGTCAAAAGTCGTTAAAAACTGACATCTGACAATCTGGCGGCAATTAGATTTAGGATCGATTTAACAAAGCTGAAAAACAAAATTTTGGATAATGGTTAATGAGTAACCGCGCATAGGGTACAGGGATCATTATTATTCAATGCCCCATGCCCAACGCCCCATTCCCCATGACGGCAGTTGCTCCACTTGGGGAGACCCCTTGGCGCTAGCCTCTCCCTTTGGGAGAAGACCGCACTGCCTCCCCAATCCCTATCATTAACTTAGCAGGTCTAAAACTATGGAACTCACAATTGACAACGTTGAAACAGTCTTAGATGAAATGCGCCCTTATCTCATGTCTGATGGCGGCAATGTGGAACTCGTAGAACTGGATGGGCCTGTTGTAAAACTGCGCCTGCAAGGTGCCTGTGGTTCTTGCCCCAGTTCTGCAATGACCCTGAGAATGGGTATTGAACGCCGCCTCAAAGAAATGATTCCTGAAATTGCAGAAATTGAACAAGTGGTGTAAAAGTTAGGAGTTAGGAGTTAGGAGTTATGAGTTTTGAATCAACTCCTAACTCCTCATTCTTAACTCCTAACTATTCTTATGTCCCATCCTCTTTACATCGCTTTTATCTGGCATCAACATCAGCCGCTGTACAAATCTCCTGGCAGCGGCGTTTCGCTATCTCCAAGTCAGCAGTACCGTCTACCTTGGGTACGTTTGCATGGGACTAAAGATTATTTGGATTTGGTATTGCTCTTAGAGCGGTATCCTAAATTACACCAAACGGTGAATTTAGTACCATCGCTGATATTGCAACTAGAAGATTATATTGCTGGCACTGCTTTTGATCCTTACCTCACAGCCAGCTTGACACCGGATGAACAACTCACCCAGCAACAGCGGGAATTTATTATCCAACACTTTTTTGATGCCAATCACCACACCCTAATTGATCCTCATCCTCGCTATGCCGAGTTGTACCAGCAGAGGCAGGAAAAAGGGCAAGCTTGGTGTTTAGCAAATTGGGAATTGCCAGATTATGGTGATTTGCTAGCTTGGCATAATTTAGCTTGGATCGATCCGCTGTTTTGGGATGACCCGGAAATTGCGGCTTGGTTAAAACAGGGTCGGAATTTTACTTTAAGCGATCGCCAGCGCATTTATTCCAAACAGCGAGAAATCCTCAGCCGCATTATTCCCCAACATCGAAAAATGCAGGAGGCGGGGCAGCTAGAAGTTACCACCACGCCTTACACTCACCCGATTTTACCCTTGCTAGCTGATACCAACTCTGGTCGGGTAGCTGTGCCCAATATGACACTACCTAAGCAGCGATTTCAGTGGGAAGAAGACATTCCCCGCCACTTGCAGAAAGCTTGGAACTTTTATAAAGACCGCTTTGGACAGATTCCTCGTGGTTTATGGCCTTCAGAACAATCAGTCAGCCCGGCAATACTTCCACATATTATTGACCAAGGATTTAAGTGGATATGCTCAGATGAAGCCGTCTTGGGATGGACGCTAAAACACTTTTTTCATCGGGATGGGGCGGGGAATGTACAGCAACCAGAACTGCTGTACCGACCCTATCGCCTGCAAACCGCTGAGGGTGACTTGTCAATTGTGTTTCGTGACCACAGATTATCAGATTTGATTGGCTTTACCTACGGTGCGATGCCCGCAAAACAGGCAGCCGCGGACTTAGTGGGACATTTGCAAGCGATCGCTAAAATGCAAAGAGATAGTCACAGTGATCAACCTTGGCTAGTTACCATCGCCTTGGATGGGGAGAATTGCTGGGAATTTTATCCCCAAGATGGTAAACCTTTCCTAGAAGCTTTATATCAAAGCTTGAGCGATGAACCCCACCTCAAACTCGTCACTGTCTCCGAATTCCTCGAAGAATTTCCAGCCACAGCTACCATTCCCGGAGGGCAACTACATAGTGGTTCTTGGGTAGATGGTAGTTTCACCACTTGGATCGGCGATCCCGCCAAAAATCGTGCTTGGGATTACTTGACAGGAGCAAGAGAAATGCTCGCAAGTCATCCCGAAGCAACGGAAGAAAACAACCCAGAAGCGTGGGAAGCATTGTATGCCGCAGAGGGTTCCGACTGGTTTTGGTGGTTTGGTGCAGGACACTCATCAAATCAAGATGCCATTTTTGACCAGTTGTTTCGAGAACACTTGTTTGGCATTTACAAGGCATTAAATGAACCTGTACCGCCCTACCTCAAACAACCAGTCGAAATCCACGAAGCACAGGGAAGCCACACTCCACAAGGATTTATCCATCCTGTTATCGATGGTAGGGGTGATGAGCAAGACTGGGACAAAGCTGGACGCATAGAAATTGGCGGGGCGCGGGGGACGATGCACAACAGCAGTGTCATCCAGCGACTTTGGTATGGGGTGGATCACCTGAATTTCTATTTGCGGCTGGACTTTAAAGGTGGCGTTGCACCAGGGCGGGGTTTTCCAGCAGAGTTGAATTTGCTGTGGTTCTATCCAGAAAAAACAATGGTCAATAGCCCAGTCCCCTTGGCAGATGTACCAGATACAGCCCCACTGAATTACCTTTTCCACCATCTTCTAGAAGTTAACTTGCTGACGCAATCGATTCAATTCCGGGAAGCTGGAGACAATCATCAATGGCATCCTCGTTTCAGTCGCGCTCAAGTAGCTTTAAATAGTTGTTTAGAGTTGGCAGTACCGTGGGCAGACTTGCAAGTTCCGCCAGATTATCCCCTGCGTCTGATTTTGGTGCTTGCTGATGAAGGGCGTTTTTCCAACTACTTGCCAGAAAATGCTTTGATTCCCATTGAAGTGCCTTAGTACTCAATCGGTTTGGTATTACACCATTTCACAAAATGCCTAGTAGGGGCGTAGATGTACGCCCCTACAGCCAATTCATGTGTTACCCAGATTTTTGTAACCCATATTAAATTCATCTTGTCAATACGTAAAATCTACAAAATTTATTTTGACTTTTTGAATTTTCAATAGGAGAGTAATAAGGATTTGGCAAAGATGCAGTAATCTTACTGTTCCCAATGAATATTTATCGTAAGATTAGAGACATTTCAGAGCAGATATTTTATACTAATGAATCGCTTTTCTCAGAAAATAACGAATTCTCAAGAGAGCATTTCACAGCAAACTCAACTTGGTCAGATGTGTGGTTCCAAACGGCTATTTCGCGATCGCTATGAAATATTGCAAATTTTGGGTAGAGGTGGTTTTGGCATCACGTTTTTAGCCAAAAATGCCGTATTACCTGGGAATCCCCTGTGTGTCATTAAACAGCTTTGCCCGAAAGTAACTAGTCCCCAAAGTTGGCAAAAGGCGTGTACGCGCTTTGAAAAAGAAGCAAGAACTTTGGGTCAACTCGGTAGTCATTCGCAAATTCCCATGCTATTAGACTACTTTCAAGCGAATGGGGAGTTTTTTTTAATTCAAGAATACGTACCGGGTTTGACTTTGGCACGAGAAATGCGGCAAACTGGGCCCAAAAGCGAAGGCTCAGTTAAACAGTTTTTGCAGGAATTATTACCTGTATTACAGTATCTTCATAAACATCATGTGATTCATCGGGATATTAAGCCCCAGAATTTATTGCGCTGTGAGTATGACGGGCGGGTAGTGCTAATTGATTTTGGTGCGGTGAAAGAGCAATTAGTTAATGCTTGTGAAAACTCAATCAATCAAACTCCAAACACCAACTTTATCGGAACTAGAGGATTTGCACCACCAGAACAGTTTTCTCTACGTCCAGTTTATGCCAGTGATATTTATGCACTGGGTGTAACTTGTATTTATATGTTGACTGCTAAAAGTCCTTTAGAATTTGACTACGACGCAAATACTGGTGAGATATGCTGGCAAAAAGAGGTAAATATTAGCGATAGTTTCGCCCAGATTTTAGGAAAGATGGTGAAAATTACGTTAAATGATCGGTTTAAGACTGCCGATGAAGTGATAAAAGCTTTAAGTAACGAAAGCTATTTGCCTACTTTGGCTAACTGTCTAACTACCCAAAAATTAAATAATAAAAGTATTGCACAACACGGAAATTCCTCCGATACTCCTGATGTATACATGCCACCTGTCGCCAGAACTGCTAGTGCTATTCGTAAATGGAGAGCAAGGCTCAAATAATCAAGGTCGCACAGTTAAGTTAAAGCCCTTTTGAACTAACGTATAAAATGAATAATTAATTATGGCGATTTTAAATAGCTAAAACAAATTTAGTAAGCATTTTAACTACATTTCATAACCAGTGATGGTTAATTAATCAGGGTTTATCTCTAATACTTAGTCAGTTATTGGTTGACAATATACAAGCAAAATTACTAGGTTTAAAAGTTTAGAAAAATTTTTTATTCAGATTACTATATAATCGAAAGAATAATTAATCTTATGGCTCTCGTAGTTTTCCACCAATGAGGAAGACTGACTACTATTTACAAACGCTAACTATATTAAGTAATTCCCCAATCCCCAGAACAGGGTTTTCTACCACAAGTAAGCGAGAGCTAATTTTTTTAAGGGAAAGTTCGGGGCAAACTTAGCCTAAGTTGTCATGCAGTCGCGCCTGTCAGATCATGATCTGCTGCTTAAATCCCGATTGCTCAAATCCCCTGAATCCCAATGGAAAGAAGTTTTGCCAAAGTTGTAGCACCCCATTGGTGTCACTTTTAAGAAATCGTTTCCGTGTCATCCGAGTCCTTTCAGATGAGGGGGGATTTGGCAGAACCTATCTATCAGAAGATGTAGATAAACTCAATGAACGCTGTGTTATCAAGCAATTAGCTCCAAAATTCCAAGGAACTTGGTCGCAAAAAAAGGCGATGGAGTTGTTTGCAGAAGAAGCGCAGCGACTACAAGACCTTGGCGAACATCCCCAAATTCCGACTTTGCTAGCTTACTTTGAGCAAGACGGCTGCCTATATTTAGTGCAGCAGTTTATCAATGGAGAAAATTTATTAAAGGAGTTGCAGCAACGCAAGGCGTATAACGCTAGGGAAATTCAATCTATTTTGCTAGATTTACTGCCCATCCTGAAATTTATCCACGATCGCAAAGTTATTCATCGGGATATCAAGCCAGAAAATATTATCCGTCATAAAAGTGATGGGCGATTAAGTCTGATTGATTTTGGTTCCTCAAAGCAATTTACAGCCAGAGTTCAGCAAAAATCTGGCACATCCATTGGTTCACATGGTTATTCTCCCCTGGAACAGATTAGAGATGGTAAAGCTTTTCCCGCCAGTGACTTGTTCGGTTTGGGGGCTACCTGCTTTCATCTGCTAACGGGAAATTCCCCCTTTCAGTTGTGGATGGAATCTGGGTACGCCTGGGTGAGTAATTGGCGGGAATATTTGCGGAGTCCATTAAATCCTGAATTGGATTTTGTCATCGACAAGCTTTTGAAAAAAGACATCCATGAACGTTACCAGTCAGCCGATGAAGTCCTCAGAGACTTGACTCCAAAACAACTCCTGGCACTACCACCTGCGGGTAAGTCATCTGGGCAAATACCCGCAACTCAAGCCCCATATTTACCAAAAACTTATCCCTTACTGAGAACATTAGTTTTGGTAAGTGCTTTTATTCTGTTGTTCGGATTCCAAGAATCTTGGTATAAACATTTTCGCCGGATTCAGACTACTTTGGTCTCTAGGCTGAGTCAGCACAATAATTCTGGCAAAAATGAGGCGGTTTTAGTTCAACCACCAAAGATTACTTTGGGGAACGTTTCCTTAGCGAACACCCTTCAGGGACATGAAAACTCGGTTTTATCCGTCACCATCAGCCCCGATGGTAAAACAATTGCTAGCAGTGGCGACGATCGCACAATTAAACTTTGGAATCTAGCAACCGGAAAACAAATTTCTTCACTCAACGCCTATTCTCAGCAGGTGAATGCTGTGATGATTAGCCCAGATGGCAAAATTTTGGTTAGTGGTAATGATGACAGCACTATCAAAATCTGGAATCTAGCAACCGGAAAACAAATTCGCACTCTTACAGGGCATTCTGACTCAGTTCATGCCCTAGCCATCAGCGCTGATAGCCAGACCCTAGTTACTGGTAGTGATGACAACACCATTAAAATCTGGGATTTAGTAACAGGAGAGCAAATTCGGACACTGGTAGGGCATACATTCTGGGTGCGATCGATAGCCATGAGCCAGGATGGCGTGATTCTTGCCAGTGGCAGTTTTGATAAGACGATCAAAATCTGGAATCTAACAAAAGGGTATTCAATCCGTACACTGGAGGGAAATTCTCAAACAGTAACAGCCGTAGCTATCAGCCCAGATGGTAAAATTTTAGCCAGTGCTAGCCGCGATGCCTACGACAGGCTACGCCTACGCTCCATCAAACTTTGGAATCTAGTTACGGGAAAAGAAATTCGCACACTAGTGGGACATGCAAACACTGTCACAACCGTAGCCTTCAGTGCCGATGGTAAAATTATTGCTAGTGGTAGCCGCGATCGCACTATCAAACTATGGAATTCAGCCACAGGAGAGGAAATTCTCACATTGCCGGGGCACACTAACACCGTGACATCCGTTACCTTCAGTCCTGATGACAAAACCCTTGTCAGCGGTAGTGAGGACAATACTATTAAGATTTGGCGCTTGTCTCAGTGAGTAGGGATTGGGATAGTTCATCAAATGACAAATCCTCAATTGCGATAAACTGTCTCAAGTGAGGAGGGGTGAAAATGAGCAGCGCTACAACCCATCGCCGCGATCGCAGGTTTGGGATTAAAATACCTAAGCTATTTTCAGGTTGGCAGCAAGTATTTGGAGAAGCACGCACCCGAATTTTGCTCTGGTACTTGCTGATTTTGGGGATAACCTTTCTCATCGCCATTCCCGCATTTCGCTACCAGCTCTACCAGCGCATTGATGAACGCGTCCGTCAAGATATGTTACAAGACATGGCGGCTTTGAATGCGTTAATTAAAGGTGAAACCTTTGCTCCAGAGGATGCACTCACTGAGGACGACCCAGAAGACATAGTGATTGGGCCAGAGCAATTGAAATGGTTGCTGGCTGGTAAAAAACAAATTGCTCCTCCAGTTTCCAAAGAAGATTTGATCAGACTTTTCAGAGCTTATCTGTTGTATCGACTACCAGAAGATGACTCTTACTTTATCACCTTTGTTGATGGTGAATTTTATAAATCTAGTCCGAGAGCGCGTCCCAAATCACTTGCCAAGGATTCACCGCTCATGAAGCGGTGGGCAAAACAAACCAAACCAGAGCAGGGAGAAAAAGAATTTTCCGACCCTGATCTTAGTAAAATTCTTTATATTGTAGAACCGATTAAAATTAATGGAGAAATTCAGGGTGTCTTCGTTATTGCCCATACTACAGATGGTGAGCGGGCAGAAGCTCTAGAAGCAGTTTCGGTAATTATTGAGGTTTCTAGTTTAGTATTTGTGGTATCGTTCATCTTGGCGTGGTTGGCAGCGGGACGGGTTCTAGCTCCCCTAAGGGCGATTACCACCACTGCCCATGCAATTAGTGAGTCAGATTTAACCCAGCGCTTACCTGCGCGAGGTAAGGGAGAACTGGCAGAACTAGCAACGACATTCAACGAAATGATGGACAGACTAGAGGCAGCTTTTGCCACCCAGCGGGAATTTGTCAACGATGCTGGGCATGAATTGCGGACTCCGATTACCATCATTCGCGGACACCTGGAACTGATGGGAGATGACCCCCAAGAGCAACAGGAAACCTTGGCGCTGGTCATAGGAGAATTAGACCGGATGAGCCGTCTAGTCGATGACATGATTTTGTTGGCAAAGGCAGAACGCTTAGACTTTTTGCAGTTGGCAACGGTGAATGTAGCAGACTTAACCCAAGAGTTATTTGTCAAAGCCCAGGCACTAGCAGAGCGCGATTGGCAAATAGATGCGGTGGCAAAGGGTCAGGTTATAGTTGATCGCCAAAGAATTACTGAGGCTATGATCAATCTGGCGCAGAATGCTACTCAGCACACTGCAAAGAGTGATACTATCTCCATAGGTTCTGCGATCGCGAAAGGAAAGGTACGTTTCTGGATACGCGATACAGGCGAAGGCATTCCCCTTGTTGATCAAAAACGGATTTTTGAACGTTTTGCTCGAACTTCTAACAGTCGCCGTCGTTCCGAGGGTGCGGGATTGGGGCTGTCAATTGTCCGAGCGATCGCCGAGGCGCACGGTGGACAGGTATTGCTTCGGAGTCAACTAGGAAAAGGTTCGATGTTTACCATCGTTTTACCCCTCGATCCACCGCAGGAAATGAGTGCATATGCCCAACATTCTCATCGCTGAAGATGAACCCCGGATTGCCTCATTTATTGAGAAAGGATTGCGATCGCAAGGATTTACAACCGCAGTTGTTGCCGATGGACTGCATGTGCTGGACATAGCACAGAATGGAACTTTTGACTTACTAATTTTGGATTTGGGTTTGCCTGGAAAAGATGGATTTCAGGTACTAGAAGAACTGCGGGGACAGGGAGAAGATTTACCTGTAATTATCCTCTCGGCTCGGAGTGATATTCACGATAAAGTCGCTGGACTAGAAGGGGGCGCAGATGATTATGTCACCAAACCCTTCCGATTTGAAGAACTTCTGGCGCGGGTAAGGTTGCGTTTACGAACTGCTAGACCTGTGAAAGATGCCCAAGAGTTTGTCTTGAAAGCTGGTAACGTAGTGCTTGATCTGCGAACTCGACAGGTGAAAGTAGGCGATCGCTTGATAGAATTACCTGCTCGTGAATTTACAATGGCAGAAATGTTTTGCCGTCATCCTGGACAGGTTATTAGTCGAGAACAACTGCTAGATTACGTTTGGGGCTACGACTATAACCCAGGTTCTAATATTGTTGATGTATATGTCGGTTATCTCCGCAAAAAACTAGGCAGCAACGTCATTGAAACCGTTAGAGGGATGGGTTATCGCTTGCGAACATAATTGTTTAGTACTTACCCAAGTGCTAATAGAACTTTGTCAAGCTAGTTCTGATGGTTTGTAGTAAGCACAAAGGGTGCTTAGAAAATAAGGACTAAAGTCCTGACTACGAAATTGTTGACCTTATATTACGGCAATGGAGAAAACGAGACGATTCTTCTAACTCCTGAATTCTGACTCCTGATTTATGAATCAAATTTTAATTGTTGAAGACGAAGCAGGTGTTGCTGCTTTTATAGAAAAAGGCTTACGCAGACAGGGATACACAACAACCGTTGCCAAAGATGGACAGCAGGCGCTCCTTCTGGCTCAAAATAGTAAATTTGATTTGATGCTGCTTGATTTGGGATTACCATTTGTGGACGGTTGGACAGTATTAAAAGAACTTCGTAGACAAGGAGAGACTCTACCCATTATCATCGTCACAGCTCGTAAAGACGATCATGAAGGAGCGATCGCATTCAACAATGGAGCAAATGACTATATCACTAAGCCATTTCGCTTCAGTGACTTGCTGGAACGAATTCAAATCCATCTAAGTCGTGGTTGAGTATGAAACAGTACAGTAAGTTCGGTAAACTGACTTCTAAGCAATCAAATAGCCGCTTACAACTATCAAACAACTTAGCTACACACACAAGTATCTCTAGACATTGGTTTAGCTATTTGAAGGTTGGTCAAAAGATCGGTATTGGATATGCGCTGCTTGTGAGCATCGCCGTGCTGGGAACTACTATGGGTTTTCTGATTGCAGATCATTACAAGCATAAGGCGCAAAAGCGGGAAGACGCAGCATTTGAAGAGTTATATCAAGCATCTCAACTCAAAACGAGTGTGTTTTATGTCCGCACCACCCAACATCAACTGATTCTCTACATGGATAGACCAAAACTGTGGGAAAAAAATTATACTCAATTAATTGAGCATGTTGCCGAAGCCCGACAACTTTGGTTTGAATTAACAGCAAACTATACCATTAACAAGCCCACCGTATATGGTTCTATAAGTGGGCAGAAAGCAGTTTACCCCTTGTTGCAGAACTATAAAGGTTTTAGTGCTTATTTACAGCGTACAGAAGCTTTTTTTCGGGATAATAATCCCAATAAATTATCACCCAGTCAAATCAAGACAGCACAAAGCCAATTGTTTAATTTCATGCATGGCTCGTCAGTTTTTTTGATGGATGACTTTCTCCATGACATCACGAGCCTTGTGCAAATTACAGCCGAGGAGTATCAGCAAGCAAAACAGGAACTACAAACGGCGGAAAAATTACGCTTATACATTATCATCGGTAGCCTGTCACTATCAATTGCGATCGCCACATTACTAGCAATTTACACCAGTCGCGCCATTGCCCGTCCCATTCAAGCTGTCACTCATATTGCCCAACAGGTTACAGAAGAATCTAACTTCGATTTACAAGCACCCGTTACGACTAATGATGAAGTTGGCATCTTAGCGACTTCCCTCAATCGTCTTATCCAAGAAGTTCAGCAACTCATCAAAGCCCAAAAGGATGCTAACGAACAGCTAGAAGTATATAGCCAGGTGCTAGAAAGGAAAGTGCGCGAACGGACACGGGAGTTAGATGAGAAAAATCAACGCTTAGAATTGGCGTTAGCAGAATTACGTTCCACCCAAGCACAACTCGTGGAAAATGAGCAGGGGGAGGGGCAGAGGAAGCATTAGTTTGTAGGGTGCCCAGTTGAGCAAATTCATATCTGGCAAGTATAATTATTAACCATGAAATTATTCAAATACTCCGTTAACTTTGCTTCCTCTTGCGTTGTCGCCTGTATCATTGCTTCTACGGCTGCGGTAATTGCTCAACCTAAACCTTCACAAACCAATTCGGTAATAAAATTAACACCGACTCAGTTAAAAGTTTTGCGATCGCTAGGGTTAAAATTAGCATTACCAAGTTACGTACCCGCAAATTTTCATGCCGATAAAGTATTAGTTTCGGCTGGGCGCGAAAATGTTGACAGCTTGCGTTACTTAGTTATTTATCAAAATTTAAGTGCAGATAAATGCTTTGCGATTGAGTCAGCATCTGGTGGTATTGGCGACTTGCCCTCTGGGTCACGGAGTTACCCGATAAATTCTCCGATATTTGGAAAAAGTGTTTTGGAGCAAGGATTATACGGTAATGCCAAACAACCAACATTGCTATCGCAGTGGTTGGGAGAGCAAAATGGCCCCTTTTACAGATTTGTTGGTACGGGAGTAATACCAGAATTGTCTAATTGTAGTAACGTTACTCCCCAAGAAGCAGTCAAAGTTTCGCAGTCGATTCGATACTTGAATTAATCGACTACGGCGACTAAAGATTTACTTTATAAATGGTCTCTAAGCAAACCCCTTCTCTACGAGAGGCTGCGCCAACAGGGCAGAATTATGAGAAAATTCTCATACAAGTTTCATAGAATACTCATGAAAAATTGAGACTCTATTTAATTAGTACGGCATCTATTCACTGAACAATTGAGGGACATTTAGCCATGAGACTGATGGTATATTCCCACGATGGCTTTGGTCTCGGTAATATTCGCAGAATGCTGGCAATCTGCACCCATTTACTTGATTCGATTCCAGAACTTTCTATTTTAGTTGTTTCTGGTTCGCCGATGCTGCACAGTTTTCGTCTCCCGAAAAGACTTGATTACATTAAGCTACCCTGTTTAAATCGGGCAACATCAGGTGAAATGTATGTCAAGTATCTGGGGACAGAAATAGATGAAACAGTGAAATTGCGCTCAGAGTTAATTTTATCTGCGATCGCTAATTTTAAACCGGATATATTTCTAGTAGACAAAAAGCCCTATGGTATCCGTAATGAATTAAAAGCTACTGTCGAATATCTCAAAGCAAAATTGCCGGAAACTCCCTTAATTCTCCTTCTGCGTGACATTTTAGATCATCCAGATGTGACAATCGCAGAATGGCAAAAGCACGGTTACTACGAAGCAATCGATACATTTTACAAGTCCGTGCTTGTGGTTGGCACTCCCGAAATTTTCGACATCCGCCAAGAATATCAACTACCGCCAATGGTTGCCCAGAAGGTGCAGTTCTGTGGTTACATCCGCACAGAACTGGGGCGTAAAAGTCCAAATCTTATCCGCAGTGAGTTGCGATTAAGTCCAGAAGAACAACTTATTTTAGTTACGCCGGGTGGTGGCGAAGATGGTTACAGCTTAATTGATAACTATTTATCGAGTTTGGCATTGTTGCCAGCTTCTTATAAATTACGAAGTTTAATTATATGTGGCCCGGAAATGCCCGCCAAAGATAAAGCAGCATTAGAACAAAAAGCTGCTGCATATCCTCAGGTGCAGATGAGCGACTTTACCGATGATTTGATGAGTTACATCGCCGCCGCAGATGCCGTAGTAGCAATGGGAGGCTACAACACAACTTGCGAGATTCTCTCAGTGGGTAAGCCAGCAGTAGTCATACCTAGAATTAAACCATCACGAGAACAGTGCATTCGTGCAGAACACTTGGAAAAATTGGGGGTTTTGGCGGCTATTCATCCAAATGATCTAGCTCCAGATATTTTACTGCGATCGCTGTTGCAACAACTCCAAACTCCGCAGATTTCCCTGACGACAATTAATCTGGATGGATTGCCCAAAATTAGCCAATATATCTCCACCTTACTAGCAAAAAAAAAGAGCGTGATTCCATTTTGCTACCAGTCCCCGGAACAATTACCGGAATTAGCAATGATTGCCAAAATTGTTTAAAGAGGTAAAGTTGTTATGAAACGTCTTATGTTCTACTGCCAACATATTTTGGGTATGGGGCATCTGGTTCGCAGCCGGGAAATTGTGCGCGGTTTAACCAAAGACTTCCAAATTTGTTTTATTAATGGCGGTGAAATAATTCAAGGATTTGAAATTCCTGCTGGTGTCGAAGTCATAAACTTGCCTGCAATTAAAACTGATGCAGAATTTACAGAACTGCAAGTAGTAGATGATGCCTTTAGTCTCACCGAAGTCAAGGAAATCAGAAAAAATCGACTTCTGGAAATATTTGACCAATTCCAGCCTGATATTTTAATAGTTGAGTTATTTCCCTTTGGAAGAAGACGCTTCTCTTTTGAATTAATTCCCTTGTTAGAAAGAGCAAAATCAAATAGAAGCTCAACCAAAGTTGTTTCTAGCTTGCGAGATATTGTAGTTGCTAAACCAGAAAAACAGGCGAAACACGAAGAAAAAGTATGTAACTTAATGAACAAATATTTTGATATGTTACTGGTTCACGGTGACCCAGAATTAGTCCCAATAGAAGCAACCTTTTCTAGAGTTAACGACCTTAACTGTCAAGTATATTACACTGGATATGTCGTACAAGAACCACCGATAAATCCTATTTTAACTGATGAAGATCGAGAAATTATTAGCTCAGACAAACCCCTAATTTTAGTCAGCGTAGGAGGTGGGAGATTTGGTCATGAATTGCTTGAATCTGTAGTGAACACAGCCCCTTTCTTAGAGAAAGTATTACCGCACAACATTCAGGTTTTTACCGGGCCATTCATCCCAGATTCAAAATTTCATGAGTTGCAAGCAATGGCAAGACATAGTAAAAATCTCCACATTCGACGCTATACTCCTTACTTGCTAAATTACATGAAAAAAGCAGACCTTTCAATAAATATGTCTGGCTATAACACCACAATGAATGTTCTAACCACAGGTGTACGAGCCATGATTCTTCCCTTTACAGGCAACCAGGATCGAGAACAAACTATTAGAGCCGAAAAGTTAAGCAATTTAGGAATCGTCAAATTTATCAATCCTAATGATTTGCAACCCGATTACTTTGCTATTAATATTATTAATTACCTCAAAGAGCAACCAAACAAAATTAGCTTTGATTCCAGCGGAGTTGAAAAGACTGCAACCATATTAAAAACTTTAGCAGTTAAACAAAAAGTTGCATAATAAATTCATAGAAAAATATAATCATGGATAAAATAAGAATTTGTATTACTACACTCGAATATCCACCCGATATTGGCGGGGTTGGTGAATCAGTACATCGAATTTCCCAGATGCTAATTAACAGTGGCTATGAAGTTCACGTTGCAGTTTTTCGTTCCAAACAACGCCTAGTTTCTGATGGAAGTCGCAGACGAGCAAGTTGCACATCAACGCTTCAAGATGGTGTGTTTGTGCATCGCATTAAGTCAGCCGTTCGCAATCAAACAACAGAAATCCAAGACTTTTTTAGCGACGTTTACTTTCAACTAAAATGTCTGCATCAAAAACATAGCTTTGACTTGTTTCACGCCTTCTTTATGAATGAAACAGGTTATGTAACAACACTTTTAGCAAAAGAAAATGATGTTCCGGTAATCAATAGTGTTCGTGGTAGCGACTTACATAAGCATATTTTTAATCCTAAGAATCATGCTCAAATAGCATGGATTTTAGAAAATTCTGCTTGGGTGACATTTGTCAGCCGTGACTTGCTCAAAAGAGCTAGTGTTATTAGTCCAAGTGTGAAGTTAAAATCATCAGCTTTCTGGAATTCCATCGCACCTATTAACTTTGAACAATTCCCCACTCCGTCTCTAATTAACGAATTGCCAGGTATTGTTATTGGTTCATCGGGTAGGTTCCGAGACAAGAAGGGCATTGAATTTCTCCTCGATGCTTGCGCCCAGTTGAGTAAAGAGTTAGATTTAACACTCTTGTTGATAGGTGATTTTGTTGAGAAAGAACGAGAATACTGGGAACAACAAGTACAGCAAAGCGGTATTGGTAATCGCCTCCGCATTACTGGAATTACCAGCCGCCAAGAAGCTTTAGCTTATCTCCCCCATTTAGATATTTTTGCAATTCCCTCACTGCATGACGGTTGCCCCAATACGCTTTTAGAAGCGATGCTAGCGAGTCGAGCAATAATTGGCACTCGTGTAGATGCGATCGCAGAAATTATAGAAGATGGTGTAGACGGTTTGCTAGTCAATCCCGGCAGTACAGAAGAATTAATTGCTGCACTTCGATATTTAGCAACACAACCAGAATTGCGGCAAAAGTTGGGTGCAGGAGCCAAAACAAAAGTAACTCAACAGCTTGCCCCATCAGTAGAATACCAAAACTGGATGAATGTTTACCAAAGAGTCTTAGCGGCATCTGAATCAGTTTTGTTAGGCGAAATATCACTCGTGTAGTCCCTTCCAATCCAGAGAACTAAAAGATTTAGGACTCACACAAGATCCCTCTGCGGTTCGTTTTCTTATAACTTTGAAACCATGAACAAACCACAAATCACCATAATTGTTTCGCAGCGTGAGCGATTCAGTTACACCCGCGAATCGTTAGAAAGCATTTACGAACACACTCAACTACCTTTCTCCCTAGTTTATGTAGATGGCGGTTCACCTCAGCATATCCAGCGCTACCTCGAAGAACAAGCCCAAGAAAAAGGATTCCAATTAATTCGTACAGAACACTACCTATCACCCAACCAAGCCCGTAACCTGGGTTTACAACAAGTTAATAGCGAGTATTTAGTATTTATTGACAATGATGTAATTGTTAGTCCAGGTTGGCTCAACTCCTTACTCGAATGTGCCAAAGAAACAAACGCGACTGTAGTCTGTCCCCTTACTTGCATTGGTAAGCCTTTAGGGGAAACAGTACATTTGGCGGGTGGTGAAGCTCATATTGTTGTGGAGATACAGGAAACTGCAATCAAGCGACGGGTGCATGAAAAACACTACTTTGTAAATCGGAAAGTTGCTGAGGTGCAGGATCAACTTCATCGTCAGCAATGCGAGTTTGCCGAGTTTCACTGTATGTTAGTTCGCACTGAGATTTTTGGGCGAATTGGGCTGTTAGATGAGAAATTCCTGAGTACGCGGGAACACATCGATTTTTGTCTAAAAGTGGCTGAGGCAGGAGGTACATTTTACTGTGAACCAGCCTCGGTAGTTACCTATGTACCAGGGCTAAAGTTTGAATTGTCAGAATTGACGTTCTTTATGCTGCGCTGGAGTGATGCTTGGGAAATTGCCAGTTTAAAACACTTCTCCGAAAAGTGGGATTTAACGACTAATGACAAGTATTTTAAGAAACGCTACAAGCGGATGGGGCATCGTCGCCATCAGGGATTTTTAAAGCCGTTGCTAAGTCGTCTCACCTTTGGGAAAAATCCCCTGTGGCTGGAGAAAATAGCGATCGCTCTCGAAAGAAAATTAAATTACTACATTAGCGATCGCTATACTCAAAGTCATCCCACAGTCAACACAACCAAACCCGTCCCCAAGTTAGTCTCTCTCGTTCATTCCCTGGAGGGAGATAAGTCGTAATGGCGGCTAGAGATCCCAAAAGTCTGAGGGCTGCTTTACCAGGAATTGTGCGGATTTTGCAGCGGTTTTCGCCCCAGTTGAGCAAACAAAAGGCGCTGCTGATTGTCTCTTTTGTGGCACTGATGGCTGAGATTTTCTTGCACCTGCTGGAACCCTGGCCGCTAAAGTTTATTTTTGATTACATTCTTGTACCTGGTTTTCGATCTCAGTCTTTAGGAATTCCCCTACTTTCAGGACTGGGCCCATTTGCCCTATTAACAGGCTTGACGTTGGGGTTAGTAGCGATCGCTTTACTTCGGGCTACTGCTGCTTACTTTAGTGTGGTGGGCATGGCACTGGCAGCTAGTAATGTGTTGACTGAAATTCGTTCTGACCTTTACAGTCATCTCCAAAGTCTCTCTTTATCATTTCACCACAAAGCCAAAACCGGCGATTTAATTACCCGCGTTACCTCCGATATTGAACGACTGCGAGAGGTGACGGTGATGGCAGTATTACCCCTAATTGCCCATTCCCTCACCTTAGTCGGGATGATTTTTGTCATGTTCTGGCTGCATTGGGAACTAGCGCTAATTGCTGTCGCCGTGTTTCCCTTATTTATTTTCTTCACCATGCGCTTGACAAAACGCATTCGGCAAGTAGTGCGATCGCAACGTCAACGCGAAGGGGCAATGGCTGCAACGGCGGCGGAATCCATCGGGGCAATCAAGGTTGTTCAAGCCCTCTCTCTGCAAAATATGCTGGAGAGGACTTTTTCGGGTCATAATCGCCAAAGTTTAAAAGAAAGTGCCAAGGCGCAAAAACTCGCAGCCGGTTTAGAACGGATGGTAGAACTGCTGGTAGGCATTGCTACTGCCTTGGTGTTATGGCGGGGTGTGCAGCTGGTATTGAGACAGGCGATCACACCTGGGGATTTGCTTGTATTTGTCAACTATCTCAGGATTGCTTTTAAGCCGATGCGGCAACTTGCCAAATATACCGGGCAAATCGCTAAAGCTACCGCTTCCGGTGAGCGTATCCTCGATGTGCTGGACACCGTACCTGAAATCAGCGATTCACGGGGAGCAATGGATGCACCGCCTTTACTGGGAGGTGTACGGTTTGAAAATGTCACCTTTGCCTACGAACCAGCAAAGAGAATTTTGCAAAATATCAGCTTTGAGGTGCAACCTGGTCAACACGTTGCTTTGGTGGGGCCATCTGGTGGCGGTAAATCCACCTTAGTAAGTTTGTTGTTACGACTTTATAACCCATTGGAAGGGCGGATTTTAGTTGATGGTCATGACTTGCGTGAGTACAAGGTGCAATCTATCCGCCAGCAAATTAGCGTGGTGTTACAAGATACAATTCTATTTGCTGCCAGCGTCAAAGATAATATTGCCTACGGCTGTTTGGGGGCTTCTGACCAAGCAATTGAACAAGCTGCGCGTCTGGCAAATGCCCACGATTTTATCATGGCGCTACCTGAAGGCTACGAGACTATTTTGGGGGAGAGAGGGGCGACACTTTCGGGAGGACAAAGGCAGAGAATTTCTATTGCTCGTGCTGCTATTCGTCAAGCTGCGATTGCAATTTTAGATGAGCCTACCACTGGCTTAGACAACGAAAACGAACACGCCGTCAACGAAGCACTCGATCGCTTAACTCAAAAATGCACCACTTTTGTAGTTTCTCATAATCTTAGAGCCGTTGAACAAGCCGATTTTATTCTCTACATCGAAGACGGACAGATTTTAGAGCAAGGTACGCACAAAGAATTGCTGCGTTTAGGTGGACGCTACAGCGCAATGTATGCCTTGAAATCTGCGGTAAATTCCCACGAGGATGATGTGTATGCAGTTGAAGCTTGATGAGAAGGGAGTAGGAAATGAGGAAGACAAGAAAAATCCCCAATCCAAAATTGACTCAACCCGTGTAATTTTAGTGCGTCATGGTCAGAGTACCTACAATGCCCAAAAGCGCTATCAAGGAAGTTGCGATGATTCAGTGTTAACTGAGAAGGGGCGCAGCGATGCTTACCAAACTGGGGTTGCTCTCAAAGGAATAGAATTAGATGCAATTTATATCAGTCCTCTCCGACGAGTCAAGGAAACTACATTTGAAATTCTAGAAGGGATGGAAGTAGAGGAGCAGAAGAGAATATTTACATCTTCCTATCTCAAAGAAATCGATATGCCCACATGGCAGGGACTGACATACAAATACGTACAAGAAAACTTTGCGGCAGATTATCGCTGCTGGAAGGAGCGACCCCATGAGTTTCAGATGGCAGAACCGCAGCCAGAAAAGCATTTAAAAACAACAGGTGTAGCGGTTGCGACATGTGTACAGCAATGCTATCCCGTACTAGATTTGTACGATCGCACCCATGAATTCTGGCAAGAAATTCTGCCGCGTCATGTTGGCAAGACTATTCTAATTGTCAGCCACAGTGGCACAATTCGGGCATTAATCAGTACTGCGATCGCCATGAAATGTGAAAAATATCATGTCCTCCAGCAATCAAACTGTGGCATCAGCATTCTGAATTTTCCTACACCCGGTGAACAGCAAGGGCAACTGGAGGCAATGAATATTACTACCCATCTAAGTGAAGTCATCCCCAAGCTGAAGAACGGTAAACAAGGTCTGCGTCTACTTGTAGTACCAGCCACAGGCACAGCGCCACATTTAATTCATCAGCTAGCTGAACGCTTTCAGACAATACCAATAGATTTTAGTCTCAGCAGTGATTTGGATAGTTCCCAACAAAACGCCGAGCAACTGCTTAAATATCATCCAAAAACCGTGCAATTTCAAGTACTGCGGCAAGATTTTCTCGCCATCTGGCAGCAAAACCTTTTATCTAAACGCGCCGTAGTGCCATCAAATGACATAGATTTAACCCGTCCCACAACTGGATTAGTAGTTGCTTCTCCCTCCGTCATCGAAAATATGCTGGTTCATATCTTGGACACTTCACCACAGTGTTTGCAAGTGATTCCCGACACTCTGAGCGTTGTTTATTATCCTCTAAAAAGCTCTTTCCCTGTGTTGCAAGCCATGAATATTACTTAATTTGTCATTTGTCATTGGTTAAAGGCTCAATTTCCGAGTTCAGAGGCTCAATGTTCAAGCTAAAAGGCTCAACGTTCCAGCTAAAAGGCTCAACGTTCAAGCTAAAAGGCTCAACTTTCCAGCTAAAAGGCTCAACTTTCAAGCTAAAAGGCTCAACGTTCAAGCTAAAAGGCTCAACGTTCAAGCTAAAAGGCTCAACGTTCAGGCTAAAAGGCTCAACGTTCAGGCTAAAAGGCTCGACGTTCAAGCTAAAAGGCTCAACGTTCAAGCTAAAAGGCTCAACGTTCAAGTTCTGAACTCGAAATTTTCAAAATTTTAAAAGAACAAGTCAAGTTTTTGACCAATGACAAATGACAAATGACCAATGACCAATGACTAATGACAAACCATGAAAATACTAATTACTGGAGTTGCTGGTTTTATTGGCTTTCATTTAGCACAGCGTCTCCTAACAGAAGGGATACAAGTTTACGGCATCGATAACTTTAATAACTACTACGATGTCAGCTTGAAAAAAGCCCGCTTGAATCAACTTTATCCCGAAACTGGATTCACCTTTCAATTTTTGGACTTGAGCGATCGCCTTTCTACTGCCGAACTATTTCAAGATTATACCTTTGATTGCGTGGTTCACTTAGCAGCGCAAGCAGGAGTCCGCTATTCCTTGCATAACCCCTATGCCTACGTAGACAGCAATCTTTCAGGGTTTGTCAATATCCTGGAAGGTTGTCGCCATAGCCAGGTTAGTCATTTAGTGTTTGCCTCTTCCAGTTCTGTTTATGGCACAAATACTAAAGTTCCATTTGCTACTAGCGATAACGTTGACCATCCCATTTCACTCTACGCCGCTACCAAAAAGTCAAACGAGTTGATGGCTCATGTGTACAGCCATTTGTACAACTTGCCAACTACAGGATTACGCTTTTTTACAGTGTACGGCCCTTGGGGACGACCGGATATGGCATATTTTAAGTTTGTGCAAGCGATCGCTAATAATCAGCCAATTGACGTTTACAACTTTGGCAAAATGCAACGAGACTTCACCTACATTGATGACGTAATTGAAGGGCTGGTTCGAGTGATGCACAACCCACCCCAAGCTAATAATCAAAATAGCTCAATTACTAAAGCGCCCTACAAGCTCTACAATATCGGCAATAACAGCCCAGTAGAGTTAATGACGTTTATTGAAATCATCGAAAAACTCTTGGGTAAGCAAGCCAAAAAGAATTTACTACCCATGCAGCCCGGTGACGTTCTTTCTACCTATGCTGATGTAGATGAACTGATTCAAGATGTAGATTTTCAACCTGTAACTCAAATAGAGCAAGGCATCGAGCGCTTTGTGCAATGGTATCGAGACTATTACGATAACTAAAAAAAACATTCCCGGACGGATGAAAAAGCAATCTCGGTGGAAAAATGTCTGGAATGTTTGCCATCTCAGTTTGCTTGCTTTTACAACGACGTTTGTATTGACAAGTAAGGTTTTTGCTAACGAAGCTCCCCCTGCTGTTTTGACTAACAACACTGATTCTTTTGCCAAAATTAATGCTGTTTCTGAGTTAGCAGAAATTCAACCTACTGACTGGGCTTTTCAATCTCTCAAATTATTAATTGATCGCTACAGTCTGCTTGCTGGTTATTCTGACAGCACCTTCAACGGTAACCGAGCTATGACTCGCTATGAATTTGCTGCCATTCTGGCCACAACTATCAACCGCATCGACAAACTGAAAAGTGCAGAAACAGCTAACGGAATCAGCCAGGAAGACTTGGAAGATTTGAAGCGCTTGAAAGCTGAATTTGGCAAAGAACTAGAGGTTATCCAAGGGCGATTAGACAATTTGGAAAACCGCATAGAGTCTACAATACAACCATTTTCTATCACTACTAAACTCAAAGGAGAAGTTCTTTTTGCCGTTTCTGGGGTTAGCAGTGGGGAAAAAGTTGATGGTAGCGGCGATAGCACAGACAGTAATCTTACCTTGAGTAGTCGAGCACGCCTGACTTTCGATACAAGCTTCACCGGAAAGGACAACCTCAGAATTCGCCTACAAGCTAGTAATCTCCCTAGAATAGATGATGCGACGGGAACTGATATGGCTCGTTTAGCCTTTCAGAGCAATAGCAATAACGAATTTGAATTGAGTGTCCTAGAATATCGCCTTCCCATAGGAGAGCAAGCTACTGTTTATTTTGAGGCGGAAGGCGGTGACCTTGATGATTTTGTTGATCCGCTGAATCCCTTTTTGAGTAGCAGTAGTCGTGGTGCTATTTCTCGTTTTGCACAGCGTAACCCAATTTATCGCCAAGGAGGGGGTGCTGGAGTGGGGTTAGTTTATGATTTTAGTGACTCAATCAGCTTAAGTTTGGGGTATCTGGCTGACGATGTTAACGATCCGGAAGTTGGATTTGGTGAGGCGGAATATGGAGCGATCGCTCAACTGACTCTTGAACCCAGCGATTCCTTCAAAGTTGGCTTGAGCTACATCCACTCATACAACAGCCTCAATACAGGAACTGGTAGCAGTCGCGCCAACGATCCTTTTGATGATGAGAGTGATGCTATTGTTGCACACTCCTTCGGATTACAATCAGCGATCGCACTTAACAATAACTTGAATGTCTCTGGTTGGGTTGGCTTTACCCGTGCAACAGCGATGGATCTACCAAACAACCCAACGGCAAATATTTTTAACTGGGCAGTAACTTTGGCTTTGATTGATTTGGGCAGAGAAAACAGCATTGGAGGAATTGCGATCGGTCAACCACCCAAAGTTATTAACAATGACTTGGAAGTTGCAAATCAAGAATACGAAGATCAAGACACCTCTCTCCATTTAGAAGCCTTCTACCGTTTCCAAGTCGATGACAATATTACCATCACTCCAGGACTAGTAATGATTACTAATCCAGAACACGACGGCAACAACAGCACAAGCTATATCGGCACAATTCGGACAACTTTCAGGTTTTGAACCAATCCCAGAATTTCACGAAATTCCCGTTACCAACGTATTTGTAGCAGGAGTTTCGTGAAATGGTATTAAGCGAATTAAATTAACTTAGAAAATAGTCAATCTGTATTTACCGAGTTCCTTTGGATTCTTGGAAGTAACAACTATATAGTAAGTATCATCTTCAGGCAACCTAGCTCGGTCAATTAAAGCACTGTACACACCATTGTTGTCTTTGTCTTTATCTATAGCAATGCTCTGTCCTTGAGAATTTAGCAAAGCTACATAAGGAGAAAACTCTTCATCAACACTATCTACCCGAATACTTACAAGCTGATTTTTTTTACCTTGAAAATTGGAAATATTGTAAGCACCGCCATTTTGTTTTAGGGTTGAGCTATTGGCACTTAGTTGACCTGATTCATCTAAGGTATAGCTAGCCCTGTCATTTCTCAGAGCCAAACTATAGCGGCCTATCTCTCCAGGTTCTTGGCTAGTAACTGCAATCTTGTAAGTGCCCTTTGCAGGTAGTCGCGCAAAAATGAATGCATCATCGCCACCACTGCTTTTATCCAAAGTGCCTTTTTTCACAATGATATTATTATCAGGATCGTGCAGAAATAACAAAGGATTTAAACTCAAGTTATTCGATCTGCGTGTATCATTACTGCCAATCAGCCTAATTTGGACTAGTTGATTTTCTCTGCCCTCAAACTCATAGAAATGAAAGTATCTACCTTGAGATTGAAAGTCACTCTTACTCAGAATTCCCAATGCGACATCTGCAAAGTTAATCTCCTTGTAAGTAGGTGTCACGGGTTGAGAAACTGCTGGACGGTTAGCACTGGTCTGGCGACGTGTCCCTGGGTTGGCACTGGACTGGCGACGTGTCTCTTGGTTGGTGCTGGCTTGGCGACGTGTCCCTGGGTTGGCACTGGACTGGCGACGTGTCTCTGGGTTGGCACTGGCCTGGCGACGTGTCCCTCGGTTAGTATTGGAACTATTAGATGTTGGCTGGGGATTTTCTGACTTAGACGGTACACTACGAGCCTGCTGTATTGGTGACTCAACAGATGGCTTGCGTCTTGGAGATACTGACGCTTGAGAAACGGGAATTTGCTCAATTGCTTTCTTTACTGCTTCTGGTTGTCTCTCATCTGGTGATTTGGCAATTATGAAGTCTTTAGAATTTTGAGGTCTTCCCAAAGCACTTATAGGCAGCACATTACCTGTGATCAACAAACTACTACTTAAGCAACAAATTAAAATACGATTTAATTTGCGACGATAGCTGTTGTTTTCTAGTAGCATAATTACGCTCCTAATTTTGCTGATGATTTTCTATTTAACAGGTAGACAAATTTTAAATCGAAAAATTTAAGTCCCAATCTAAAGTATTAGTACACTGTGGCAAAAGGCGATTTTGCCCCAAGCATTGTTTGAGATGGTAGCTGGATTTTTGCCAAGCTGTACTAGAGTGAATGTCAATGTTGTAGGTATATACTGAGCTACAAGCAGAAATTGCTGTTTTTCGGATTTTTGCTGTGATATTTTTGCCAAACTGAGCTAGATGCTGCCGGACTAGTAAATTGAGAATGCCTACATAATGCATAAGTTTAATTGGTGCCAATCAATTCTTCAAAAGGCATCGCTCAAGCACAACTTGTTTCAAGTTATCTAAAATTGTTCAATACCTTATGAGGTAAGGAAATTGGGGATTTGTATGGTGTCTCAGTGATATTTACTAACAAGAGAGATTATACTGCATGACTTAAAATGAATATATACTCCAATTGAAATGGATTCCCAGTATGCTCTGTTGTGTGAATCCCGATTGCCAAAAACCCCTAAATCCTGATAAAAACAACTATTGCCACAGTTGTAGATCAGAATTGATACCCCTGCTGGGAGGTCGCTATCGTCCTACTCAGGTGTTGTCAGATGAGGGCGGATTTGGTAGAACTTATTTGGCAGAAGATGTACACAAACTGAATGAATGCTGTGTTGTTAAGCAATTTGCCCCAAAACTTCAGGGAACTGGGCCACTAAACAAGGCCATTGAGCTATTTAAACAAGAAGCAAGCCGACTGCAAGAACTCGCAGAACATCCGCAAATTCCCACTTTATTGGCTTATTTTGAGCAAAATAGCTATCTGTTTTTGGTACAGCAGTTTATCAATGGCCATAACTTGCTTAAAGAATGGGAGACGCGGGGAAGCTATAACGAAAGAGAGATTCGCGGACTTTTGTTAGATTTACTGCCCGTGCTGAAGTTTATTCATGTACAGGGAGTGATTCATCGGGATATCAAACCACAAAATATTATTCGCCGTCAAAAAGACGGGCGATTAGTGCTAATTGATTTTGGAGCCTCAAAGCAACTGACGGCAACGGTACAGACTAAAATGGGCACTGTTATTGGCTCACACGGTTACACTGCACTTGAACAGATGCAAGATGGAAAAGCTTACCCAGGCAGTGATTTATTCAGTTTGGGGGCGACTTGTTTTCATCTACTGACTGGGGTTCGCCCATCTCAACTGTGGATACAGCAGGGCTATAGTTGGGTGGCATCTTGGCGACAATATTTGATCAGTCCAGGTAGAGACGAAGTTTCTGTGTCTATAGAGTTGGGTGAAGTTTTGGATAAGCTGTTGCAACTAGACATCCAAAAGCGTTACCAATCGGCTGATGAAGTCATGGCTGACTTGACACCTGGGCTATCACCATTGGCACCAGTGCCACCAACTGTACTTGCACCCACATTTACAACTACTTCAGTAAACACCGGGCCCGTTTCACCAAAACCCAATAACAAGCGGAGAATTCAACTCCTGTTAGGTAGTAGCATTTTGGTGTTCGGATTAGGGGGAACTTGGTATTTCCAAACTCGCTCTCATACAATGAGCGAGTTTTCTCAGCCGATTTCTCAGCCGATTTCTCAGCCGATTCAGCCCCAAAAAAGCGTCTCAGAAAATTCTTTTGTGCCCAAACCCCTGAAGGGGCATTCCAGCGATGTGAATTCCGTAGCTTTCAGTCCTGATGGCATAACCCTTAGTAGTGCCAGTGATGATAAGACAATCAAGCTATGGAATCTCGCAAGTGGAGAGGAAATCCACACCTTAGAAGGACATTCCACTTGGATTTGGGCTGTAGCCTTCAGTCCAGATAGCAAAACCCTTGCCAGTGGTAGTGCGGACAAGACTATCAAACTGTGGAATGTGGAGACAGGAAAGTTAATCCGCACCTTAGAGGGACATAGTGACGGAATTACTTCAGTAGCTTTCAGTCCTGATGGCAAAACTCTTGCCAGTGGCAGTGCTAGTAAGGACATGAAAATCAAACTGTGGAATCTAGAGAC
The DNA here is from genome assembly GCF_047228265.1 of Nostoc sp. UIC 10607. Taxonomy (NCBI): domain Bacteria; kingdom Bacillati; phylum Cyanobacteriota; class Cyanophyceae; order Nostocales; family Nostocaceae; genus Nostoc; species Nostoc sp. UIC 10607. The sequence goes on along the minus strand of NZ_JBIQNW010000023.1, from coordinate 6,594 downwards.
AGGAAAGTTAATCCGCACCCTAGAGGGACATATCAATGGTGTTCCATCTGTGGCTTTTAGTCCTAATGGCAAAACCCTTGCCAGTGGTAGCTGGGATAAGACAATTAAATTGTGGAATCTAGAGACAGGAAAGGAAATCCGCAGCTTGGAGGGAAATAGTGAGTCGATTCTTTCGGTTGCTTTTGCTCCCGATGGTGTCACCCTTGCCAGTGGTAGTAAAGACAAAACAATCAAATTGTGGAATCTGGAGAAAGGAAACTTAATCCGCACCTTGAAGGGACATCAAGAGAAGGTTAATTCCGTAGCTTTTTTGCCTAGCCTAAGTCCAAATGGTGTCACCCTTGTCAGTGGCAGCAATGACAAGACAATTAAATTGTGGAATCCTTTAACAGGAAAGGAAATCCGCACTTTAGAGACGGGTTCTGGATATATTTATGCGATCGCCATCAGCCCAGATGGACAAACTATTGCCGGTGGTGGGAGTGGTGAGAACATTCTCAAGATTTGGCAGACGATTTACTGAAAAGTACAGAAATTTTTGTAGCAATAATTCATTTATGCAATATTTTAATTATTAAGCGCACCCCTGATTAAAATCACTGTATTTTCTCAACCAGAAGCGATCGCTGCGGCAATATTACCTTCAATTATCGGCATTTTTCATATCTGAGCACGTAATTTCCTCTTCTGGAATCGAGCTAGTTTTAATGCGATCGCTAACTTTACTATTGCTTAATTTGCCATGCATAATAGTTTATTGTCTACCAAAATGCTTATTTACTTGATCGCAAATGCAACTTTAAGCGGATTTATATTTGCAGCTAAAGATTGATGCTGTCGCTGTCAGAACTTAATAAGCTTTAACTATTACTGACAGCAAATTAATTGAGGAATGTGATCGTGAAACGCTTTAATGTCTCCAAAATTTTAGGAAGTACTGTCCTAGCTTTAAGTTTGGCTACCTTGCCCACAGTTTTGCCCGCTTCTGCTCAAACAACAACTGCTCCTGATGGTACTGTCACAGATACCACTACAGACCGCACTGCTACCGACGGAGATTACCAAGATGGCGATTGGGGTTTGCTGGGCTTGCTCGGTTTATTTGGTTTGTTTGGTCGCAAGAGCCGCAGAGCCAATGATACTGTAGGTTATAGTGACCCTAATGTGGTAAGCTCGCCTGGCTCCCGTTCTAACTATTAATAACGAGTTGCGTTGTGTTTTAGCGTAAATCCTAAAGATAATTACGGGGAAAGCCTGCCGATGCAGGCTTTGTTTGTGTATTTACAAATAATAGAACTGCCCCTTAGCCCCTACGTCAATTCCAGCCCACCTTGATAGCCAGTAACGATGCGGCTACCATCCTTGAGGACATGAACCTCAATCTGATCGCTAGCCCAAGTAATCTGGTCTTGGAAAGCCGGGTTTAATACCCGAACCCGTTGATTGCTAGAAGAAACCGGAGAGTTGGGAGAATTAATTGCCAGAGATTGGACAAAAGGCCCGTCAATCAGGATATCAAGTTGTTCTAACAAAACTTGGGAACCTGGCGGTGCGGATTGAGACTGTAGTTGCTTGAGGGTAAACCCAGTAAAAGACATTACATTTAATCCAGCAGCTTTTACCTTACGAGCTAAAGATGCCAGTTCAGTTGCTTGCCAAAAGGGTTCTCCACCAGAGAACGTTACACCCGTGTTGTGGGGATTGCTGAGAATATTCTCGGCAAGGGTATCAACAGCAATCAATTGGTTAGCCTCAAAAGACCAGGAGTTAGTATTAAAGCAGCCAGGACACTCACGAAGACAACCTTGTACCCAGATGACTGCACGACAACCAGGGCCATTAACTTCTGACTGATCAACGTAACCCATAATGTTGAGATAGCCAGGGGGAATTTCCATGAGTGCTAGCGATGGGTCAGTTGGCTTAATTTCCATCTCTTTAACTCCTTTTAGCCGTTGCCTGTTAACCGTTAACTATAGCGAATCTTCAGTTATATAACCGTGACTAATGACTAATGACTAATGACTAATCCCTGAAAAACTTTATGGGATTTTGAAAAGTCAGCTTTAACTTACTAGACTGAAGTTAGTTGCCCAGCTAGTATTGACCGTCCCATAGATAGAATCGATGACTCAACAAACTTCTAGAATTTGTATCCTTGGCGGAGGCTTTGGTGGTCTCTACACAGCCTTGCGCTTAAGCCAGTTACCTTGGGAATCTACGCAAAAACCCGAAATTGTTCTGGTAGATCAAAGCGATCGCTTCCTATTCTCTCCTTTACTTTACGAATTACTCACTGGCGAACTGCAAACCTGGGAAATCGCCCCACCGTTTGAAGAACTTTTACAAGGTACAGGGGTGCGTTTCTATCAAGGGGTTGTGTCTGGAATTGACATCGACCAGCGACAGGTAAATATACACGAAGGCCCAGAAATTCCTTACGATCGCTTAGTACTGGCGCTAGGAGGTGAGACACCGCTAGATTTAGTACCTGGTGCAACATCCTACGCCTATACATTCCGCACAATCTCTGATGCCTATCGTTTGGAAGAGCGCCTGCGATTTTTAGAAGAATCGGATGCTGATAAAATTCGGGTAGCAATTATTGGGGCTGGCTACAGTGGTGTAGAGTTAGCCTGTAAGTTAGCCGACAGACTAGGTGAAAGAGGACGCTTTCGGATCATTGAAATCGCTGACCAAATTTTGCGAACTTCCCCAGAGTTTAACCGGGAAGCAGCAAAGAAAGCAATAGAAGCCCGTGGCGTGTTTATTGATTTAGAAACCAAAGTCGAATCAATAGAGCAAAATACCATTTCCCTAGAGTACAAAAACCAGTTAGATACAATTCCCGTGGATTTGGTAATTTGGACTGTGGGAACTAGGGTTACGCCCGTAGTGAAATCTCTTCCCCTCAAGCAAAACCAGCGTGGTCAAATCAGCACTACATCCAATCTGCAAGTTCTCGATCATCCAGAAATTTTTGCCTTGGGAGATTTAGCAGACTGTCATGATGCTGAAGGACAGCAAGTCCCCGCCACCGCACAAGCCGCCTTCCAACAAGCTGATTATACTGCTTGGAATATCTGGGCAAGTCTGACTAATCGCCCCCTCCTTCCCTTCCACTACCAACAGTTAGGAGAAATGATGGCACTAGGCATAGACAACGCCACTCTCACTGGTTTGGGAATTAAACTAGATGGTCGCTTGGCATCCGTCGCTCGTCGGATTGCCTATTTATATAGGTTGCCAACTTTAGACCATCAACTCAAAGTTGGTTTTAATTGGTTAGTCCGTCCGATTATAGAAACACTTTCTCGGTAACTTCAGGTTGGGCATTGGTAAAAACCAAGGCATTTACGATGATTTGCTTTATTTTCGCCAACCTACTTTGCAGATGCTAGACTCTACCCACAGAAGCTCTTTAACAAGCCAAAATCTAACATTCAACATTCAAAATTTTTAAACTTTGATGGAACAACCGAAAGTTATTTTTTTAGATGCTGTGGGTACACTCTTCGATGTCAAAGGTAGTGTGGGCGAAGTTTATAGTCAGATAGCCCAAGAATTTGACGTTACAGTTTCAGCCGAAACATTGAATACAGCCTTCATCAAAAGTTTTAAAGCAGCGCCGCCGCCGATATTTCTAGATGCAGAACTGCAAGATATTCCCCAGCGCGAGTTTGATTGGTGGCGGATAATCGCTCTGAACACTTTTGAAGATGCGGGTGTTCTCAAGGAATTTTCTGACTTCTCGGCTTTTTTTAGCGAACTTTACATCCATTTTGGCACTGCCGAACCGTGGTTTGTCTATCCCGATGTTTTACCAGCTTTAATCAATTGGCGGCGGTTGGGGGTTACTTTGGGGGTACTGTCAAATTTTGATTCTCGGATTTACTCAGTATTGCAAAGTTTGGGATTGAGAGAGTTTTTTACCTCCGTCACCATTTCTACCCAGGTACGTGCAGCTAAACCCGATCCTCAAATTTTTGCCATTGCCTTAGACAAACATAAATGTTCCCCAGAGGCGGCGTGGCATATCGGCGATAGCATTGTAGAAGACTATTATGCAGCTAAAGCAGCTGGACTCAGAGGCGTTTGGATCAACCGTGGTAAATGAGGCGATAAAAATAGCGATCGCTATTTTTATCGCCCTTCAAATGGACACAACCCCTGCGGCGGGCTACGCCTAGGTCATTTTTCTACAATCTCAATTGAGGTTTTCCTGCACTTTCACCAACTTACAAATCGATGTGAGTAGTATAATCACATGCCTAGTTTTGTGATTCGTATTCTTCATAAATTCTTAGAGCAACTTCTAGGTATTGATCTAGTAAATGATGATCGGATATATCAGGTAATACTAATTTTATGCCACCACGCCAAACGCCTTAAAAGGTTATTGAATTGTCGCCCAAGTACCCCGAAATTTTTTGCTCTTCAGATTCGGCAACCATTAGCAGCAACTGCTAATGGTCAAGCAATAAGTAAGTATTTTTGGCTGATTACACCCCATCACGAGCTTGTTGATCGCCTTCAAGCATCACGCTCATGAGTATTGTATAAACTGATTTCCATGCTGCTTCGACTTTATCTGTCCAGCGCTGCGGTCCTAGCGTCTGCTCCAGCGCCCAAAGTAAGCTTGCTCCCACCGTCGAGTAGTGTTCGGGAAGGATGTTGTAAGAGACGTGCCGCCGTCCCAGTTCGCGCACCGTGTCGGTAATCTCGTCAAGAACATCAAGTTTAGACACTGCAACCTCAAGCATGTGCGTCAGCAGCGCGGACTGCTGCTCCATATCAGTGCGAATGAACAGTACTGCCGCCGATTCATCCGTCCACAGCAGGCGTGCATACATTTGCTTGGCTACCTGTTCCCGGTGGCGGCTAGCAAATTCCCATGAGTCGCGGACACAGAAAACCATCTCTTCCCGCGACAAATGCAATTTGTCAGTGTTAGTTTTGTTTACCATCTCGTCCGCACCGCTCACTTCAGGTTCTACCGGAGTCGAGAGATCAACACCGCGTGCAGCGAGAACTTCTTCAAGATTCATTTTGTCCCACCGAGCAACAAGAAACTCCGTTGTTTCCTCAGACAAATCAAAGCTGTGAGCGAGACGTTGCAGCAGTCGCGCCTGCTCACTCACCTTTGCACCTGTGCGGGACAGCAGCAGCAACGCGCCCACGCATCAGGTAGGCTAAGGCAAAATTGTTATCAGCAGTTGCTTTTTCCGAAAGCATGGTCTCTTCAGATAACCGCACTAAGGAGCCGCACATCCGCTCCCAAATGCTAGCGACATAATCAATGAGTTCCCTGGGTAAGACACCTTCAAATGCTGAAGCGAGTACCGAGCAGGTCATGATTGCGCCAGCGTTGACCATCGGATTGTAAGGTCGCTGATCTGGCAGTAGTTCGGGGTGGTTAAAGGGTCGTCCGCTTGGCTCCATGCCAATCCATTCATGAGTACGGACAGAGCCAATTTCCCTCAGTGCTAGACCGTAGGTGATTGGTTTAGAGGTACTTTGAATGGAAAAAAAATCATTGACGTGACCGCGTGCATATCGCTGTCCGTCTACCGAGCAAAAGGCAACTCCCCACCGCTCTGGATCAGCGTCACGCAGCACGGGAATGTAATCAGCATTAGCACCGGAGTGATTTGGCTCAACTAGCTCATAGAGGCTATCCAAGTCTCTACGAAATTCATCAAAATCGGGTACGGCTAGATCGCGACGGAGAATGCGACTGATCAGAAAAACATTCGATGCTACTAGTGCGAGAAAGCGAGACGGAGAGAGCCGTTCGTCAAGGTCGCCATTAACCAATCGGGTGCCGAGGTCGCCAAGACGTGGGTCATTGGGGCGAATTCCGACAGCTTCTATGGCTTGGCGAATTTGGCGGGGGGTGACAAATAGTGAGTCTGGCTGTCCGCCAACTGTATCAAATATCTCTTTGAGAATTGGGTCAACCCCCACCGCGCGACTGGTGATGCGATCGGCAATGCGCTCGAAACGCTCAAAGGAGAGTGGGTCACTGGGTGTCTTACAGTCGAAGTCTGTAAACGTGCAGGGAAGACCAAGCACGGTACGAACAATACGACCCGCACCTTCCCCGCTCAAAAAGCCGTCTCGTCCGTAAAGCTCATATCCACCTTGCCACTGCTTGCAAAGAATTTTCTCAGCATTTGTCATCTGCGATACTCGGTTAAGAAATTTGGAGTTTCAGGGATAAAATTACCACTTTTAACTAACTATTTCGCCCTAAGCCTCACTGAAATCGGTAATCAGAATTAATATTGGGTCATTTTTTGAACCTTTTGGTGATGATAAAAGGTTACGCGCTTTAAGGCAGAAGGCAGGAGGCACAGTTGGCAGAAGGGTTTTAAGATTTTGCCTGTCGTCGTAGGACTTGTGATAAAGACCCAGATCCAACCTGAAGACTTTTCTTATGATGTAGAGTTTCTGTAACCCTTGTACCACAGGACTTTTTGTAGTTTTCTTCTTTCTTCCTTCTGCCCTCTGCCCTCTGCCTTCTGCCTAAACCAGCCCACTATTGATCACCAAAAGCGATACTGCTGGCGAAATATTGCTTAACAAATAAGT
>NZ_JBIQNW010000022.1:0-117314 GCF_047228265.1 Nostoc sp. UIC 10607 | reverse complement strand
TAAACATAGGACAGGTGCTGGATTTGACGTTATTTTCAGCTTACTACCTGTCCCTTTCCTTATCCCGAACTCAGGTTATATACTAAATTCCATAGCTAAGTAAAAAACATCAGCAGCTATAAAATATTATACTAGTTTTTTGTAAAATCACACTGGATAATTACTTAAGTTATCTTTTCCTTTGTAGTTCGTTTAATAAATATTACCTGCATCTTCATGGAGAATTAGTATTAATAAAGAAATCTTTCATCTTGTGTCTTGGGACTAAACAAAATCCATACCATTATTCCGAGACTTCAAATATTAGCCGCCTTTCTGTAAACAGAAAGGCAGAAAGGCGGTTAGCGCTGAGGTATTACGAATAAGCATCCATTGGCAGACAAGAGCAAACAAAATTCCTATCGCCAAAGGCTGCATCAATGCGGCCAACTGCCGGCCAGAATTTATGTTCACGAGTCCAAGGTGCAGGATAAGCAGCTTGTTCACGAGAATAAGGATGCTGCCATTCTCCGGTAATGAGACTTTCGGCAGTGTGGGGTGCGTTTTTCAAAACATTATCTTGGACATCCACCTTGCCAACTTCTATTTGGGCAATTTCTTGGCGAATAGAAATCAACGCATCACAGAAACGATCCAACTCTTGCTTAGATTCACTTTCTGTAGGTTCCACCATGATTGTACCCCCTACAGGCCAGGAGACAGTCGGTGCATGGAAACCATAATCTATGAGACGCTTGGCAACATCATCGATTTCGATCGCAGCTGATTTTTTGAGCGATCGCAAATCTAAAATACATTCATGGGCAACTAGACCATTTTTCCCCTGATACAAAATCGGATAGTAAGATTCCAGTCTCTTAGCGATGTAGTTAGCGTTGAGAATTGCCACCTTAGTTGCTTGGGTTAAACCATCTGCACCCATCATCGCAATGTACATCCAAGAAATCACTAAGATGCTAGCACTACCCCAAGGCGCAGCAGCAACCGCACCAATATGTTGGGAATTAGAAATTTCCTCCCCAGTCCTCACAACAGTATGTCCAGGCAAAAATGGCACAAGATGAGATGCAACACCAATGGGCCCCATACCAGGACCACCACCACCATGAGGAATACAGAAGGTTTTATGCAAGTTTAAATGGCAGACATCCGCACCAATATCTCCAGGACGGCAAATTCCTACTTGGGCATTCATATTTGCCCCATCCATGTAAACTTGTCCACCGTGACTATGAACAACAGCACAGATTTCCTGAATTGGTTCCTCAAAGACACCGTGAGTTGAGGGATATGTGACCATTAAGGCGGCTAATTCATTACTGTGTTTTTCTGCCTTAGCTTTCAGGTCATCAACGTCAATATTACCTTGTGAATCACAGGCAACAGCCACCACCTTCATGCCGCACATCACCGCACTCGCAGGGTTTGTGCCGTGTGCCGAGGTGGGAATCAAACAAACGTTGCGGTGTGCTTCACCCCGACTTTCGTGATATTGACGAATTACTAAAAGTCCTGCATATTCGCCCTGAGAACCAGCATTTGGTTGTAGAGAAATTCCCGCAAAACCAGTAATTTCAGCCAACCATTCCTCAAGTTGCTCAAACAAGATTTGATAACCTTGTGTTTGTGACGAGGGAGCAAATGGATGAATCTTGCCAAATTCTTCCCAAGTTACCGGAATCATTTCAGCTGTCGCATTCAACTTCATTGTGCATGACCCCAAAGGAATCATTGATGTCGTTAGCGATAAGTCCTTGCTTTCCAGCTTGTGCAGATAGCGCAACAACTCAGTTTCTGAGTGATAGCGGTTAAAAACTGGGTGGGTGAGATATGTACTGGTACGGCAGAGGGGGAGATGAGGAAGAGAGGGAGAAGTTAATTCTTCTAAGGTAAAAGGTAAATCATCTGTACCAGCGAAAATTTGCCAGAGGTCGATTAAATCTTCTGGTGTAGTTGTTTCATTTAGGGAAATGCCAACAGCAGTTGCATCAAAAATCCGCAGGTTAATTTGAAGCTGTTCGCTGGCTTCTAGAATATCTTTTAAATTACGTGTTCCCAGTTCTACTCGCAGCGTATCAAAAAAAGATTCTGAAACGACGCTGTAACCTAAACGCTTCAGCCCTTGTGCCAGCAACACCGTTAATGAGTGGATATTCTCTGCAATTTGCTTCAGTCCATCTGGGCCATGATATACGGCATACATACTCGCCATTACCGCCAGCAGTACCTGTGCAGTACAAATATTACTAGTAGCCTTTTCGCGGCGGATGTGCTGTTCGCGGGTTTGCAAGGCAAGACGCAATGCAGGCTTACCTTGGGCATCTTTTGATACTCCCACAATTCGCCCTGGAACCAGCCGCTTATACTCTTCCTTTGTAGCAAAGTATGCCGCATGAGGTCCCCCAAATCCCAAGGGAATACCGAATCTTTGAGTGCTACCGACAGCAATATCAGCCCCAAATTCCCCTGGAGGGGTGAGCAAAGTTAAACTTAAAAGATCTGCTGCTACCGTCACCAATGCACCCTTAGCATGGGCTTTTTCTATAAAAGCGCGGTAGTCGTAAATAGTGCCATCACTTGCAGGGTATTGCAGAACAGCCCCAAAAATAGGTTGATCAAAATCAAATGTTTGATGATCGCCGACAATGATCTTAATCCCTAATGGTTGAGCACGTGTTTGCAACACATCGATAGTTTGGGGATGGCAGTCACGAGAGACGAAATAGGCATTTGCTTGATTTTTACAAATACCATAGCTTAGGCTCATCGCTTCAGCGGCGGCTGTGGCTTCATCAAGTAACGAGGCATTGGCGATTTCCAAACCTGTTAAATCGATAATTAAGGTTTGAAAATTCAGCAGCGCTTCCAATCGCCCTTGAGCTATTTCTGGCTGATAAGGAGTATAGGCAGTATACCAACCGGGGTTTTCTAGGATGTTACGCCCAATCACAGGGGGGGTAATACTGTCGTAATATCCCATACCAATGTATGAGCGAAAAACCTGATTTTTGGCAGCAACTTTTTTTAAGGATGTCAGTGCTGCATACTCACTTTCTGCTTCTGGTAACTTTAGCGGTTGCTTCAGCCGAATTGTCTGTGGAACTGTTTGGTCAATTAAGGCATCCAGGCTGGGAAATCCCAAAACCTTAAGCATTTGCTGGATATCGTCGGAGTTAGGGCCAATGTGTCTTGGCGCAAAACTACTTAACTTTTGACTTTTTTCGTCCAGCACTTGCTGCTCATTAGACTTGAGAATAGGGGCGTTTAATACCACAAATTACTCTCCAGATGGTACTATTTCATATTTTGCAATAAATACTCATGAGAAGTAAGTGTAACTTTTCAGTTCATTTAAATTTCATGAATTATCTTCGGTTGGAATGGGAGATAGGAGAGATGGCAATACCGTTCAGTTAAGGAACTTTTTGGTTGAGGCAGGCAGAGAAAAAAGGCAAAGGAGCAGGGAGAATTAGGGAGAAGAATTTTCAGTTTTCCCCCTGCCCCCTGCCCCCTGACCCTACTTCCTACTCCCCTTCTACTTGCGCCCGATACTCATCTGCTGTCAACGCATCCTCAACTTCACCAGGGTCATTGACGCGCACTTTCAAAAACCACCCTTCTCCGTAGGGGTCTTCTGACACTTCTTCGGGAGAATTAATTAAGGCTTCATTGCGTTCTATAACTGTGCCTGTTACTGGTGAATTCAGTTCTTCAACGGCTTTCACTGATTCAATTGTGCCAAAGTTTTCTCCTCTGGTAAGAGCATCGCCAATTTCTGGCAGTTCCAAAAAGACGATATCGCCCAATTCATTTACGGCAAACTCAGTAATGCCAATGGTGGCAATTTCGCCATCTAGTCGCACGTATTCATGAGAATCCAAGTATCTGAAATCTTGAGGATATTCAAAAGACATATCACTTCCTCTCCCTTGTCAAAAAAATTATTGCCCCAACAGTCATCCAAGCCATATCTGGTAATGAACCTTACTGTAGATTGAGTAACTCACAACACATTATTCCTCAAAAACCTCGACGCTTATCAGTTGGCGACACGATTTTTTGACCGATAAAAGGGACGTTTAACTACAACTGCTGGGTAAGCTTTGCCGCGAATTTCGACTTCTAACTGTTGACCGACGGTTGCTAGTTGGGTAGGAACGTAGCCTAAGGCAATGGGATAACCAAGTGTAGGCGACAGAGTGCCACTAGTTACTTCTCCTACAACTTTACCTGCGGATAACACTTGATAGCCATGACGGGCAATGTTACGTCCTTGAGTTTGCAAAGCCACCAATCGGCGCTGAACTCCAGCGGTTTTTTGCTGTGCTAAAACTTCCCGACCAATAAAATCGCCTTTGGTATCTAAGTGAACTAGCCACCCTAAACCTGCTTCTAAGGGTGTGGTGGTGTCATCGATATCTTGTCCGTAAAGTGCCATTGCCGCTTCTAGGCGCAGGGTGTCTCTGGCACCAAGTCCACAGGGGATAACACCAGCTTTATGGAGACTTCGCCACAATTCTACCCCCACATCTGGGTCTACCATCACCTCAAAGCCATCTTCTCCGGTGTAACCTGTGCGGGCCAGGAAGGCAGGTTTACCTAGTAGGGTTGCTTCTAAATGTCCGAAGGCTTTGATTGGTTGTAAGTCTTCTTGCACTAATGGCTGGAGATATTTAATTGCTTTTGGCCCTTGCACAGCAATTAAAGCTTTTTCTGGTGAAAGGTCTTGGAATTGCACTTTATCCAGGTCAAGGTGTTGCAATAGCCATGCTTTGTCTTTACCAGAGGTTGATGCATTGACTATGATGAATGCCCTCTGTATACCAGTAGCGTCTTCACCTTGGTAATAGATAATGATATCGTCAATAATTCCAGCTTGGGGATTTAACAATACTGTGTATTGTGCTTGACCGGGTTGCAAACGACTCAAGTCGGAAGGTACTAGAGGCTGGAGTTGAGAAATCAGGTTTTTACCTTGGAGGGTAAATTTGCCCATATGGGAAATATCGAACATTCCAGCTGTATTTCTTACAGCGTCGTGTTCGCGGCTAATGCCACTAAATTGCACAGGCATTTCCCAGCCGCCAAAGCTGGTAAAGCGTGCTCTGAGTTCTACACCCAATTGATATAAAGGGGTTCGCGCCAGAGATTGGGCGTTGTCTTCTTGATTAGCCACAGGTAATTTTGCGATCGCACCTCAACATATATCATCCTACGAGATGCTTTCTGGTTTTACAGTCTTGTGTATCGAATTGGGGCATTGGTTATTCTCCCTGCTTCCTCATCTCCTTTGTTCTCTTCCATAAGCTTTAATAGTTAATGGTGCAAGTGTTGAGATTTATTAAGAAGACATTATGAAATATTGGCGACTCTTAGCTAGCTTTGTCTTAGCGATGGTTCTTTTTTTGTTTCCCCTATCGGCGCAAGCTGCAAGTTCTTCCAGTATTACCCGTTCTGTAGGTAATGATGAACTCAAGGGCAAGGATTACTCTGGTCAAAGTTTAGTTGGCACTGAGTTTACCAATCTCAAATTAGAGAATGCTAATTTTAGCAATGCTGACTTACGTGGTGCTGTGTTTAACGGTACCCTACTGGAGGGAGTAAATCTGCATGGTGCTGATTTTAGTGAAGGCATAGCCTATCTAACAAAGTTTAAGGATGCTGATTTAAGTGATGCTGTGTTGACTGATGCAATGATGCTGCGTTCTATTTTTGATGATGTAAATGTCACCGATGCTGATTTTACAAATGCAATTTTAGATGGGACGCAAGTGAAAAAACTTTGTGTTAAGGCAAGTGGTGTTAATTCTAAAACTGGTGTAGATACTCGCGATTCTTTAGGATGTAAGTAGAATTTCCCCCCTTCTTCGTTGGTGGAGAGGGGGATATTCTTTTAACTAATTACGAATTACGAATTACGAATTACGAATTATGCCCAGCGTTCGTGTAGCGTGCCGGAGGCAATCGCTAATGATATGTTTCTCTTAAAAAGCTGGCGTAATTTGCCCGAATCGTCATAGTAGTAGGATGACTGACACCTAAAGTTTGTTCACAAATTTTCAAAGCTTGCTCAAACAAGGGTTTGGCTTTCCTATAGCGTCTTGTATGACGGTAGAGTGCTGCGAGATTGTTAAGGCCAATAGCGACATCGGGATGGTTGTCTCCCAGCAGGCGTTGACTCAGTTCTAAAGCTTGCTTGTACAAGGGTTCGGCTTTGCTGTAGCGTCTTGTAGATTCATAGAGTTGTGCTAAATTGTTCAGGCTAGTGGCGACATCAAGATGGTTGTCTCCCAGCAAGCGTTTTCTCAGTTCTAAAGCTTTTTTAAGCAAGGGTTCGGCTTTGCTGTAGCGTCCTGTATAACAGTACAATGCTGCTAAATTATTCAGGGTAGTGGCAACATGGGGATGTTCTTCTCCCACTAGGTGTTTCCACAGTTCTAAAGCTTGCTTATACAAAGGTTCGGCTTCGCTATAGCGTCCTGTAGATTCGTAGAGTAATGCTAAATAGCTCAGGGTAGTGGCAACATCGGGATGTTCTTCTCCCAGTAGCCGTTTTCTCAACTCTAAAGCTTGTTGATACAGCGGTTCGGCTTCGCTGTAACGTCTCATAGAATCGTAAAGTTGTGCTAAATTATTCAGGCTAGTCGCGACATCAAGATGGTTATCTCCCAGCAGGCGTTTACTCAGTTCTAAAGCTTGCTGATACAAAGGTTCAGCTTCGCTGTAGCGTCCTGTAGATTCGTAGAGTCGTGCTAAATTGTTCAGACTAGCAGTCACATAGGAATATTCTAAATCAAGACGATTTTGAGTCAGTTCTACACACTGCTGCAACCAAGTTTCTGCTTGCTGATAAAGTCCTTGGGTTTGATAAAACCAGGCCAATTTGGTAAACAGAATAATTCGATTTTCATCACTGAGATACTGGAATAGATGGGTTGCAACTTCTGTAATATGTGGAATATGTGGAGTGAGGTGGAGAATATCTTCAGGGTTAGGCTGTTGCGGAATTAGCTTTGCTACCTCTAACATCATCACTGCAAAGTTAGTTTTTGCTTTATCCGCCTCACTTGATTTATCCAACTTCATTTGGAAAAGTTGTCGAATCAATGGATTTAGACGATAAATTCCTTTACTTTTCTGTTGTAGTAAATGTAATTCCAGTAAATCGGCTATAGCTTTCTCATTGAGTTCTTGTTTTTTGTCATCTTGTATTATCTCAACAGATAAGGGAATGTCAGCTAAGGCACACAAACTTAGCAAACAGCCAAAGCTTTGTGCATTTTCATCTAACAGTTCCCAATTTAATTCAAAAGCTTCAGCTACACCGTATTCACAAGGCATCAATGAGTTAGCATTGACTACTGTTTCATGTTCCACTCGTTTCTTCTCTAGCCGCTTCAGCAGTGTTTTCAGAGACAATTCTGGCATTTTCTCCAGATATCCTCCCACTAACTCTAACGCTAAAGGTAAATATCCTAAAAATTCACAAATTCTTCTCGCAACCCAAGGTTCTTGTTGCAGTCGTTCCTTTCCCACCAGCGATTTTAATAATTTCATCGCCGCCAATGGTTTGAGGACATCTAATTCGCTATTATATTTTGCACTCAGGTAAGCTCGTAACTTTTCTAGTTTGTCCTGACTGTTGGAAGTTGATAATTCAGGATAATTCTGGGCAAATTTGTCATATACCTCACTAATCCACTTTCTGAAAGCAGCAACATCAACGTTTAATTCGCTGGCAAGTTTAGTTTCACTTTTACCTAAATTTTCAGTCTTAAAATACTTTGCAAAAGCTGCCGTTTGCTCTAGAGATAAGCCATTCTTAGCAGCTTCTTTGGCTAGAAAATTAGCCCATTTCATAAACAGCTTGTGAACTTTATTTTTAATTCTACTTTCTCTCGATTTGGAAATCTCCCCTCTTTGGCGTAGAAATACCATTGGCATAAAAACATTTAAAAGCAGTGGCTTGCCGTTAGGCATGGTTATTTGAGCCTTTGAACCTCAAATTTCGAGTTTTGTACTCAACAATGGCTATGCGATGTCTACGACGGACTATTTGGAGTTGCACTTTTTTAAGTATTAGCATGAGACGCTTACCGTTCGCGTAGCGTCTCGCAGAGAAGGTATCGCAGTTTGAAGTTATAATTGATGGCGATCGCTATTCTCCTGCTTGAAGTTTTCAGTAAATTGACCAAAGTATCGGATAACCACAAACCAGCGTCACGCAAAGCTTGAATTCCAGGAGATATGCTTGGGATTATTCCACGTCTTTTTGCTAATATCAGCAAGCCTCCGGTTCCGATAGTATTAATACCTAAAGCTTGACCACAACGCCGTGCTGCCCTATCGTCAACAATAGCGGCACAGTCGGAATTTTTTAGTGCCAAACTCAATACTTGTGATTCTCCCTTTCCCAAATCCCAAGCTGCTACTTCAGGAGCAATAGCATTAACTTCTACTGGTTGTATCCAAGAAATACTGGGTAATTGTGTTGATGCGACATCATCTTTTGTTGTGACTTCTTCAAAAACACCTGATGGAACTAAAATTTTTGTGAATAATTGTGGAATTAATTCTGCTTGCTGACTTTTCAAAAGAACAATCAAAGGCGAGGAGTTAATAATTACACGATTAATCGACATTTGCCAGTTCCTGGGCTAACTCTTGGGCAGTATATTGCATAAAATCTACTTTGTAGCGTGATAATGCATTAATAAATTCAGCACGAGTTAGTCCAGCAATCTCTGCTGCTTTGGCTTGTGAAATGTCACCTAATTCATACCATTTAACTGCTGCGGCAATTCGCATTTCTTGGATAAATTCTTCAGGATTTTTACGAAGTGCTGAAAATACTGTTTCTGGTAATTGGATTGGTACTGTTCGCATAAATTTATCCTCAAATTTGGCGTTTGGAATTTGAAATAAGTAAGCGATCGCTATATGTTTCAGTTTAATTTAGAGATGTATGAGCGATCGCCCTTTGCTAATGAGCATGAGAATCGAACCGCAAAGGACGCAAAGGGCGCGTTCGCGCAGCGTCTCGCAGAGAAGGAAGAGAGAAGAAGGAGCGATCGCTGTTTGCAGTTACAATTGATGGCGATCGCTAGCGATATGCTTATCTTAAAAATCTTGCATAATTTCTCTGAACCGTCATTAGTATGGGGATGATCTAAACCTAAAGTATGTTCACAAATTGCCAAAGTCAATTTAGAGTCAGGGCGAATGGAATTCGCGGCTACACAAACAAAGTCCGCCTGCGCGGACTAAGGAAAAATTGAAGGGTTGAAACCCACCTCCGTGAGTTTTGCCTGTGTAGACGCGGTTTCTAACCGCCGATTGAATTCACCATATCAGAGAACAAAAATTCTGCGTAGGCGTAGCCCGTCGTAGACATCGCGACTTGAGCCTTTAAACCTGAACATTGAGCCTTTAAACCTGAACATTGAGCCTCTGAACATGAACGTTGAGCCTTTGAACATGAACGTCGAGCCTTTTTACTCGAACGTTGCACCTTTTTACTCGAACGTTGCACCTTTTTACTCGAACGTTGAGCCTTTGAACATGAACGTTGAGCCTTTTTACTCGAACGTTGCACCTTTTTACTCAAACGTTGCACCTTTTTACTCGAACGTTGAGCCTTTGAACCTCAAATTTGGGATTTGGTACTCAAAACAGTCAGGTAAATAATGTATTTCTTATGCCTCCTGCATTCTGAAGCTAAGGTGACTGATTTAACACCCACTTCAACCACTGCCTAAAAGAACTTATAGTATTCAAATGATGAACTCCAGGTGCACGGATGGCGGCGAGTCCATCAACGGCGACTAATGCAGCATATTGCAAGCCCAAAAAACTATCAACGGCGGCATAAGGGCCACCTAAAGTAATAGCTCCAGCAGCATACATTTGACCGTTCCCACTACGCATTTCTACTAATTCAAAATTGTTCGCTACAGTCAATCTCCCCAAGTGATTCACTGGGAGGTTGTAATGTTTCACCAAATCCGCTATTAGAGGATTGGCATCTACTTTGGCATCCAGTCCAGTAGCATCAACAATAAAATCAGCTAGCAATTTCATTTCCCCAAAGCTTTGTTCTCTGATATGTGTAATAGTCCGGTTTTGGGCATCTCGTTCCACATCCAGAACCTCACCAAAGGTAATTTGATACCAGCCTTCGCTTATCCCTTGGGCAGTAATTTGCTGCCAGTCGTGGCGGTCGGCGGTGGTAGTTCCACCCCAGTCTGCTAATAAACGTTTGCGTTCATCGGGGGTGGCTTTTTCTAACATTGCCCGGAGTTCGCCGCCCCAACAGGCTTTCGGCCAGTTAAAGGGTTGAAATTCGTAATGATTTTTGACTAGGCGCTGGGTATTTTGAAATTTGTTGCCTTGAGGTTTAGGCGATCGCATTAAATGCAAAACTGCAATATTCCGATTTCGCTTTCTAGCTTCGTAAATGCGTTGAATAATCCGCGAAGCCACAATTCCCCGCCCCCGAATCAACACCGTACCACCATGTTGCTCTAGTTGCTCATAAACATGATCATGGGCTTCATAAGCATTAACTACAGATTTAAAATCTTGATATTTTTCTCTATAAGCTTGCAAATCTGGGAGAAACTGAATTGCTGGATATCCAGTAGCTAAATGTAAATAACGACTAACTAAAAAAGCATAATTTCCGGGGCCGCGAGAATAGGCTATGCAATATCTGCCATCATCAGTTTTGCGAATTCCCCTAACTCGCCCATAGCGATAAATTTGATTCCAGGCAATACGTTTCGCTTCCCTATCTATGGAATCAAAGACATTACCCGCACGGGGAGTATAAGTTTCTGCAAATGTTGGTTCAGCAAACACTTGCCACAAATACCTGAATGCTGATTTCATCTGTCCCTTGCTGCAATCGTGCCAAGCCTCACGCAAGGCATAACTAGGCCAGCCCCAAATATTATCAGGACAAGAGTCAGAATTAGAACGCAGTCTTTCATATAAGGGAATTTGTGAATTCAGACACAGGCGCTTATAACGAGCATAAGGCTCTGCCTCTAATCCCAAAGCCACAATTTTGTCAGCACGCACACCACTAATTCGCAGCAAATCAGCCCAAACGAAGCTACCCAGTCCCGCCCCGATCGCAAGATAATCAGATTCATCTACTGGTAATCCTGTAGCATGAAGTGCTTGCACAGAGACCTTTTGAGCCTGAAATGCCAATGGCGGGAAATTACTTGCCACGGGCGTTAGCGGCTGGACTACAGGCAAACTGGGGTCTGGGTGATTGGTATTTGCGTTGAAATGAATCGTTGAAGGGGGGCTGGTATCTGGTGCAGAGGTGCTAGCAGCAAATGTCACCGTTATCATATAGGGGCCAATTTGCAACGTATCACCATTAGCCAGAACACTACGCGTTTGTGGTTGACCGTTGATATACACACCGTTAACGCTGCCTTGGTCAATCACCACCAGATGGTCTTGTTCCCAGTCAATTAGGGCATGGTAGCGAGAAACTTCGTTACTGTTAAGCAGCATCCTAGAAACCCGCACTCCCCTGAGTTCAGCAGGTAAACGAGCGAATTCTCGACCAAAAGCGATCGGCATATTCAACCTTGGTTCTCGCCGTTCACCCGTCGCTGGATCATCCCAACTCAATTGGATTTGTAAGTCATTAGTCATTGGTCATTGGTCATTAGTCATTGGGCATTGGGCAATACGATTCAGTTAAGGGCTAAGTGTACAAAATTGTGGGTTTTCGAGACGCGATAAATCGCCGTCTCTACAAGTGTTTTGGTCTTATCTGAACTGTATTGGGGCATTGGAAATTAGTTATTAATTATACTCACTCATCTTCCTCATCTCCCCACCCTCTAATTCCTTGCTACTAAAACACTTACTGCCGCAGCTAAAGATGTCCCACACCAATGACAGCCAATTTGTAGATTCTCTCCTGGGGAAACTTTATGACATTTGGGGCATTCTAAGCCATAAACTCCTGGCGGTGGTGCGGGGGGTATTGGTGGATGCTGATGATATCCTATATGTACTGGTGGATTGGGTGGCAGCAAAATTGTTGCTGGAATGCTACCTGTGGAAACGCTAGTAACATTGAGTTTTATTTGTCCCAAAGTGATACTAGTGCCCTGAGTTAAAGGCATTTCACCTTGGACTAATTGCCGTCCATCGATAAGGGGGGGATTTTGCGATCGCAAATTCCTGATATAAAAGTGCTGTTGCTGGTGATGAAAAAATATTTCAACGTGTAAACCAGAGACAGTGGGGTGACTCAGAACAATGTCGCACCGGAGGGGGTCACGACCGATACGGACAGTACCATGATTTTGACTTGGCTGTTGTTCGTAAATGTTCTGAGTTTTATCTTGGCCTGCATCGTGCCACTGTAAAGTTAGTGCGTTCATTGTTCTAACTTCGTAAATCGTATTTAGCTACTTCAACTTCCTTCTGTGCGATTCCTAACATGATTGAGTAGGCGCAAGCAAGTATTTAGAAAAAACTTCAACAAGCTTTATTTTGCCGATGCTAATTTATCAGCAATGCGTGTAGTTTCTGGCAACCGATATTTTGGCGTGCAGCGTAATACATAGTCAATTGCTGTCGGTAAACTAATTCGATGACCACTGGAGATGTATAGAGGTTTTACTCCTGTGCGCGATCGCAAAACTACCCCAATGGTTTCACCGTTATATATCAGTGGTTGCGTGCTGCCTTTGGTTTCTGCCAATTCCTCATGCTTACCTATCAACCTAGACTTGGCTACACCAATTGTTGGCATATCTATAAGTAACCCCAAATGGCTAGCTATACCTAATCTCCGGGGATGGGCAATTCCTTGACCATCACACAGAATTATATTTGGTGTTGTTTTAATCTTTTCCAGGGCATCGAGAACAGCTGGAATTTCCCGAAATGAGAGGAACCCAGGAACATAAGGAAAGGTTGTAGGACGGTGTGCTAGGCTTGTCTCGATTATTTGCAAATCAGGAAAACTCAGTACTGCGACAGCTGCACGGCTAATTGTTCCATCAGCTTCAAAACCCATATCCACTCCAGCGACGTACTGAATAGGTTCTTGCAGTTGATCCTCAGTAATTACTTGATCTCGTAGCTTTTCTTGGATAACTATGGCTTCTTCTAGCGTCGAGGGCCAAGCATGATCTCGATAAAACTTCATATTTAAAATTAGAATTAAACTGATTAATATTAATCCTGTTAATTTGGCAAGCACAAAAACACTAGTTTTTGATTTCAAAACAGAGAAAATATAATTTTTGCAAAAGTCCGTGAAAGACTATCTTTATAGTAGACATTTTAGCCCAGCTTAGTTGATATCTTGCATCATAATGTTACTTAAGGCTGTCAAGAGGGAATCCTGAGAATATAAGTTTATTTTCCCAGAGTTTTTCTTTTACTGGTTATGACACAGCCAAATATTCTAAAGCTTGCAAGACAGGGAGATTCCCAGGCGATCGCATCTCTGATGAACCGCCACCTACACGCCAAAGGGATCACTGCAACAGTTGCCTTTAAAGATGCTTGTTTAGAGGTAATGCTAGAATCTGTCCAAGTACCAAATCAGCAAATTTTAGTTCCATTTATCCGCAAAGGGTTAACAGCTTTAGGGGCTGCATCTGTTGAAATAGTGAAAGTTTATGGACAACAAACTGGTAAAGAGTTTCCAGCTTGGAGTAAAGAGTTTGATTTGGGCATAGGAGAAGCTGAAATAGAAGCAGTAGATAATGAACAGTCTTCTAGTAATCCTCAAACTTTAACTATTTGTATTAATTTAAGTGGTGATACTGCACAGGGATTAACAAACCAAGATTTTGAATTTATTGCCAATCAAATCAGCACTGATATTTTATCATCTTGTACCGACGTGTTTATTCAAAAAGTAAGTATTACTAATGGTAGCTCTGTGATTACAAAGGAACGCTAGTATTTAATTGCACTCACGCAGAGACAAGCGGTATTTTTGCAATAAATATAATAAATCCAAGTATATTTTCAATATAAGGTTTCAAAGATTTGTAAAATGTTGCTTTTGCCTGTGAATAGGGAAACCTGAGATAGAAGATATTCTCTAAGTTTTTCGGATTTATTGGTTATGACACAGCTGAATCTTTTAGAACTTGCTAAACAGGGAGATGTACAAGCGATCGCATCAGTGATAAATTACCTTTTGAAACCAAAAAATATTACTGCAAAAGTAGTCTTGAAAGATAACTGCTTACAGGTAATGCTAGAATCTGTCCAAGTACCGGAGCAAGAATCATCAGTCACTTTTATTCGTAACCTAATAATAAAGTTAGAAGCTACGCCAATTAAGTCCGTAAAAATCTTTGGAAAAGGCAAAAGACAAACCTCAGTAGCTTGGATAGATTATTTAGATTTGGCTCCTGAGAATGAGGAGACTAAAAAAGATTCCAGTATTTTAGAATTAGCTAAACAGGGAAAATACGAAACATTCTCTCAAATATGGCCAGTTTGGTTTCCTTATCCTAGTTCTTGGTTTAGGGCAATTATTCTAGTTCCCATAGCTTTTCCTGGCACACGTTTAATAGTCTTTGGATTGACCGGAGTATTTATATCAGTTGTTGGCAAAAGCCCTATATTATTAATATTTTCTATTTTATTCGGCTTATTAATACCAACGATTTTATTAGCCTTTATATACCATATTTTCTGGTTTATTTGGCAAAAGTCTAAATCATTTAATAAAATACCTAAATGGATACCTACTTTCAATAGTTTATGGGCAGGTTTCTATGGCACAATAGTTATGGGATTATCTTTTATGCTAATCCTAACTATCTTTTCGGAACTAGCTTTTTATAATTGCAACTTTTACAATAAAATACCGGAATATTTTAATGGTTGTACGGGAAATTTAACAGGACGTGCAACAAATGGAGTTTTTTACAGTATTGAAAACAATGATTTTGTAAGTCAACGTTGGTTCATGATTTGGATGTTCACTGCCGCATATCTGTACCAATTAGAACACTTAGTAATAAAACGTTTAATTCCTAAACTAAAAATTTTACTCCAAAACTTTCAAACTAAACCTAAGAGTTACAGTGCTGATCGCACAGATTTAGAAATTGACAGATTGCGTGGTGACATGGGTCTAACCCAAATCAAAAAGGGTAAAAAGCATAATTTGCCTATAGAATCACTATCTAAAAATAATTATCAAATATCTAAAATCTTAAATAAAAAACTGCTGATATTTATGCTCTTTGTAGTGGTTGCCATCGGAATAAATTTATTAGCAAAAACTCCAAATTTGAAAGAAAAATCACCAATTTCTACAGCTTCTCCAATTATATTGCCAACTCCATTTACAACAATACTCACACCTCAACCTAATACATTCCGAGAGGCTGTTAATCAAGCAATGAGTGCTGCCAAAATAACCCAACTAGCAAAATCTCCAGATGAGTGGAAGACAGTTGTGAGTCAGTGGGAAGCTGCGATCGCACTTATGAAAGCCGTACCATCTTCTAGTCCCAATTATGCAATAGCCCAACAAAAAATTATAGAATATCAGAGAAATCTCAACTACGCTGAGAAAAATTCCCTTAGTAATAAGTAAAGCGATCGCACCTCAGCGTTAAACTAGAAAAAGCAGTGCGATATTCCGGCACTAATGAGGATAAACTATCATGCTTAATGGACTCAGGCAAAAGGCGATTGTCAAACCTGGCGGTATAGTAGAAATCTGTTCTCCAGAACTTCCAGCAGGTGCAACTGTCGAGGTGATAGTCCTTCTGGAGTCACCCCCAGAGCATTCTAAAAAACCTCTAACTAGCTTTCTCGGATCTGCTAAAGGTAGTTTTGCGACGCCTGAAGAAGTGGATAAGTTTATTCGCCAAGAACGAGATGCATGGGAATTCTAGATGCCATTCAAGGCACACGGATCTACCTCGATACCAACATTTGGATCTATGCTGTAGAAAGATATCCCGCATTCATCCAAGATTTAACTGAGTTATTCCAAAGTATTGATCAAGGTAACTTGAGTGTAGTAACTAGTGAATTATCACTTGCTGAAGTATTGGTAAAACCTTTCCAAAATCAGAACTTAGCTCAACAGACAACTTACAAACAACTGATTAGCAATTCTCAGAATTTAACAGTAATTCCTGTCAGTCGTCAGATTTTAATTGAAGCTGCTCAACTGCGTGCCAGTATTAACATTAAATTACCAGATGCTATCCATGCAACAACAGCACTTTTGGCTCAATGTTCTACTTTTCTAACTAACGATCGGCGCTTTCAGAGCGTCCCTAATCTATCAGTAATTTTGCTTTCTCAGATTAATTCTCCTTAGCTAAGATATTAGAATAAAAGTAATTTCGCCCCCGAAGCCAATCATGACAGAAGGAAAAACGCGGCGTAATTTCCTCATTACCAGCATTGCTGTGACTAGCGGTATTGTGGCAACTAATGCCTTACAGCAAAATGCTATCAACATCGCAACACCGCCAGCAGCTATGCCAGAACGGTTACTCGGACGCACGGAAGTAAAACTCCCTATCTTTGGTTTAGGAGGAGCAGGACAAACGCCGCTATCCTGGGAAGGAAAAGAGGGTGATGCTGTGGCAATTATTCAAAGAGCGCTAGAACTTGGCATTCGCTATTTTGATACAGCCGCTAGTTATGGGCCCAGTGAAGATTATTTAGGCAAAGTGCTACCACCCCATCGCTCAAAACTGTTTCTAGCAAGCAAGACTGATAAAAGAGATCGGGATGGTGCATGGCGAGAATTAGAGCGATCGCTTAAACGTCTCAATACAGATTATCTCGATTTGTGGCAGTTGCATCATGTCTCTTTTTCTGAAGAACTCGACACCATCTTTAGTGCATCTGGTGCAATTAAAGCTTTAGAAGAAGCCATACAACAAAAATTGGTGCGGTTCGCAGGTATTACCGGACATCACGACCCTCAAGTCATTGCCGAAGGGTTACGTCGCTATCCTTTCCACACTACACTGATTCCTGTGAATGCCGCCGACAAACACCACCCACGTCCATTTATCCCGGTAGTTCTACCAGTTGCTCAAGAAAAAAATGTCGGTGTGATTGCGATGAAAGTCCCGGCTTATGGTCGCCTGTTTAAATCAGGTGGGTTGACAGGTATGGAGCAAGCTTTAGGTTACACAATGTCTCAGCCTGGAGTTCATTGTTGTGTAATTGCGGCGGAGACGATTTCACAATTAGAGAATAATGTCAAGATAGCGCGGGCTTTTGTGCCTCTTAAAAAGGAAGAATTAACAGCGATCGCACTGGCGACTGCTAACATCTGGGAAGATAGTACATTTTTCCGTGCTTGGACTTAGCCCAACCTTGCACATATTACAAAGTGTATTCTTACTAGTCACACTGATAATATTGTGCCGCTTGCGACATATTAAATTGTAATAGCTTCTCCTCTCCCAACTTGTATCGGAAACTCGGCTTAAAAGGCGAAATATTCAAACTGCGAATAATTTCTGACGCCACAGCCTTTGCTAGTAGAGGTGGTACAGAGTTACCGACTTGTCGAAATCCGTGCCATTTGGTTACATGAAATCTAAACCAATCTGGGTAAGAGTGCAATCTCGCCGCTTCCCTGACTGTGATGCAGCGGGGCGTAATCGGATGAATCGGTCTAGGAGACGTGAAAGAACCTCTGTATTTGTCTGTTCCGGCTCTTAAAGTATTACAGACACCAGTAGGATGCAGCTTATAAAAACGACTAATTTTTTCTCTCTCGCCTTGTTGAGTCTCCTGAAAACGTTGAATAGTTTCCGCAGAATGTTTTGTTCTTAGACTTGACGAAAGTATTCGCAAATCATATTCACGTTTGTAAGAATAATCATCCTTTAGGCATTTCATACCACGAAGTATAAAAGCATAGCTGCTAGGTTTTTCGTATTCTGCTACAACCCAATCTCTTGTTAGTAACTCAGGATATTTTTCTATTTCTGGTAAATCTCTAATTGCATCCCATACTGTAGGACTTAATGGAATATCAGATTTTTTTTTAGAATTTAAATTATTTGGTAATGCTTGTTTAGTAATTGGTTGAGGGTATTTCGGTAACTCTACATCCTCCCTTGCACCTATAAGAAATAATCTCTCACGGGACTGTGGTACTCCATAATTTGCAGCGTTGAGAATTTGGTAATTTTCTTCTACTTTATAGCCGTAGATTTTAAATTCGCTAATTAAGCTTTGGAGGATTTGTTTATGTTCACCAACCGTTATCCCCCGGACATTTTCCATCACAAAAAATTTCGGTTTTAGCTCAAAAACTAGCCGATGAAAGTGAAATACCAAAGAATTTCGGGGATCATCAACAGCCCGTTTACCGATTAAAGAAAATCCTTGACATGGTGAGCCACAAATTACCACATCAATTTCGCGATCGCCAATCTTAGACCGATTCCTAATTTCTTCCCCAGTTGTATCCACAACACTTTTACATAACACTGAGCAATAAGGGAAGTTAAACTCATGTGTTGCACAGTGGATAGGGTCGATTTCCACAGATGCCAGCACATCAAAACCAGCTTGCTCAAAGCCAAGAGTCATACCGCCCGCGCCAGCAAACAAATCAACTGCGATCGCTCTTGGTTTTTTCATCTCATGAGCCATGACACCCCAATCTAATTCGTAATTTCTAATTCGTAATTCGTAATTCGTAATTCGTAATTACCCTATGGATAAATACGGGTTTCGGCAGATAATAGGTAGTTCGCACTTAATTTTACTCATAAATAAACTGATTGATTCTCTATTTTTAATTACGAATTACGAATTACGAACTACGAATTATTTGGTCGCATTTGCAAAATTTCTTGAGCAGCGCGATCGCACACGCCAATTTCTCCTAAACTTTGCCGCATTTCCTGATAATCTGCTAGAGTTTGCTCTCTGCGACTGGGATTGAGTAGCAGTTCCATCGCTGCTTGGATAATATTCTCTGGTGTGGCTTGCTCTTGTAAAAATTCTGGCACAATCGACTTCATCACTACTAAATTGGGTGGCGATGCAAAGGCTATAGAACCTTTGAGGATCTTACGAGCTATCCAAGCAGTCAAGCGACTCAGGCGGTAAACTACAACTTGCGGCACATTCAACAGAGCAAGCTCGAGGTTGACAGTACCAGATTTGCTAATGGCTAAATCAGCCGCAGCAAAAACTTCCTTTTGTTGACCGGATAGGACTGTAGCCCGCAAACCATAACTCTCAATAGCCTCCTCAATTGGCTGTCTATAGGCTTCCAGCGATAGGGGTATCCAGAAATGAACTTCAGGTAATTTAGCTTGAATAGTTTGGGCGGCTTGAAAAATAATTGGTAAAAGATATTTTAGTTCTTGGCGGCGAGAAGCGGGGAGGAGTGCGATCGCAATTTGTTCTGGTGCAATTCTCAGCATTGCACGGGCTGCTTGGCGACTGGGAGCATCTTGCATTCGGTCAACCAAAGGATGCCCTACCCAACTAACTTTTGCCCCTTGCTCGCGGAAATAACGGGCTTCCTGTGGAAAAATTGCCAACAGTTTGTCTGTAAAACCAACAATCCGGTTAGTTCTACGCAAACTTAATGACCAAGCCCACTCTTGGGGAGCAATGTAATACACTACAGGTACATCTGGTAACTGCCGTTTCATATAAGTCCCAATTTCCAGATTGGGAGTCATATAATCGATCAGCACCACTAAATCCGGTGGATTTTGTTTTAGGGAAGCGATCGCTTGTCGTTGCACCTGGAGAGTTGGTAAAACATAAGGTAGCCCTTCTAAAATACCCATTGAGCCAATACTACTGGTATTGCCCAGCAGTATTGCCCCAGCCTCTACCATTTTTTCGCCACCCAGCGCCACAATCTCTAAGTCCAACCCAATTGCCACAGCTTGACGCTTCAGCGCTGTAATTAGCAGCGATCCTTGTAAATCGCCAGATACTTCGCCAGTGCTGATAAATATCCGCATTTGATAATTAGTAATTAGTAAAAATTAGGAGTGAGGAGTTAGGAATGAATAGTTAGGAGTGAGTAGTTAAGAGTTAGGAGTTAAAAATTCAATTGATAACTCCTAACTCATAACTCCTAACTACTAATTCACATCTCACGATTCATCACTCGCGCCCTTTTTCCCCTTACCAGGAATCAAGCCACGCCTTCCTGGCATCTGAGAAAGTAGCAGGAAGCGGCGCAGATGTTGCAAGTCTTCGCTATCCCCTAACATTTCCAGTTGTTCCAAAGAATCCTTAAAGGACAAATCAGAACGGTAGAGAATACGGAAGGCTTTTTTGAGCGTTTGCAAATTTGCTGAGTCCATACCAGACCGTTTGAGTCCGACAAGGTTGAGGGTTCGCACCCGCGCTGGATTTCCCTCCACGAGCATATACGGAGCCACATCCCGGTCAATACGTGCCATACCTCCTACCATTGCGTGTCTACCGATATGCACAAATTGATGGACACCTAAAACCCCACTCAGCCTAGCGCGTGATTCTATATGGACATGACCTGCCAACGCTACAGAGTTAGCAATCACTACTTGGTCTTCAATCACACAGTTATGAGCCACATGGACATAAGCCATTAGTAAGTTACCATCGCCAATCACCGTTGCTTCACCAGCACCAGTAGCGCGGTTAATAGTAACGTACTCACGAATCAAGTTATTATCACCAATTTTGACCCAGGTTGGTTCTCCTACAAACTTGAGATCCTGGGGTTCCATGCCGATGGCTGCACCTGTAAAAATCTGATTTTGCGCCCCAATTTCACAAGGCCCCTCTAGCACTGCATGAGCGCCGATTATTGTTTCAGGGCCCACTTTGACATGCGCTCCAATCACAGCATAGGCACCGACTTGCACTGTATGGTGGAGTTCCGATTTTGGATGAATTACAGCAGTTGGATGAATTAGCGTTTTCAAGGGTGAATCTCCAGAACTGTCTTGATAAGTCAGCGCCAGGTAGGTTTCTGAGGCAGGGTGTTACTCTGCTTAAGAGAGTTGTACAGACTGCCATCCTATCGAGGCGACTGGTAGAGCGTGAAGTATTTCAGTGAACGAAAGTGTCGGGCAAAGCAAGTTAAGTGTGTTTGCGAGTGCGTTTCGTAAAGAGGGCGTCGAAAATCAAGAAATTATCAGATGCTGTTGTGGATTTTTTTAACTGTTATCCTTTTCAGGATTCAGTATGGGCATTTCACGGCTATGCCATACCACGAAAGCAAACTTTTAGTTAACTAGGGAAAACATTAATTCCCCTTCACAAGCAAGTTGACCGTCAACTTCGGCACGACCTTGCATCTTACCGAAACGACGTTGTTTTACCCATAACAGTTCCACTGTCATGACTAGTTGATCCCCCGGTACAACCTGGCGGCGAAAACGAACTTTATCGATACCAGCGAAGACGAACAGCCCGCCTTCTACCGAAGACATTTGAGTTAGCACAATGCCACCAACTTGTGCCATTGCCTCGACAATTAGCACCCCCGGCATCAGTGGGCGTTCAGGGAAATGCCCCTGAAAATGGGGTTCGTTGATAGTGACATTTTTGACACCAACAGCTTTTTCACCTGGAACGTAGTCAATTATTTTGTCTACAAGTAAAAATGGGTAGCGGTGGGGTAACAATTTCTGAATTTCTTCAGATGTGAAAGTTGTTTTAATCTCAGAACTGATTGTAGTCTCATTTATAGCCTGTGGTTCGGTAGATGTAGTTGTATCGATGGTATTCACTTCAGTGAGGATTGACATTGGCCGTGTAGTTGATTTTTCATTTTAAAGTTAAATAGGCAGGCGTATATCCAAAGCCTTGATAATCCTAGATTTTAAGCTTTAGTTCTAATCCAAAATCTAAAATCCCAAATCTAAAATTCTTTGAGCTAGTTGAATGTGTAAATTGTGACTAGCTTTATACGCCAAGAAATGAGCACGAGGAAAAGTTCCTAGTAAACTTAAATCTCCTACTAAATCCAAGATTTTATGACGGACTGGCTCATTTGCAAATCTCAATGGTGGATTTAGCCAGCCTTCTGGTCCACAAACGAGTGCATTATCTAAGCTGCCACCTTTTATTAACCCTGTTTTTTGTAAGTGTTCAATTTGATGCAATAACCCAAAAGTACGGGCAGGAGCAATTTCCCCAGCAAAGCTAGCAGAAGCTTTTCCTACTTCAGCGGTTAGTGACCAACTGTGCCATTGATTACCAATGGCAGGCAGGTCAAAATCAATACCATAACTAAAGCGGGTTTCTGGTGCTGGGAGGGCACATACAAATGCATCCCCTTGATAGACCCATATTGGTTCTATAACAACCAAGGGGGCTTGGTTGTTAACGGGTTGTGATACTAAGCCAACTTGGGCAATATTGGCTGTCCAGACACTTGCTGAACCATCTAAAAGGGGGACTTCTGGACCATCAATTTCAATCCGGGCATTATCCACACCCATACCCGAAAGTGCTGCCAATAAATGCTCTACTGTGCGAACAGATATCTCAGCCTTACCCAACTGAGTTGAAAGAACAGTGTGACTAACTGCCCCAACTTGGGCTGGAATGATCGGCAAATCCGGTAAATCCACCCGCACAAAGTAGCGTCCACTTCCCGCCTCCGCTGGTAGTATCCGCACCTGGGTACTCACACCGCTATGCAGTCCCACCCCTACTTGGATGATTTCGGCTGCTATAGTGTGCTGTTGCATAGCCGAAAAGTCAATATATGTCGTTTAGTATTGTTCATCGTCTGTTTTGGTAGAATCCCTGATATTCCCCTAAAAATGTCATTAAACCCTTTATCGGAACAGTATTGAGGTAAATGTAAAAATTAGCAAGCTAATTAGGAAAAGAGAATTGTCATTAGTCCTTTGTTATTCACCAATGACCAATGACTAATGACTAATGACAAATTAAAATCTTTCGCCAATACCGAAATTAATCCGGCTATCACCGTCATCGTTGATACCGTAGTCAATACGAATTGGCCCCAATGGAGACTGCACGCGAACACCGAGACCATAGCCGTAGCCACTTCCGTTCTTATTGAGCACTTCAGCTGCCTGGGTACTAGTTCCCAGGTCACTGCCAATATCAAAAAATAGTGCGCCGCTGACTACTGAAAAAACTGGGAACCGATACTCAACTGATGCTTGCACATAAGAGCGTCCACTACCTAATGCTCCTTCTTCATAACCGCGAACGGAGTTACTACCACCAATGGTAAAGGCTTCGTAGGGTGGCAAGTCACCGAGGATGGTTCCTGCTTGCAGATTAAATGCTAAGGTTTGTGCGCCTTTGCTGAGGCTAATCAATTGGACGGGTAAATATTGGCTGTAGCTACCCCGCAATCTGGTAAGTAAAATGTTGCCTTGTCCTATAGGCACCGACTGATCTACACCAAAGCGGAGATAAGAACCGCTAGTGGGTTGCAAAGGGTTATTACGGAGATCGCGCTGTGCACCTAATTGCAATAGCACTAAATCGTCTTCACCTGAACCAGAGAAGCTAAGTGGAATTTCGCCGCTGGTGCGGTTCCCATTATCGTCAAAAACCGCTCCTGTTCTTCTGAGGTTACCATCGGCATCACGGGCGGAAACTCTTTGATACTGGAAACCGGCTGAGGCTGTCCATACTGAACTTTGGTAAGGATTAGCGGAAAGGGGACGGGTAAAGGTAACACCGCCACCTAGACGGAGAATGCGGGGGCGATCGCCTTCATCTGTTTGCCCCTCTTGAAATGTCCTAATATCTTGATCTTTGCCATCAAAGATCAACGAAATGGAACTCCGGCGAAAAAGATTGGTTGTGTAGGAAGTCCGGTAAGGATCTCCCGCAATCCAGGGGTCTGTAAACCGCACGTCAAACAGCAGTTCCCGTTCTCCCACTTGTACTTCCGCTCCCAGTTTTTGGTTCCTACCGTTCAGGTTTTGCTGTTGATAGCTAACTGTTCCGAAAAGTCCGCTAGCAGAACTAATCCCTGCCCCAGCTGCAATCGAACCACTGCTGCGTTCAGCTACATTGACTACTACATCCACTTTGCTAGGGTCAGTACCAGGGTCAAGGGACACATTCACATCTTCAAACAGTCCCAGTCCATACACGCGCTGTAGGTCTTTTTGTACTGTGTTGCGATTGAATATTTGTCCTGGCTTCAACTCCAATTCTCGTGTAATGATGTAATCCTGTGTGCGTCCCCGAATCGGTTGTCCCTTCTCGTCTGTCTCTTGACCATCTTTATTGCGGAATCGGACTCTAATGTTTTCTACTACACCTTCTGCTACTTGTAAGGTAACAACTCCGTTTTCAGAGACTTGTGGTGCTCCAATCACGTTAGCTAGCACATAACCTTGGTCTTGATACCGTTTGTTTAACTGTTTGATGCCTTCTTGTAAGTCACGCAAGTTGAGGATTTTGCCATACTGCTCCCGAAATACTTCATCCACTGTATTAGCTGGGAGTACGGAGGCAACACCAGTGCCAGGATTGGCTTGCACTTCAACTTTGCTCAGGACGGGGTTAGGCTGTACAACAAAGCTCACCCGCACTCCCAAAGGGGTATCTTCTGGCGCTGCTTGAACATTGGAGAAGAAGCCAGTACCAAAGATGGCGTTAATATCTTCTTGCAGTTGGCTGCGGGTTGTCGTTCGCCCTGGTTGGGTACGAATTACTCTGTAAACTTGGTCTTCCAATTCTGGTGGTAGTTGCCCAGCTTGCGATCTAACTACTACTTCCGATACCAGTACGCGGGGGTCATTGGCTTCTGGGGCTGCGTTGGGTTGAGTGTCTCCCGGAGTTGTCGGCGGGTTAACATTCTGGGGACTGGGAGTAGCGCCTGGGCTTGGGGCAGGTGTTCGTTGTTGACCATCGGGCAATGGAAGATCAGGAGCGGTAGATGGTTCGGGAGTTGTAGGTAATAAAGGTTCCGTTGTTGGTGGATTGACATTTTCTGGGACTGGAGTAGTCTCAAGAGTTGGAGAAGGCGTTGGTTGTTGAATTTCTGGCGGTGGAATGTCTGGAGACGGAGACGGCTGTTGAGTAGGGCTAGGATCTATTTGAGAGGTTTGTGCCGTTGTTGACGTTGTGGAGATTGGCACTATTACTTCTGGTGCCGCGTAGGCGTAGCCCGCCGCAGGCATCGCTGCTGGATTGGCAGGGTAAACTGCGACAATGCGCGATTTATCCGCCTCCATAACCCCTGTGGAATTAGGCCGAGATTCTATAATTTTACTAGAGTCACCCTGACCAGTGTCCTTTTCTGGCTGCTGATTAGTTTCTGGTGTCAAAACTTCTGTTGTCTGTTTTGAACTGTTGGCGGTTTCTGCATTTGCACTCAATGAACCGCCCAAAGGGGCTGCAATTGCTACTACTGCCAGCAATACGGGAGATAAACGCATTTTACTTATGATTCCTCTTCACGACCACACACACACCATCACAAGGCAATAATGCCCTCATGCCAAAGGTAAAACTCAAAACATAATTTTTTTCTTTTGCTTTTTTACTTTACAAGGCAAAAGGCAAAAGGCAAAAGGCAAATATAATTCCTTCTTACCTTTTGGTTTTTACCTGTTTAACTTGTAGTTTCTACTGCTTTTAGCACTCTTTGTAAAACCTCCTGGTAGGCATCCTCTACATTTCCTAAGTCTCGGCGAAAGCGATCTTTGTCCATTACCCGCCGATTTGAGTCCTCTTCTGCGATATCCCACAAACGGCACGTGTCGGGGCTAATTTCGTCTGCCAAGAGCAACTGCTGTCGTGAGTCCAAACCAAACTCTAGTTTGAAGTCTACTAGGGTAATACCGCACCGCTGCCAAAAGTTATTGAGAAATTCGTTGATTTGCAATGCTAGATGTGTAATTGCGTCTACTTGTTCCGCAGTAGCTAGTTCTAGCAGGTAAAGGCGATCGCGTGTCAACAAAGGATCTCCTAACTGATCGTTTTTGTAATAAAACTCAACCAAAGGCTGTTTCAGAATTGTACCCACTGGTAACCCTGTTTGCTGACACAGACTGCCAGCAGCAATATTTCTGATAACTACTTCTAAGGGTAAAATCTTTACTGCTTTAACCCGCATCTGATTCGGGGTAGGGCTGTCAATAAAGTGAGTCTTTATACCATTTGCCTCCAACTGTTTAAAAAGCTGGCTGGAAATGCTACAATTAATTTTTCCTTTCCCTTGAATACTGCCACGCTTTTGGGCGTTAAACGCCGTGGCATCGTCTTTAAAATCGGCCAACAAGACTTCGGGATCGTCCGTTGTATAGAGAATTTTTGCTTTGCCTTCGTATAACTTGGAATTAACAGACATGGTGGCAGGTAAAGTTTTAGGCGATGGACAAAAGTTGTCCTTTGAGGCTTCACCATTTTATCTTTAGTTATTAACTATTAGCCATTGGTGATTATTTAAGAGGATCTAAGGACCCGAGTAATTGGGCAGAGGTGCAGAGAGGAAAGATTTTCCCTCAGAATAACCCGCTCCTTTCTCCATTGCCTCTTTTGGGCCAATCGTCAGTAGAAAGCTGCTAAAGATTCACAACTAAATCTCTAACTTTTAACAGACGACAATTGGCTTTGGTGCATAGTATGTTGACCTCAGTAGTTTCACCTGCAAAAAATTGTAATTATTTTTGCAAAAACAATTACAAAAATATACGGGTGTGTTTTAATAGCTTCTAATTCAGGGTTTCGACTGAAGTTAACTACAATTTGAAGTGCATAACTTAAGATGAGGTAAATTGACAACCGGGAGGACAATCAAATATTCTCTTTAGTTACTTTAACAGAAACTTGTTTTGTAACATTTACAACAAAACTATTTCAAGCTTCATCTTCTAGTCTCAAAATCTGAATCAACCAATTCCTGCATCACTAATTGGAAAAGGGGTTGGATGATTTGATTTCCCCAGTCTGGCAAAAGAAAGATTAGGTTAGCTAGTGATTCAGCTTCAGAGATTCAAAACAGAAGGAGAGTTGAATAAATTGGAGAACAAAATAGTGAACAAGGATGATTTTCTCTATCCTCGTGGTCGCTACTACGGTCAGGTAAAGCCAGAAAACTTGGTTTTTAATGCAAATCTACAGGAATTTGCTCAACGAGTAAGCTACATTTGCAACCTAGAAACAGGTGGAAAACTACCTCCAGGTGAAGCTTACGAACAAATAAAGGATCTATGGAAACAGTTGAAGCGCTCAAAAAAAGAGCTAAAAATTGGTGAAGACCCATTTCAGGATGACCAGGGGGAGGTTCAAGGTTAAAGTGGAGACGCAAAGATACAGGGACTGATAACTCCTAACTCTTTGACTTAAAACTACTTAGTAAGCATTGCCCAGACACCATCCCACAATTCTGGGGGCGGCGTTTGTTGATAATTACGCGCACGTTCTAGGTGGATATCAACAGCTTGGTCTTGTGATTGGATGCATTTGGCGGCTTCAAAACAGGCGATCGCTTGTGAGAAGTTGCGCGATAAATAAGCAGCGCGTCCAGTATGATAGTGGAATAAAAACTCTTGGGTTTTGGCATCTAGAGGAGTATTCCGATCGCCAATTAACTCGTAGATATTAACTGCCTGGTGTTTCCCTTTGACTCGGATTTTATCTAGCTGGCGCACCCAAATGCGATCGCTGCAAAGCTGGTAAGTAAATTCACTTAAGAGAATATCACAACCATAATCCTTAGTTACTGCTTCCAAACGCGAACTCAAATTTACGCCATCTCCAATTACGGTGTAATCCATCCTTTTGCGGGAACCAATATTACCCGAAACCACTTCCCCAGAACTAATCCCAATGCCAATACGAATTTGTGGCTGGGCCTGGATAATTCGTCGCTGGTTAAATTCCTCTAAGCGTTGTCGCATATCTAACGCTGACTGCACAGCCCTCCAAGCATGATTTTCTGTCAGCGGTAGCGGCGCCCCAAATACTGCCATTAAGGCATCACCAATAAATTTATCGAGAGTACCCTCGTAGTTAAAAACCGCCTCCACCATTGTTTCAAAATACTGATTGAGCAGCAATACCACTTCAGCTGCACCGAGATTTTCTGTAAGTGTTGTGTAGCCCCGGATATCAGAAAATAAGATAGTTACTTCCTTACGCTCACCCACCATCAAAGCATCTTCCCCCAGAGCCATGACTTGTTCGGCTACATGAGGCGTTAGGTAGCGGGACATGGTAGTTTTCATCCGTTTTTCCTGGCTGATGTCTTCCAGCACTACTAAACCACCTCTGACACCGCCTTCTGGGTTAGTTAGGGGATTAACAGTGAGATTCGTACTGCGTTCTAATTTTTGCACCTCATCAGCGGTGAGAAACTCAGATTGAGGAGTGAGGGGTAGATTCCAGGGAATGAAAACATTGGGATTAGTGCGATCGCGTACTGCTAAGATTGAATCTTGATTCCTAAATTTCGATTGTTGAGTCTCACTTTTAACTCCTAACTCCTCACTCTTAACTTGAGAAACTCCCACTATCAAACTTTGCTCTGGAACATAATGTTTAGCTCCAGTTTTTAAACTATCTTCTAGCCGCATTTGGAGATTTTCAATCGGCACAACTTCCCAAACTAGGCGACCAATCAAATTTTGTTCCCACAAAAGCTTGTTGTTCTTGCTATTAACGTCTTTTATAGAACAACCTAGTAACTCCAGGGCTGCATCATTAATCGTGACAATTCGTCCTGCCATATCTGTAGAAATCACAGCATCTGAAAGACTTTGTAAAATGTCTTTTTGATACTGTTTTTCTAACAGCACATTTTCAAACAGGCGGGCATTTTCTAAAGCAACTCCTGCCTGGATATTAAAAGCCCGCATAAACTCTTCATCAGAAGCAGTAAAACTGTTTTGTTGCTTATTAATTAATTGTGTGACCCCAATTAATTCATTTGCAGAATTAAATACTGGCAAACACAGGATATTGCGAGTGACATACCCAGTTTTTCTATCTGTAGTCGGGTCAAAGCGGGGGTCTTTATAGGCATCGGAAATATTTAAGGCTTCACCTGTGGAAGCCACATAGCCAGCAATGCCACGGTTAACGGGAATGCGAATTTCTATCAAGTTTGTGCCATCTGCCGCCGCTGCCACTTTTGTCCAGAGTTCGCTCATCTCCTTACGATATAAAAACAGTGTGCTGCGGTCTGCTTGCATTAAAATTCGAGCTTGCTCCATAACTATCTGCAAAGTTGCTTCTAAATCGAGACTTTGCCCTAGCGTCTGAGTTGCCCGCAACAAAGCGGTTGCGCCTCGTTGATTGCGAGCTGCTACATAAAAAGATTGGCAACTTTCCAGAATAATACCAATAGAAGCAGCGAAGTCTCGAAACCGTTCTTCATCATCAGAATTAAACGGAACATTCCCGGTTTTATTAGCCAGTTGCACTACCGCGACAGTCTGGTTTTTGCTACTGATAATAGGCATACATAAAATATTATGGATTTTGTAGCCCATTTGTTTTTCAAGTTCTGGGCTAAATAAGGGATGAGTATAAGTTTCAGATATATTTAGATATTGACCTGTGCTAGCAACATGACCGGGAATACCTACTGTAATAGGAGTCCGAATTTCTAAGAATTTTTGGGTATTATCCTGGGGAACTTTAGACCACAGTTGACCTTTGTCATAGTCAACTAAAAAAATAGCTGTGTGTTCTGCTTGCAGGATTTGACCAATTTTGAGTGTGATAGCTTCTAGCACCTTCTCCAACATAGTTTCTAGAGCTTCATTATTAATCAGTTCAATGGCTCTAAGAAATTGCTGGAACTCAGCAGTTATGAAGTCCAGTAAGCAAACAAATTCATTAACAGATAAGTCTTTAACACGACGCAGTAGGGCGTGAGTACGATTAACTTGAGTAAGTTCAGTTAATGTAGCCAAAACGCTGCCAGGGTTGGGGAGTGTCACGTCGCTTCGCTCCGAATTCAAAATTCAAAATTCAAAATCAATAATCCCCATAAAAAAGAAATGGGCTTGTATCATGAGTCTGTTTCGGTCATAGGAATTTTAGATTTTGGGCATGGGGCATGGTTATGTTCCTTGTCCCCCTTGTCTCCCTCATCTCCCGATAGACGCGATTAATCGCGTCTCTACCCACTCCCCTATTTTGTCAACTGTTGAGAAAATATCACCTTTTGGTAATAATCTTGTAGCTGTCTGGTGGCAGATGGCCAACCCCAACTCTCTGCTTCCTGGCGAGCATTTTGACGGATGATGTCTCGTTGTTGTTTTTGTTCTAAGAGGCGAATAGTAGCAGCAATCGCTCCTTGAACATCTGCTGTTGGCTCAAAAAGATATCCATTTACCCCATCTGTCACAATATCGGGAATCCCACCCGAACGGGCTGCTACCACCGGACAGCCAGCCGCCATTGCTTCTAGTAGTACTAAGCCTAGTGTTTCTGTACGGGAAGGAAAGATAAAGGCATCAGCACTCGCAAAGGCAGAACCTAACTCTTGCCCCATGAGATATCCAACAAAATAAGTGTTTGTGCCAGCAAAGTGTTTTTCCAATGCTTGACGGTGGGGCCCATCCCCAACCAATGCTAACCGCGCTTCGGGAATTGCTTCTAAAATTGGTTTGATGCGCTCAATTTCTTTTTCAGCGGAAAGCCGCCCCACGTAAAGTAGTAATGGACTTTCTGGATGATTTTTTGATAGGCGCGATCGCATCTTTACACTAGCTAAATCTGGGTGAAATAATTCAGTATCCACCCCGCGTTGCCATAAATCTACACGTTCAATACCATGTGCTGTCAGTTCCTCCACCATTGCTGTCGAGGTACACAGATTTAAAGCTGCTTGATTATGAGCGCCTTTCAGCAGTTCCCAAAGAAAACCTTCCAGCATCCCCAAGCCGTAATGCTGGAGATATTGGGGTAAATGCGTATGGTAAGACGCTACTAAGGGTATTTTGAGGATTTTGCTATAAAATATCCCAGACAAACCTAAAACTGCTGGATTCACAACATGGATAACATCTGGCTTGAACTCTTCTAAGGCGTACCCAATGGCTGGGCGGGGAAGTGCCATTTTCAATTCTGGATACAATGGCAGAGGAAAGCCAGTAACGCCATAAACTTTAGCGCCTTTGTGTTCTGTGATGCCTCCATCAGGCGCAATCACCAGCACTTGATTACCATTACGCTGTAAATGGTCAACAGTATGGCGCAGGCGCGTTACAATGCCGTCAACCTTGGGTAAAAAGGTTTCGGTAAATAGAGCAATTCTCATATAAAACTATTCAGTACAGGCAAATAATCTCAGCTTAAGAATCTATTTTGCTAACAAACACAGAGTAAACTGTCTCCTGCACTGTAATCAATTCTGCACAGCCAGACTTAATATTTTGCCCCTGCTTTTGTACAAAGTCTGAGATGTCCTCGATGTAAGCAGCTAATAGTTGATTACGTAATCTTAAACTGAATAGCGCTTTATGCATGATAAATCACAATTAAATAGTCGTCATATTGTGCCAAAATATGACGACTATTTTTAAGCCAGTTATCCTAAGTTCTATGCCAAGAGACTTTGGGCAGAATTTGTTTGTGATCAACTCGTTTCTGATACTTGATCGCAAAGTTTAACAGAGAATCGAGCAAAGAATCAGAGAGCAAATGTGGCTCTAAACCTAAATCGAGCAATTTAGTGTTTTTAGCGTTGAAGTAATGTTCTTCTTTCTCGACTCTGGGATTATCTAGGTGATTGATTTCTACATTCAATCCCATAGTGTTACCAGCTTTTTTCACCATCAATGCCAAGTCGCCGACGCTGAATTGCTCGGTAAATTGGTTAAATACGCGGAATTCACCAGCCTCGGCAGGGTTAGCGATCGCTAATTCCACACATCGTACTGTATCCCGAATATCCAAAAATCCGCGAGTTTGTCCGCCTTTACCGTAGACAGTTAAGGGGTGTCCAATCGCTGCTTGAATACAAAAGCGGTTTAGTGCTGTACCAAACACACCATCGTAATCCAGCCGATTAATCAATAGTTCGTCCATCCCC
Organism: Nostoc sp. UIC 10607; assembly: GCF_047228265.1. Lineage (NCBI taxonomy): Bacteria > Bacillati > Cyanobacteriota > Cyanophyceae > Nostocales > Nostocaceae > Nostoc > Nostoc sp. UIC 10607. The sequence continues at coordinate 85,288 of NZ_JBIQNW010000022.1, read as the reverse complement.
GTTTCTTCGGTTAAGACGCCATAAACTACACCCTGATTTAAATCCGTTGCCCGCAATCCCCAAATCCGGCAAGCAAAGTGGATATTATGACTATCATGGACTTTGCTTAAATGGTACATTGAACCGGGCTGCTTGGGATAAGGTAGGGTATCCTTGCGTCCATTGTGTTCAATGGTGATATACCCTTCTTCAATGTCAATGTTGGGTGTACCGTATTCACCCATCGTCCCCAGCTTTACCAGATGACAGTCGGGGAAATCTTCCCGCATGGCGTACAGCAAGTTCAACGTACCAACTACATTATTTACCTGAGTAACAACTGCATGTTCTCGGTCAATCATGGAAAATGGGGCCGAACGCTGTTCACCAAAATGCACCAGAGCATTTGGCTGAAATTGCTGTAATGTTTTATGGAGAAATTCGTAATTAGTAATATCGCCGATGAACAAATCGATAGATTTACCCGTCAAATCTTGCCAGCGCTGGAGACGTTGCTGAATTAGTGCGATCGGAGTGAGAGTTTCGACACCTAGTTCATTATCCCAGTGCCGCCGCACCAAACTATCTAAAATTCCAACTTCATAACCTCGATTGGAAAGGTAAAGAGCAGTTGCCCAACCGCAATATCCATCACCACCAATAACCAGGACTTTCATCTTCACCAGTTTTTACTCGCTGATAGCTAAATCTATCAGGTTTCTGTACCCTCTCAATCATCATTCTGAGAGAGATATGGATTTAGGCATCTGGGGAAGGAGTGGGGAGACAAGGAGGACAAGGGGAACAAGGGGGACAAAGAAAATAACTATACCCAATACCCAATTCCTTAAAACTTGGAAATCTGATACTGCTCGGCAATGTAATAAAACAAACGATAGTAATTTTGAAATTCTTGGCTCTTGCTTCGTCCCCGCCAGTAGTATTTTACTTGACTATGAATTAGTGTCAGTGTCATCGAACCTACTCGTTCATCAACTTCTACAACCATTACCCCAGATACTCCTTGGGCGGTCTGAAAGTTGGAATTTATCTTTTTCGCAGACTCTTGTTCTGTAACAATCGAATTTGGTGGTTGCTGACTTGCCCACCCCCGAATTTCCACGGTGTTATCCTGTGGTGAAATAAACGCAATTCCATCATCATTTTCTGGAACAGCTAAAGAAGTCCAGTTACTTGGATATGGAAATTCAAAGCCGTAACGAGAGTTACTGTAAGTTTTCCAGGCGATCGCTCCGGCGTTAAAATCATTTGCAGTACAACCCCACAGGATTACTAACAGCGCAATAACTCCGCTAACGCTGGCGGCAAACCTATAAATTCTTCGTCCCAAACTACAGGTTTTACTAGCAGTAGCCATTTACATTACAAATTTTGCCAAAGTTACTGATTTTTATAGAAGTACCAGAAACTCAGATCAATACCTTCGCCAATTTACTAGCTATTCCCGAATCCGTAAACTGCTCAATAAACTTCACCTAAAGAGCGCTCATTAAAAATTGAATATTTTTTCAGGATATTTACCATTCTCTTTTGAGTTATCAGTAGAGGAAGCTCAGAGAAGGTGCTTTATCACACAAACTATGTCCAGCGCATCTCAGACAGCCGAGCTAACTTTGGAGCTTTTTCATTTCCAAACCAACACATCTTTGCAATTTCCACCGAATCTTTCTGTAATTTACATCGGTAAGCCCAACGACCAAAAACCACCAGATATTGATATCTCTGGCTTACCAGATTCGGATGTAGTATCTCGCATCCACGCGCAAATTTGGGTAAATGGGGATGAATACCATATCACCGATTTGGGCAGTTCTAATGGTACGTATCTTAATGGTGCGAAACTTCAACCTCAAGTTTTTTGTCCACTGCATCCAAAAGACAGAATTTCGTTTGGGCAGGGTGAGAAAATAACTTTTATGTTTAGGGTGCAGCAGCCCTCTGTATCTGCCACAAAAAATCCTACGCCAAACTCTGCGCCGACAAAAATTTCAGCCTCTACCATCAGTAAAGAAGAGGTAGATCAAGTAATCTTTGCCAGTAAGCTTATTGGCTTAGGGCTAATCCTAGCAGGCATTACATTTTTAAGTACAAGTATTTATGTGAGCGTCTACTTACGCAGTACACCTGGAATTTTGCTGTGTATGGGAGGTGTAGTAGCTCTAAATTGGGGTGGGCGCGATAATCGGAAATTGGGATGGGTGTTGATTGGCATAGGAATTGCTCTATTCATCGCCAGTGGTGTTGTAATCGGCTCTGTATCACTTTTTTCTATGCTGGATGTCATTCGCTGGCATCTCTTGTGGATATCAGTTGTTTACAACCGGAAAGGTGTTCAACTTTAATCCGCTTACGCTACAAATAGTGAAAAAATAAGCCAACTCAGGCAATTATTAAATTAGCGATCGCTAATTCATGTTCTGGTAGAAATCTTAGCTGCTCCCTTAACCAGAAGATCACACACCCAAGTTATTAATTTCTGTTGGTTTTTTAAACAGCTTTGATAAAAGACTTTTTATGTGGCAAAAGTGCTGGCCCTGGTAAAAAGACAATACCCAACTGTATTTCCGCCTCTAATGTAAAAAAATGTAACAAAACTAGCGTCAAAACGTTTTGCTGTCTTGACAAGCAAGAAAAGAACCGATACCTTGATATACATACCCGGGTAAGACCGTTAAAGAGTTATATGCAAACGCAAACTAAGCAAAAGGTCACTTTGTATTTATCGCCAGAGTTGCACAGAAAACTGAAGATTCGTTCAGCAGTAGATTCTGAGCCAATGTCAGAACTTGCCGAACGTGCCCTTGGTTTTTACCTGTCTCATTCAGAATTAGTTGACGAGTTAGAAGATTCTTCTTATGGGCGGACTCATAGAGTTTATTCATGCCCAACTTGTGATAGCTCGCTAGTCTTACGTGATGGGGAACTGGTTACTTTAGGCAATCAACCAGGGGTAGTTGGTCAAGAACATCTTTCCATTGATGAAATGGATGAAGATGAAACCAATCCCAAGGGTGAGGAAGAGTTAGTTCCTTGCTAGATAAATAGGAATCATGAATAAATAATTCATAATTCGGTTGTCTTTACCAGAAGCAATGTCTCTACTGTCTCTATAAGGTCTCAAGTAGGTCGATGTATGAAAGAAGAGCTCAATATCCTAATTCAAGCTCAATACCCTTTAATCTACCTTGTGACCTCCGAGGAAGAGCGGGCTGAGCAAGCAGTTTCCACGATCGCCCAGTTGTTAAAGCCCCAGCGCCGAGTATTTGTTTGGACAGTAACACACGGCATTGTGGAGTATGGTCAACCTCGGAATGTCACCCAACATAATACGGTGTCTCCAGAGGCGGCGATTGAGTGGATAATCCGGCAGAAAGAACCTAGTATATTTATTCTTAAAGATTTACACCCCTTTATTGATGCGCCTGCAACAAACAGATCGTTACGTGATGCGATCGCTAGCTTTAAAGGTACGCAAAAGAACATCATTTTGATGTCGCCGATGCAACAAGTACCTATAGAGTTAGAAAAAGAAGTTGTTGTTATCGACTTTACACTGCCAGATATGGCGGAGTTGAATAAAGTACTGACTCAGCACGTAGACCAAAATCGTGGTCGGCGGTTGACAACAGAAGCCAGAGAAAAACTTCTGAGAGCAGCTTTAGGTCTAACTAAAGATGAAGCTGAGAAAGTCTACCGAAAGGCGCAGGTAACTACAGGGCGTTTGACGGAAGATGAAGTAGATATCGTTTTATCTGAGAAAAAACAACTAATTCGGCGCAATGGAATCTTAGAATACATTGAAGAAGATGAAACCATTGATGCTGTAGGTGGCCTAGAAGAGTTAAAAAGATGGCTCAAGCAACGCTCTAACGCTTTTACAGAAAGAGCGAGAGAATATGGTTTGCCTCAACCAAAGGGGATGTTAATTTTAGGAGTTCCCGGTTGTGGTAAGTCATTGATTGCCAAAACTACTTCCCGACTGTGGGGTTTACCACTTTTGCGGTTGGATATGGGGCGAGTCTACGACGGCTCAATGGTGGGACGAAGTGAGGCAAACTTGCGGAATGCCCTGAAGACAGCAGAATCTATTTCCCCAGCGATTTTGTTTATCGATGAATTGGATAAATCCTTTGCTGGTAGTGGAGGTTCCTCCGACTCTGATGGGGGAACATCAAGCAGAATCTTTGGCTCTTTCCTCACATGGATGCAAGATAAGAAATCTCCAGTGTTCGTGATGGCAACCGCCAATAGAGTAGAACGCTTACCTGGCGAGTTTCTGAGGAAAGGACGCTTTGATGAAATTTTCTTTGTGGATCTGCCAACACCAGAAGAACGGCAGGATATTTTCAATATCCACCTGACTAAGCGCCGTGAAGACATCTCTAGATTCGATCTTGAGCAACTAGCCAAGATGTCTGATGGCTTTTCTGGGGCAGAAGTTGAGCAAGCGATCGTTGCGGCAATGTATGAAGCTTTTGCCCAAGATCGGGAGTTCACCCAACTAGATATTATTGCTGCACTGAAGGCAACATTGCCGCTGTCTCGAACGATGCAAGAACAAGTAACGGCTCTGAGAGATTGGGCCAGACAGCGCGCACGCCCCGCAGCATCCTCCGTAGCTGAATATCAGCGAATGGAGTTCTAAAGCTTTCCTCTGCCATCCCAGGGGGAAAGGCTAGCTCTGAATGCTAGCAGTTATAAAAAAAGCCGCATCCTGCTAACGCGGCTTCGCCCAAAACAAACCGTTGTCGTTTTTCTCAATCTTCTCATTGGAGGAAACCCAAATGTCTCACTTTAGCACCCTGCGTACCAAAATCACCGATGCCGAAATCCTCAAGGCTTCCTTGCGCGACCTCGGTATCAGCGTAAAGACTGAAGCTGATGTCCGTGGTTATAACGGTCAGCGTGTCCGTTCTGACATCGTTGCTATGTTGGATGGCGAATATGACCTCGGCTGGTCTCGCAATAGCGATGGTTCTTTTGACCTAATTGCTGACCTGTGGGGCGTTGCTAAGAAGCACAACCAAACCGAGTTGATCAACTCAATCAACCAAAAGTATGCTGTTAACAAAACTTTGGCTGAAGTAAAACAGCGCGGTCTGCAAAACGCCAATGTGAAGTTGGTATTGCAATAACAATTACTCTGCGCGTTCCCAAAGCTGCACGGGTTAACCATATCAATAGCGGTTAGCCCGCTTTTTTATCGGGACTGAGATTTATTTCTCAGTCCCGATTTTTTTGGTAATCACAAAATGTAGGGTAGATAATTATGATAAATGAAGCAGATATTCGAGACTTTTTAACACAGAATTTAGATATTGTAGAACCTAATTTGAAATTTATTAAGAAGGAGTTTAGCCTTGAAAATAGTCTTGGTGCTGGTGGTCGTATAGACATTTTGGCAAAAGATAAATTTGGATTTTTTGTCATTATTGAAATTAAAAAAAATGACAAAACTGCTAGGCAAGCTCTACATGAACTTCAAAAATATATGGCTTTATTTAAAACGAATTATGGTCTGGCTACTCACAAGTGTAGATGTATTCTACTTTCTACTGATTGGCATGAATTACTTGTGCCATTTTCGGAATTTTCAAGGGTTGTTGATTATCAAATAGATGGCTATCAACTCATAGTTAATGAAGAAGGGATACCTATAGGTAAAAAATCTGTACAGTTGGCTCCAGAGGGGGAAGAAAAATTTATCTTTCCAAGACACAATATTTTCTTGTATGAAATCATTGAGAATAGAGAGATAGCCATAGAAAAGCTAGAAGATATTTTAAGAGAGCTAGAGATAACAAATTATTACGTTTTGATCATAAATTACGAGGGTGATTCTGAAAATGTAATATATCCTTTTGCTATATACTTAGTTCTTGATATATTTAAAGCTTCAGAAAAAGAGAGGATTAAAAAAAACCTGAATATGCTTGATGATGATAGTTATGAGTTTGATAATGAAGATGAAGATATACATATTAAACCTTTATTTGAAGAAGAAGCTTTGTCTGAAATTACTAATAGGCTAATAGGTTTAATAGACACTATGGAAGTAGGCACATCTGAAAAACTTCAAGGTATGATGTCTAATGGGTGGCATATTAATAAAATTTATCCAGGTAATCAATTATTTAAAAATTTATTAATAAATGATGAGGAAATTATCAAAGAGATTATCAGTTTTGAAGGTGGCAATTCTGTTATTTATACATCAGTTACCACACCTAAAATTCAACCCTCATGGAAAGCAACTTCTGAAGGATTAAAGCATTTTTTATATGGAAATGATTTATGGCAAATTGGGTCTGACTGGTTTTTTAAACAAGTAGAATCTGTAAGCAGAGAAGCTACTGTAAATTTTAGAATTTATTATGGCTATGATATATTATTTAGCCTATATAACTATTTCTGTAGAGGTGTTTCTTACTTGCCAACTCTTGAAATAGTGGCTCAAATTCCAGGAGAACCAAACAAAACAATTATTCTGGTGGGTTCTCTTGAATGGGATGGACATACTTTTCCTAACGTAGATTCAATTTTTAATAAAAATAATCCTTTGGATATTTTTTATAAGCAAAAACTTTACTTTAAAGAAGAAGAATTATATGAACTTCAGATGATGCACAAACATGGCATAGAGTACTCCCTATTTGAAATAACTATAGAGCAAAACACTCAGCCTTTTATTAAACGTCTTGAGCTAGAAGAAGATGACACTATAAGTTTATTACCCATAACAGATGAAGTAGGCTTAATAAGCTTAAGAGATTTTTTTTTACACAATCGTGGCTATATTGAAGAGCTTTGTTACATTGGAGGTTCATGTTTTCACTTCGTAAGCTGAATAAGTCTTGGTGCTGACCGAACTGCACTATTGTTCAAGCCGAGGCAAGTGTAATTGGTAGCACAACCGGCTTTTGGTCAAAATGAAGGCGATGTCTATGACGTGCTACGTCTACGCACCGCTATTTATCTAAGTGATTGGGTTCCTTTCAACCTTCAGCCATCTTAACCAACAGCGAACTCGGTAAATTGTCTTTTAAAGGGGGAATGAAAAGCCAAAACGATGTCTTTTTTGGGTATGCCTCTACTAATAAGTTCATTGGCAATACCTCCTTCTGTACCATCGTGTTGAATCCAAATTTTTTCATTTTTAATATCCAAATGCAAAACACAGCCATATACGCGGCGCTTATTTGACCACCCCGCATGAACAACTTGGTAGCGATCGCGTTCTCTATCAAAAATAACTTCTGCTTCGACTTCTTCATTGCTGGCTTTGATTTCGCTGTAAGCTAGCAACAGTTCTTGAATAAGTTGACGGTACTGTTCTACTTTTGCCATTTTACGTTCACGAAGTATGCCGTAGGCATTCGCCTCCTCTTCTGGATCGAAAACAATCAGCCGAACTTGGTAATGTTGGATCGGCACTATAAAACTAGCTTACTCCCTACCAAACCTGACTTAAATTCAAAACAAACCCAGGTAGCAAAGGTTCACCATAAAGTGTCTTAGGATTATCTAATACCTCAACCGCAATATTAGAACGATAAATAAAAACTCGGCGCTGTTTTCTATCAATTAACCAACCAAGTTGTGTCCCATTATCAATATACTCTTGCATCTTATCTTGCAAAATTCGCAAGTTATCAGTTTCAGAACGCAATTCAATCACAAACTCAGGACAAATAGGTGCAAATTTTTTTCGCAGTTCTGGTGGTATGGCTTCCCAGCGATCGCGTTTTATCCACGCTGCATCTGGCGATCGCACCGCACCATTAGGCAAAGTAAACCCACCACTGGAACCAAACCCTACACCTGTACCATCTTGCTTTGTCCAAATACCCAACTGAACAATAATGTCAAAGTTATGTTGATCAGTTTCGGAACCAGTAGGGGGCATAATCACTAATTCTCCAGCAGCATTACGTTCAATGCGAAAATCACCGTTTAGTTGACAAAACTCATAAAACTGATCTTCGGTTAGTGCGATCGCAGGTTGCAATTGCAAAACCACTGGTATAATTTCTGTGGCTACAGGTAAGTTGGTGGTCATAATTGCTTTGTGGCTACTTCACCTGCTTTAACTATAATCTTTTCACAATCTACGGTGAAATGAGGGTTAACTCATGAAGATTGGAATTATTGGCAGTGAAAACATGGGGCGCTCTCTAGGTATACTCTGGGCAGAGCAGGGGCATGAAGTATTTTTTGGCTCTCGTGATGCCGAAAAAGGAAAAGCAACGGCAGAGTTTGCAGGACGCGGAACGCAAGGTGGAACAAATGATCAGGCGGCGGCGTTTGCTGATGTAATTTTGTGGACAGTACGCAATATTATGCCAAAACAGTTGCTTTCTCATCCTGAAGTTCTCGACAGTAAAATTATTATTGATTGTAATAATCAGGATATTCCTGAAGGATTTGCTTATCCACCAATAGTAGAATCCCTAGCCGAAAAGCTTGCTAAAGATGTACCTCAAGCGCGGGTGGTAAAAGCTTTTAATACTATGGCGCAGGAAGTCTTTGAATTAGCACCTGAACCACTAAAGGATTATGGAGTTTCTGTTTTTGTTGCAGGAGATGATGAACAAGCCAGAAAAACAGTGATGAGACTTGCTGAAGAAATCGGATTTTTAGCAGTAGATTCTGGTGTTTTACGTAATGCTCGATTGATAGAAGGCTTGGGAGATTTTATTCGCCTGATTATAGGTGGTCAAAAACAGGGTGTTTATGCAACTATCTCTGTCAATGTCTTACCTACAGCGTCAGAACAACGCTTAGGTGGACGGCAAGCTTCGAGTTTGAAGTAAGTCAGAATCATTGATTGAATACATTGCTGCAATCGACTTGCTTAATTCATTGCATCTCAGTAAAGTACAATCAAAACCAGTTTCAAGGTCATAAAAATGACGACTCAAAAAAGGATTGCTGTGGTAACAGGCAGTAATCGAGGGCTAGGATATGCTATTTCCCGTCAATTATCCCAAATTGGCAACCGCGTAATTCTGACGAGTCGTAATGAAACAGATGGTCTTGCTGCTAAACAGCAGCTTACCAGTGAAGGGCTTGATGTTGACTATCACACGCTGGATGTCACGAATGATGGAAGTGTGCAACAGTTTACAGAATGGCTGCGTGAAACTTACGGCAAGGTAGATATTCTGGTCAATAATGCAGGCGTGAATCCCACAACTAAGCCGGAGGAGTCCAGCTTACTAACTGTGCAACTGGAAACGATGCGATCGACCTTTGAAACCAATGTTCTAGCGGTACTCAGAATTTCTCAAGCATTAATTCCGTTGATGAAGGTGCAAAACTACGGTCGCATTGTCAATATCTCAACGGAAATGGCATCTCTGGTATCAGTTCCCACTGATTACTACCCTTTAGCGCCTTCTTATCGACTCTCAAAGGTGGGAGTGAATGGACTAACCGTGCTTCTCGCCAAGGAACTCCAAGGTACTAATATTCTCGTAAATGCCTATTCGCCGGGTTGGATGAAGACAGATATGGGGGGAGATGATGCCCCGTTCACGGCAGAAGAAGGAGCCGAAACTGCTGTCTATTTAGCAACACTTCCCGATGGAGGAGCGCAAGGACTGTTTTTTGCAGAGATGCGAAAGTTTGGTGGCCCCATTCAATTACAATGGTAGGTTAATATGGGAAATTCCGCAGATTTACCGTCTATTTACGCAGATAAGCCGATTGAATTAGCACCTGCTAAAATTATTACCTCGTTTCCTGTTAATACTTTTTTAGAAAATCTAGCGATACCTGCGGCGGGCTACGCCTACGCGTCAGATGGCACAATTTTTGTAAGCAATCACGAAGTTGGTGAAATTGTTCGCATTACCGCAGATGGCAATCAGCAAATTCATGCCACCGTTGAAGGCAAAGTAAGTGGTCTTGCTTTCACTACCAACGGCGATCTGGTGGCAACAGGCTGGAATGCTGATTCTATACCCGTGGTTTCTTTAGTTAAAAGTGATAGCACGGTGGAAACGTTGCTGACACTGCCAGACGCAATGTTTCTCAATGGCATCACCCCACTTTCCGACACTCAGTATTTGACAGCAGATTCCTATCGTGGTGCAATCTGGCTGATTGATGTTGCTCAACGCCGTGGATCAATTTGGCTAGAACATCCAATGCTTGCTCGTAGCAATTCGGAGAGCGTGTTTCCGGCTGCTAATGGTTTGAAGCGTTTTGGTGATTTCCTCTACGTTTCAAATACAGAAAAAATGTTGCTGTTGCGGATTCCTGTTGATACTGCTAATAAACCAGGTGAGCCGGAAATTTTTGTTGAGCAAACTAATATTGATGACTTTGCCTTTGATGTGGAAGGCAACCTTTATGGAGCAACGCACATTTACAACAGTGTGATACGAATTGCGCCCGATCGCACTACTACTATCATTGCTCAAGCCGAGTCAGGTGTAATTGGTAGCACAGCTGTGGCTTTTGGTCAAACAGAGAGCGAGAACACCGCGATTTATGTTGTAACTAATGGTGGAATGTTTTTACCTCCACCTACTGGTGTCGTTCCTGCTAATGTTGTTCGGCTTGAAGTTGGAAAAACTGGGTATTCCTTAATTTGAGAATGACTCAACCATGCTACGGTTGCAAAAACTTACAACTATTAACTTGATGGTGACATAACTAATGGAGATGGAACAGGACGAGCAATTTGTAACCGTGGTCATTACACAAGTTGTAAAGCCAGGATGCGAAAGCGCTTACGAAGCTTGGTTGAAAGATATTACCAGAGTTGCCAGAACCTATATAGGTCATCTGGGAACAAACGTGATTCGTCCCCAACTTGGAGTGCGAAATGAATACGTGATTATCTTCCGGTTTGACGGTTATGAAAATTTAAAGGTGTGGATGACATCGCGCGATCGCGAATATTGGCTGAATCAAGGTAAACATTTGGTGGAATCCGATCCTGATGTTCAACAAATCTGTGGATTAGAAGCTTGGTTTTCTCTTCCCGGTCAACCACTGAAAACTCCACCGCGCTATAAAACAGCATTGCTAACTTGGGGAGCTGTATTTGTGTTGATTAATTTGTTGAATACATTTATAACGCCCCTGCTTCGCGGCTTACCTCCCTTAATTATTTCGTTGATCATTACCATTACTATGGTTTTGCTATTAACCTATGTTGTCATGCCTAGAGTTAGCCGTTTGTTTAGTTCTTGGCTATATCCTAAATCACGAAAAGTTTAGCACCTGAACGCCCCTCCAAAAAGCCAAAATGTTAGGGGTAGTTATCTAACTACCCCTTTATTGCCCTAATAATTTAGAATTTACTTGCAGACCCCTTAATGGGAAGTTAATTTACTCAGAAATGTTAATTGAACTTTCAACTTGAGAAGTAGCCAATGTTGGTGCAGAGAAAATCCGCGAGTACAGACTTGATGGTTGCTGATGAGCAACGACTGGTAGAACTTCACGAGCATGGGCGGCTAATTCCACCGCTTTCACATCATAAGTCTGCGTTGCCAATTTGGGATAAAACCCGATACCGATGATAGGAAGCAGCAAACAAGCGGTAATAAATATTTCGCGGGGTTTGACATCAGAGATTACAGTATCCAAGTGCAACTCTTGACTTTGCTCACCGTAGAACACTTGACGCAGCATCGACAGTAAATAAATGGGTGTCAAAATCACGCCAACTGCTGACAGCAGAACGACTACAACCTTGAAGCTGGAACTGTAAACATCACTGGTGGCGATACCGAGAAATACCATCAACTCACCCACAAAACCACTCATTCCGGGTAAAGCGAGAGAAGCCATTGACCCAATGGTAAACAGAGCAAAGGTTTTGGGCATTACCTTAGCCATTCCGCCCATTTTATCCATCATCAAGGTGTGGGTGCGATCGTAAGTTACGCCAGAAAGGAAGAACAAGCTAGCAGCAATCAAGCCGTGGGAAACCATTTGTAACACTGCACCGCTTATACCCAGTTCTGTGTAAGAGGCAATCCCAATCAGCACAAACCCCATGTGGGCAATTGAAGAGTAAGCCAAGCGGCGTTTGAGATTGGTTTGGGCAAAAGCACAGCAAGCGCCGTAGACAATATTCACTACACCCAAAATTGCCAGTACTGGGGCAAAAGTCACATGGGCATTGGGCAACATTTCCACATTGAAGCGGATGAGGGCATAACCACCCATTTTTAACAACACACCAGCCAAAATCATCGAACCGGGTGCTGATGCTTCACCGTGGGCATCAGGTAGCCAAGTGTGTAAAGGGAAAATTGGTAACTTCACACCGAAGGCAATTAAGAAACCTGCATAAACCAACAATTCCAAGGTTTTGGGGTATTCTTTCATTCCTAGAGTCGCCATGTCGAAGGTGACGGTATCTCCAGAGAATGCCATTGCAAAACCGGCAATCAAGATAAATATTGATGCGGCGGCGGTGTAAAGAATGAATTTGGTAGCTGCATAACGGCGGTTTTGTCCTCCCCAAATTGAAATCAGCAGGTAAACCGGCACTAACTCGATTTCCCACATCAGGAAGAACAGCAGCAAATCTTGGGCGACAAATACGCCAAGTTGGGCGCTGTACATCGCTAACATCAAACCATAAAATAATCGCGGCTTGGTGGTAACTTTCCAAGCCGCGAATATTGCGAGGGTATTTATTAAGCCTGTTAGAAGCAGCAAGGGCATCGATAAACCATCAACCCCCACAGCCCAATGCAAACCTAACTGCGGTATCCAAGGATAGTTTTCTACAAGTTGGAGTGTTGAACTTTGGAAGTCGTACTTGTACCAAAAGGCATAAATCATCAGTGCAAAGTCAGCGATCGCAACTCCCAGACCATACCACCGCACAGTTCTGCCTTCTTTGTCTGGGATTAAGGGGATGGCTAAGGCAGCCACCAAGGGTAAGAGGATTATGGCTGTTAGCCAGGGAAATTCAATAGCATTCATCACTTCTGACAATAAATTTGCCTTCTCGCTTTTAATTTCATTATATTAAGGAATCAATACTTTTGTAAACATTCCTTAACCCTAGAATCTTAAATTTTTGGCATAGATAAGAATATATACTCATCAAATTCCAAATTATCAGGATAAATAAGAATAAATACTTATCGGATTTTGCCGATTCCATTCTAAATGTAAACTTTTGCAACGTCAACAAAAAACGGCAGCTAAAGCCACCGTTACAATACCGTCATATTTTCTAGCCCAATTGTCAGGGCTATTTAGTCTACCTAAGTTGAGTCATAGACCTAATCCCCAGCCCCTTCCCTTTTAGGAGAGAGGTCAATGTATTGCATACAAACGAAAAAGCTAAAGCATTAAACAATCCGGTTGACAATTGTCCACACTTCCCCATCAGAGCGGACATAAGGAACGGAGATTGTCTTGAACCCAGTAATGAAGGGCTTGTAATAAATCTGCCAATACATTGGACTGAGTTGATTGGCACAAGCCTTTAGAAAACGGACTTCTGCCGCAAGTTCACTTGCTAGTTGATTAATGCGTTGAGCATGAACCTGTGCTACTTCTTTGGCTTCTTCTAGCTGCTGCTGTTGGATAAGTTCTTTTGATGCAACTTGCGATCGCACTAATTTACCTTGTTTTTGTTTTATCTGGCCTTCCAGGGCTGCGATCGCCGCGTCTATGCCTTGGAGTTCAACTGATAATTGGGCATTTTCCCTAGCTTGACGGCGGTAAGCTTCCACCATTGCTTGAGGTGAATCATTCTCGCCAGAGATTACATTATTAATAGTGAGTGCAGCGCGTTCTTCTAAAAGAATCTGAATTTGAGAGTTAAGCGCCGCCATTTCAGCCTGAATTTGCTCCATAAATCGAGTTTTAAGTGCTGAGTAAAATAGTCATCGGATTTTTTAAAAGCTTTTTGCGCCTTGGGTATCGAGAGAAAGCGATCGCACCTCGGCTGTAATTCCTTCTTCTTCCCAAGCAGCTAACATCGCCGCCTCCACAGCCTCTGAGTGTAACTTATCTGCCAAAGCTAACAGTGTCGGCCCCGCACCACTAATTACCATACCATAAGCACCAGCACTAACAGCTGCGATGTTAAGAGCATCATAACCAGGAATCAAAGCTTTGCGATAGGGCTGATGCAACTTATCTTGTAAAGCTGTCTTTAACCATTGTCCGTTACCAGTTTCCAAGCCGCGCAACAATAACCCCAAATGTGCTGTATTGAAAATCGCGTCAGCGCGACTCACCTCAGTGGGGAGAACGCCCCGCGCTTCTGAAGTAGAAAGTTCAAAATTAGGAATAGCTACAACTGGTACAACATCTTTATGCCAGGGAATATCACAAATTTCCCAAGCGGCGCCACTGGTAGCAGCCAGACGACATCCTCCCAACAAAGCTGGAACTACATTATCAGGATGTCCTTCCATTGCGATCGCTAACTCCATCACCTGCGACTGACTTATAGGCGCACCTTCGAGTTGATTAGCAGCAACCAACCCACCAACAATTGCTGTCGCCGAACTACCCAAACCCCTCGCCAACGGGACACCTAACTTAATCTCTATTTTCACAGTTGGCGGTGTCTGCTCTATATGTTGATAGAACTTGACAAACGCTTGGTAAAGGAGATTACTTTCATCAGTTTGGACTCGTTCAGCTTCCTTACCCGTGACATGAATAGTTAACCCACCCTCTTCTAGGCGAGTGAACTTGAACTCGTTATACAGCTTTAATGCTGCACCGATGCAATCAAAACCAGGCCCCAAATTCGCAGTTGTGGCGGGAACAGTAACAGTGATGGCAGAAACAACAGACATTGGTAAAACTCACTAATCATCAACCAGCATCTCATGTAATACTAATTCGTAATTCGTAATTCGTAATTCGTAATTAAGAAAAGTGGATTTTGTGATAACTAATGATGTACGGCTTTTAGAACTATCTTTAAAATTGGTCTCAATATCGCTGTTGATTCTGCCCTTACGGGATAGTGTGTAATCTAAAGAGCTACCGATATGAGGCAAAAAATGATGAAACTGGGAGCTATCAATCATATAGCACTAACTGTATCCAATTTGAAGCGCTCTGAGGCTTTTTACAATACTCTACTTGGATTCTTGGGTTATGAACAAGGAGAAAAAACAGAGCATTTAATACTTTGGGCAAGCTTTAATGGCGTCATCACCATTTCCCCAGCAAATCCGCAATCGCTCAATAAAAATCACGATCGCTATTCTCCTGGATTGCATCATCTAGCTTTTAGTGCAGATAGTCGAGAAGAAGTGGATCGGCTTTACCAATATCTTATGGAACGTGGAGTAGAGATTTTAGATCCTCCTGCTGAATACGATTATTTGCCGGGTTACTACGCTTTGTACTTTTTAGATCCAGATGGTATTAAGCTCGAACTAACACACACTCCTAATTGGCCACCTGAGTTTTAGTCAGCAAGAAGAAGCTTATGCTGCCTTAGTCTCTTGGATTGAAGCTAACGGCTATAAAATTAACGGCGCTAACCGTGAAGTTTATATAATTGGTTGCAAAGATCAAGATCACGATGTATATGTCACAGAGGTGCAGTTTCCAGTTTCCCAAGTTTGATGTATAAAGTAGTAATTTGATAATTAAAAGATAAACACTGTGTATACACCAGTGTTTATCTCTAATTCATCTAGAAGTTATCGAAGTTAGCGATCGCTCTTTTCCCCAGAAGAAATAGCTTTTAAAAAGCTTACTTCAAAGTTCCTAAAACAGGCGCTGCCTCAACCTCGGAAATTTGTGGAGCCAAGAATCCCTTAGCATAAATCTGGGGATTTGTTTGCGAGATTATGGCATAAGACTGGCGAAGATTAGCATTGACTGCAACGGTCTTGACATCGTACATCTGCATCGCCATCTTGGGATAAAAACCAATACCAATAATCATCAGCAGAAAACAGGCAGCGATAAACACCTCACGGGGTCTAGCATCATCGTAGACTGCATCTTCTGGCACGAGACAGTCTGTACCAAAACAAACTGTTCCCTGATCTTCTTGATTTTCCAAGCCTGCATTATTAATGTCGCATAGGAGTGCTGCACCTTTCCCATAAAATACCTCTCGCAGCATAGAAAGTAGATAAATCGGCGTTAGGATAACTCCAACTGCGGCGAGAAAAACCGTAACGGTGCAGAAAGTCGAACTGTAAACGTCACTGCTTGTCATACCAACGAATACTGAGAGTTCGCCAGCAAAGCCGCTCATACCGGGAAGCGCTAGGGATGCCATTGCTCCGATTGTAAACAGGGCAAAGACTTTAGGCATGGCTTGACCAATACCGCCCATATCTTTCATTACCATTGTGTGGGTGCGATCGTAAGTAACACCAGCTAAGAAGAACAGCACCGATGCAATCAAACCATGCGAGATCATCTGCAACATCGCGCCGTTGATTCCCAAATCAGTGAAGGAGGCAATTCCAAGCAGCACAAACCCCATATGAGAAATCGACGAATAAGCCAAACGCCGCTTCATATTAGTCTGAGCAAAGGAGTTCAATGCACCATAGATAATGTTGACAACACCCAGAATGGCTAAAACCGGTGCAAAGTAAATGTGTGCATCGGGGAGCAACTCAAGATTCAGGCGAATTAGTCCGTATCCGCCCATTTTCAGCAGCACACCAGCTAAAATCATCGATACAGGAGACGATGCTTCACCGTGAGCATCAGGTAACCAAGTATGCATGGGGAAAACAGCAAGCTTGACACCAAATGCAATCAGCAATCCTGCATAAAGTAGCAGTTGTAGACCAAGCGGATATTCTTTACTAGCGAGGGCGGTGATGTCAAATGTCATATTCCCGCCGCCGTATAGACCCATTGCGAGGGCTGCCACTAAAATAAATATAGAAGCCGCTGCGGTATACAATAAGAATTTAGTAGCCGCATAACGACGCCTTTGCCCACCCCAAATGCAGACTAGTAGGTAGACAGGAATCAGCTCTACTTCCCACATAATGAAAAATAGCAGCAAGTCTTTGGCAACAAACACCCCTACCTGTGCGGAATACAGCACCAGCATCAAGAAATAGAATAGGCGGGGTCGGTGATCAACTTGCCAAGCCGAAAATATCGAGAGTGTGGTGACAAATCCTGCTAGGAGCACAAGTGGCGCTGAAAGTCCATCAACTGATACCGCCCAGTTAAAACCTAACTGAGGCACCCAGGCATAACTTTCTACCATTTGAAAACTAGCACTGCTGGCATCGTAATGCTTCCAAAAGGCGTAGCACATCAAGGCAAAGTCTGCAATACCTACACCCAGTGCATACCACCGCACGCGCTTGCCATCTTTATCAGGCAGCACAGGGATGAGCAGGGAAGCAACTAGTGGCAGCAAGACAATCGCGGTAAGCCAGGGAAATTGATCCGCTATCATGTATATGAGAAAAAATACTTATTTGTTTGTCAATTATGTCATTGTACTAAACTGTGTAACAATTTCTTAATAAATCTTTGTCCCAGTTAACCACCTTTAGGGACTTTGGACAATTCGACCCTTATCTACGAGAGGCTACGCCAACGGCAAGCTCAGGGTAACATAAGCTATGTTACCACTGGGGACTGAGGAAGAAAGATTTTCATGTGTTCTTGTAAGCAGTTTATGATGGCTACTTAACTTGCTTACGGTACTAATCCAGCCCGCAAAGCACGCACAGCAGCCTGTGTCCGGTCAGCGACACAGAGTTTATTGAGAATACCTCGAACATGAGTTTTTACAGTACCGACTGTTAAATAGAGCCTTTTAGCAATTTCTGCATTGTCACAGCCAGCGACAATCAACTCTAAAACATCCATCTCCCTATGAGTTAAAGGATAGGTGACTATACTTTTCTCAGTGTCTGGGTCAATACCTTCAATCAAGACTCTTTTTCCAGATGCCCCTCTGCTGCCATCGGGGAAATCTTGACGTATTTGTTGTAGTACAAGGTCTGCGATCGCTGGATCGATCCATGAGCTACCGGCATGGGTGGTTCGCACAGCCTCAACTAGTTTCTCAGTTTCGATATCCTTCATGCAATAAGAATCTGCACCTGCTGCAAATGCTGCTAAAACTGCCTGTTCGCTATTCTGCATGGTTAAAATTAGCAGCTTTGTAGTATAGTCTTCGTTCTCTGCTTGATATTGCCTAAATGTGCGTGTTAGCTCAATACCATCCATGTCAGGCAAACCAATGTCAATAGTAGCAACATCAGGCTTGAGAGTTTTCAGAAGCTTGATGCCATCGGCTGCATTGGCTGCTTCACCAACAATGTTTAACTCCGGCTGGGTTTGTAAAGCAGCCCGTAAGCCAATTCTCGTAAGGTTGTGATCTTCAATCACGAGGATCTTGATTTCATTCATAGTTGCTTAACTTTACTGTTATCTATCTAAAGTACAGATTAAAATAATCTCGTTCTTTTATTCGGGATCTTATACAAAAAGCAATGCAGTTGGTATTGTTCCCCGAACTTCATCTATCATTAGACATAAATAACCTTATCTCGTAAGTTTTTCTAAAGCAAGAGTTTCGATATGAAAGAATAAGTTAATCAAAAAATATTTTTATACATTAACCTGATAATGATGTTTTATGGTAGACAATTTTTCATTGAAAATCTGGTAGCAAGCAAGAGTCGGCGACTATTAAATAGTTACCCTTGCAGTAGCTAGGATGATGTACATAAATAAAAGGGGCTAAACTACCTCACCCTAGCACTAAGGTACAGATATTGGTTGGATAATCGGACGGCTATGATGCTTGCAAAAATAATAATAAATTTGTACAAGTATTAAGCCTGTTCTTAGTATATTTACTTAGGAAGGTAAAATTTTAATTCAGGAAACTTGAAAGGAAAATGTGAATCCTTAATAATCTCAGCGCTAGTGAAGTAAGCTATTACTAGATTTGCTAGGGATAGCCAAGCACTTCTTTTTTTATTTAGCCATGTCTTTAACTAAAACTGTCAAAAAAGATAAAATTCTCGCTGTCGATGATGTTTTTGACAATCTACTAGTCTTAGAAGCTGTCCTAGAAGATAAGGACTATGAAATTAGCTTAGTGGAAGATAGCAAAATAGCTCTGGCTATGGTTGAGGAGTCACCGCCAGACTTAATTCTCTTAGATGTGATGATGCCGGAGATAGATGGGTATGAATTCACTCGACGCATCCGGCAGAATCCGGCGTTGCCATTTATCCCCATTCTGCTGCTCACGGCTCACTATGAGTCTAGCGTTGTGGAAGGACTCGATGCTGGTGCAGATGACTTTATTCGTAAACCATTCGATCCTGATGAACTACATGCACGAGTGCGATCGCTCCTGCGCCTCAAACATAGTATCGACGAACGAGATCAGATGGCTAACCTGCGGGCAGATTTTGTCTCGCGTTTTACTCACGATTTACGTATACCGCTAGTAGCCTCCAACCGCGTATTAAAATTATTGCTGGAAGGCAGGTTTTGCGAAGTTTCGCCACAATTACAAGAAATAATTGATACCATGATTGGCAGTAATCAAGACCTGCTGGAAATGGTAAATACCTTGCTAGAAGTTTATCGTCATGAAGCGGGCTGTAAAACCTTAAAAATTTCTCCCTGCAATATTCAGGAATTAGTTAGTGAAGTTTCTCAGGAGTTAACTCCCTTAGCTGAAGAAAAAGGATTAACTGTAAATATTGACAGAGGTGAAACTGCAAGCACCGTCATGGGCGATCGCGTAGAACTGCGGCGGGTATTGACAAATATTATCGGCAATGCGATCAAATTTACAGATAAAGGTTCTGTAGATATTCACAGCCATGTCACTCCGGCAGATGTGACTATTGATATCCAAGATACAGGGCCAGGAATCTCTAAACAAGATCAGGCAATATTATTCGAGCGATTTCGCCAAGGTAAACACCAGCGTTCTGGTAGTGGTTTGGGACTATATCTATCTCGCTGCATTATCGAAGCACATCAAGGCACAATCGATGTAATATCTGAACCAGGACATGGTAGTACATTCACCATACATCTACCTGTATCTGGCTAAAACTAAAAGTAAGGATGTTTTGCAATCAAAAATAAAATAGTGTTCACAGGCAAAATTTGTGAACACTAAAATATAGGAGGAGGCAGACGATAATATTTTTACTTATCAATTTCTGGAACAATATCGGGACGTTCTTTATCTTCCCAACCTACAGGACGTTTGGAATTGTACCAGGCAGTTGACCCTATAGTAACAGCAACGATAAAGCCTAATCCTAATAACGCTGTCAGTACAATAGAATAACCAGAATTATCTTGTGATGTCAGACTTATATCTGTTAAAAGATATGTAAATAGAAGATTAATCATGGATCGAGACCTTTGAAAAAATCACTGAGAGTTTGAGAAAATATTTTGGAAACAGTATTGTAAAAATGCCTAAAATCCAAGTTAGAAAACAGATTTTAGAAAAGGAGAAGGTTCAGTAAATAATTATTTTACCTACACCTTCTTCCTGGATAAACTAAATAAAGTTCAGCTTAGTCTAAAGTCTTTTTAACTTCATCTTTGAGATTTTCAGCAGTATGACGGACTTGAGCTTCAGCTTGTTTAGCTTTACCTTCAGCTTTATCGTTAGGATTGCCAGTTACTTCACCAACTGTTTCTTGTACTTTTCCTTCGATGTTTTTAGCAAAAGCTTTTGCTCTATCTTCGATACTCATATGCTTTGTTCCTATTTATGTTAAGTTTTGATTAGTTTTTTGTTGCTTGCTAAGAAAGCGCTGCAATGTTTATAGATTACTTTTAAACAAGTTTTAATTCTTCTATCTGACGATGTTTTTATGATAAATATTTGTATTCGTTGTACATAGTTATTTAAAGGTTAAATTCATCTTTGAGAATCCAATTAATATCCACAAGAGGGAAAGGTATCTCTATATTGGGACAAAATCATTTACAACTTCAGGTAGACAGCGATGATGATAAATCGCAACTTGGCTTATTACCGCTGGATATGGGAAATACAGCAGTTTACAAGTTAGTGAAGTACAAAATGTAGGACTCACAATCAAATTTCAGGAGTTTCTACCTCCAGCAAGAACTGCCTCTCTGCCTCTAAACCCCTATTTTTGTACTTAATGCAAAAGAAAATTGCTGTATGTAACTTCTCTTTGGGTGCAGCACAGCATTGCTGTGCCCCCAGCAATGCTCTGTATTCTATGCAATTGAGAACCGTTATATGTCACTTTTTGGACTTTGAATACTTAAGCAGTAATTAGAAATAACTGGCACAAAGGAGAGTTGAGATTTAAGTAAATATTCCAGTATTCTTAGCTTACCGAACAAAGCTTTGTTAGAAATATTGGGCAGAAATAAACATAATTTTTCAAGTTTTCACTGAAGAGTAGTTTAGCTAGTGCAAGAAGGCATAGAGAAGTCTAAGCGGTGGCTTTAAATTACCCACAGGTATGGTGGCTTCCTATCATCGTAACTTTGGTGGTTAATAGCACAGCCTTAACTCTTGGAGGGGCTGTGCCAACAAGTGCGCGTCCCTTGCACCATGCTCTACTAGTAGAACTTGTGACTAATTTTTGACCAGAGAAAGTAGAAACAATTACCCACGTTTATTTCTAGCTTGTTATTTATAGTATTTATGAAGGTGTTTATGCGATCGCATTTTACTACTCAACCAACTCCCAACTCTCAATATGTAGACTCTAAGATGCAAACTGATGCATCTGTTAACATTTTTATCGGATGTTCTATAGCAATCTTAATGATTGGGTTTGCAGGGTTTAATATCTATAAGAAACAGCGTGCTGCTGTTCTTCGCCAACAAGTTGCCTCTTTAGAGAAACTGTGGCATTTGAATATTAAGAAAAAAAGAGCTTGAAGAAAAAAATATAGACGACAATGAAGTACTTATGTATAGTTTGGGTGCTTATACTCTCTTTAATCGCTCCTAGTGCGGCGATTGCTCAAGTACAACAGCCCTACACCTTAATATCTGGACTTGGCACAATCCACCATCCAGTTTCTACTGCTAATCCCCAAGCACAAGAGTTTTTCGATCAGGGATTAAATTTAATTTACGCTTTCAATCATGATGAGGCGGTGCGTTCTTTTCAATATGCTGCCAAACTCGATCCGCATTTGGCGATCGCATATTGGGGAATCGCTCTGGCTCTAGGCCCCAATATTAACTCAGCAATAGACCCCAACCGAGAATTAGCTGCTTATCAAGCGGTACAGCAGGCTTTAGCACTTTCTGCCCAAGCATCTACCCAAGAACGAGACTACATTACCGCCTTAGCAAAACGTTACTCCCAAGATCCTGATGCAGACTTGTATCAACTAGCGGTGGACTACGCGAAAGCAATGGCAAAACTAGTCAAGCGCTATCCTGATGATTTGGATGCGGCGACGCTTTACGCTGAAAGCTTGATGGATCTGCATCCTTGGCAACACTGGACTAAAGATGGCAAGCCACAGCCAGATACAGAAGAAATTGTGGCTATTTTGGAATCAGTTCTCAAACGAAACCCGAATCATACGGGAGCGAATCATTACTATATCCATGCAGTGGAAGCCTCGCCTTCCCCTGAAAAAGCCCTTGTAAGTGCCAAACGACTAGGAACCCTAGCACCAGCAGCGGGACACTTGGTACATATGCCTTCTCATATTTATTTTCGCGTGGGAGATTATGAAGGGGCAATGCGGGCAAACGAACAGGCGATCGCTCAAGATGATATTTACATCAACAAATATCAAGTCCAGGGCACTTACCCCATGATGTACTACAACCACAATGTACATTTTCTCATGGTGGCTAGCAGCATGGCAGGAAGATATGAAGATGCTCTCAAATCCGCAGAGAAGTTAGTTGCAAATGCTACTGCCATTGACCCGTATGCACCAATGCTTGAAGGATTTCTGGGCAGCAAAATGCTGATTCAGACACGCTTTAATAACTGGGATGCCATCTTAAAAACTCCTGCTCCCGATGCTAAGTTGCCCACTACTAAAGCACTTTGGCATTTTGCTCGCGGCATGGCGATGTCTGCCACAGGCAAACTTGAAGATGCAGCAAGTGAAAGTCGGGCATTACTCGCCGCCAAACAGGTAATTTCCACCCAAGCAACCATTGGATTCAGTCCTGCCAGTAGCATTTTAGACATTGCCTCAAAAGTTCTAGATGCCAAAATTGCTAAAGAAAAGCATGATTATGAATCTGCCATTCAATTGCTAGAAAAAGCAGTGGCAGCAGAGGATGCCCTCAATTACGTGGAACCACCAGACTGGTACTTTCCCACGCGGGAATCTTTGGGCAGTGTACTTTTGGCAAAAGGTGACTATAAAGAGGCTGAGAAAGTCTTTCGTGCTGATCTAAAAAAATATCCCCATAATGGGCGTTCTCTATTTGGCTTGCAAGCAAGTTTGCAAGCACAGGGCAAAGATCAGGCTGCTCAACTTGTCAAAGCCGAACTGGAAACAGCTTGGAAAGGGGCTGATACGGAACTTGACATAGCCAAAATGTAATTAAGCTCATCCCCCCATAAAAGGGGATGGGATAACACGTGCATACTGATGACTGTTAACCTTCAACAGTCAACAGTCAACAGTCAACAGTTAACGACGGCGGGGCGGCTATCCCTCTTGAAGAAATGGGCTTCCCGCCGCCTTGGTGAACAAGACAGAAGGGGTGCAATATGGTCAGAGCTTCTCTTTCAGAGACGTTACGCGTAGCAAGATCCCTGTAAGGGTAAAATTTTGAATTTTGAATTGTTATTTGTTGCCTGACTTTGCCTTTCATATTAAAATTTTGGAGTAATGCTTCATGGTTAATGCAGTCAAACGTTCAATTCGGATATTCAAAGATGCGTCCCTGTATGTCTGATTTCCTATATCACCCTACAGAATTTATCTTCTTCCATTTCCAACCCTTTTTTCCGGTGGGTTGTACTTAAGGTAGATGGGGGCAGCCGATCGCTTAAGTGCGATCGCATCACTGGTTAACTACCTACTAGATGCAGAGAGTTGACTCATATGTCATCCTATGATTAGGAGAGTTAATTCAGTGATGTCTTTGGTTTTAGTATTGAAAGGCTTTTTCCTTTTAGTATTTACAGACTTCTCAGAGAAATTAAAATCTCTACACAGTGATGATTTTGGAGAGAATCGATGTCAATTTATGTAGGTAACCTCTCTTATGATGTTACACAAGAGGATTTAAGTGGTATTTTTGCAGAATATGGTACTGTAAAGCGAGTTCAAGTACCTACTGACCGTGAAACAGGTCGTCCACGAGGCTTTGCTTTTGTGGAAATGGGAACTGAAGCTGAAGAAGCAGCTGCCATTGAAGCTCTCGATGGTGCTGAGTGGATGGGCCGTGACCTGAAAGTCAATAAGGCTAAACCCAAGGAAGACAGAGGTGATAGAGGTTCATTTGGTGGTGGTAGAGGTGGATACAGCGGCGGCGGCGGTGGACGCAATCGCTACTAACCTTGGAAACAAAAAAATTTACCTAGAGTCTTAAGGTCAGACAAGGAGTCTGTCTTTTTTTTGTAATGTTACCGAAGCAGTGCTGAGTGCCCAGAAACGAATGCTTGTCGTTATTTCAATCCCCCATAGATCAATCTAGGGGATTGTTACTCAGCACGAGCTAAACACCCCGCTATCCATGTACAGCAATCCTGAATGCCTGCATAGCCATTGATGAAGTCAACTTAGTAGGAGATATAATGACCCAAGTAATTGTAGGTGACAATGAACACATTGAGTCAGCCTTACGACGATTTAAGCGAGAAGTTTCTAAGGCTGGAATTTTTCCAGACATGAGAAAGCACCGTCATTTTGAAACGCCTTTAGAAAAACGCAAGCGCAAAGAAGTCGCCAAGCACAGGCAGAGTAAGAGAAGTTTTCGTAATTAAAGGACTGACATAGATATAAACTAATGCCCTCATAAATTTTATGAGGGTTTTTCTTTTGCCTATTTTAAAAATCAGGAAACCTAAAGAAACGCTAAAATCAAGTCAGCCTTTGTATTGTAGCGGTTGTGTCCCACATCACTCAGAGTGCGGTTCACTGCATAAATCCTGATTGTCAACGTCCTTATCCTCAGCCTTGGGGAAACAAATTTTGCAACAGCTGTGGCGCACCGCTAGAGTTGTTAGACCGCTATGTTCCACTTCAGCCTTTGGGGTCGGGAGGATTTGCTCAAATTTACACGGTTTGGGATGAAAAAACTCAAACAGAAAAAGTGTTGAAAGTGTTGGTAGAAGATTCACCAAAGGCACTAGAATTGTTTACCCAAGAGGCGGCGGTTTTATCTAGCTTGCAGCATCCGGGTGTCCCCACAGTTGATGCCGATGGATATTTTCACGTAAACCTGTTTAACCCTAAACCACACCAACTGCCTTGTCTGATAATGGAAAAAATCAATGGCCGGACTTTAGAGGAGATATTAAAAAAGTTTCCCCAAGGCTGTCCAGAGGATTTGGTTTTAAACTGGTTCGCCCAAGCTGTACAGATTTTACAAGAATTACATAAACGTCAGATTATTCACCGGGATATCAAACCTTCTAATTTAATGCTGGGCAACTCTTTGCAATCTGTAACTCCACCCCAAGGGCAAAGAGAGGGCGATCGCCTGGTATTAATTGATTTTGGCGGGGCAAAACAATTTACTGCCTCTAAACTACGTTCTCAGTCTAGTTCCACCCGATTATTTTCTTCTGGCTACAGTCCACCAGAACAAGTGACTGGAGGTATTGTTGGGCCAAGTGCCGATTTTTATGCCCTCGGTCGTACTGTGATTGAACTGCTAACAGGTAAATACCCGCTAGAGTTGGAAGATCAGCAAACTGGGAAATTGCGCTGGCGAACTGCGGTGAATGTCAACCCGCAACTAGCCGATTTGCTAGATGAGATGGTGCAGGAAGATGTGCGATCGCGTCCAGCAAATGCAGCTATGATTCAAAAACGTTTAGCGAAGATTTCTCAACCATTACCGCCGCCAGGGTTGTTTTCCCAACTGCGAGACAAAGTTAAGCTAGCCTCAACGCAAGTTTCCCAAAGTTTTACACAGTTAACACAAGCTATTGAACAAGCTTTAGCTAACTTTAGCCAAGCTGTAACCAAAACCGTTATTTTTATCATTCAAGCAATCATCAAAATTTTCCAAGCTTGTTTGGCGACGATTTGGGCGATGATCCTGGCTTGTATTGGTGCTTGTTTTGGTGCGATCGCAGGTTTTATTTTGGCATATCGCACCAGCTTGGGTCGTCAGGTTGTGGAATTTATTTGGAGTCAGCTAAACCAATTAGTGCCAAATACTCAACCCGTCTTCGGGACAGATATTTTGGTGTTCGTCGCAGCAGGCTGGGGAACCGCATGGGGACTGACAGTATCCGGGTGTTTTGGTCAACGGCGGCGCTTTTTAGTAGCGTCCCTGATGGGCGTGATTAGCTATGGCTTCGGTTGGTTGATTTTGCAATTAATTACCCCAAAAGATAGTGGCGAGGGCTTAGTGGCAGTAATTTTAGTCGCAGTTTGCCTACTCACCTTGAGTTTAGGTCTTCGCAGCCATCACATAGTTTACGCTGTGTTCGCTGCCTTTGGGAGTGCGATCGCCTATGCAGTTTTGATTCTTTTGAGGTTAGCACCTCCGATCTTCCAATTTTCTAGTCAACCAGCCTGGTCAGAGTTATATTTACCTCTGGCTTTTTTTGGTTCTGTGGGCTTCTTTATCAGCTTCTGGTTAGGAGTGAGTTATTACCTAATTGTCCCTGGATTGCGGCTTTTAGGGTGGCGTTAGAATAATTCGTAATTCGTAATTCGTAATTCGTAATGAATTACGAATTAATCAAGTGCCCAAAAACAAGATCCCCCTAGTCGTCTTTTTCATCGAGCTAGGGGGATCACATATGTGGTAGTCTATAAAAGGTTCGGTATAGTTGCTTACGACTCGATTCTATAGCCTATATTTCAGTTTGAGTAGTCTTACCACTAGAATTTATAGTATTTTTACAGCTTCTTAATCAATGCTTCATCCCTGTTGTTCCTTAGGGAGGCGGTATATGTAAGTATGACAGTACGCAATATGCGTCACTTGTCATTTTTGTGGATATCTGTAAAAAATATGAAACTTAAGATTGTCGCTACCGTCGCCCTGTTAACTGGTTTTGGGTTTGCAGAGCAGAGCCTTGCATTAAATCAACTAGATTTGGATCAGTTGAAGGCAACAAGTGCCTGTCCCCGGTGTAATTTGAGTGGTGCTGACCTAACTCAACTGAATCTAACTGGAGCAAATTTGCGAGGGGCTGACTTGAGTGGTGCTACATTATCCCAAGTTAATCTTACGAATGCCGATCTTACTGGTGCAAATTTAGAAGGTGCGCTTCTGAATTCGGTCAATCTCAGTGGTGCTTCCTTAACAGGTGCAAATTTGAAATCAGCATCTCTGGAAAATGCCGATCTGTCTTATGCCGGTTTCATCAGCGCCAATTTGGAAGCAGCAAATTTAAAAGATGCCAAATTGCAGTTTACCAATTTTCGGGGGGCTAACTTCCGATTAACAACTATGGCTAATGGTGTCGTTACCTCCGACAAGCCCTATGGCTGGTCGTTAGAGCGTCAAAACTCCAGAGAATGTAATGAGTTCAAACCCGAAGATACCCGAGGCACAACCTGCTATTCAAAATAACCAGTTTTAAATTTGGGAACAGGATAATAGGGCGTTAGTTATTAATTCTTTTCCTCTGTTCCTCTACTTACCCTCTGTCTCTTTGTCTCTTACTTGACCCATTCTGTAGCAAAGAGCATTTTGTTCGTTAACAGTTCTTTATCATGGGAAAAAAGCCTCTAGATTAATTGAATTGATGCTTACCCATATTAAAGACTTAGCAGCAAAACTAGCGCCCCGCTTAATTGAAATTCGCCGCCACATCCACTCTCACCCAGAACTCAGCGGTCAGGAGTACCAAACAGCAGCCTTTGTAGCTGGTGTTTTGTCTTCCAGTGGTCTGCACGTACAAGAGGGAGTTGGCAAAACGGGCGTAATTGGGGAATTGCAAGGCACCAGCCAAAATGACCGTTTATTGGCAATTCGCACGGATATGGATGCCTTGCCAATTCAAGAGGGTACCAATTTAGAATATGCCTCCCGTGCAGAGGGTGTTATGCACGCTTGCGGTCACGATGTCCACACCACAGTGGGGTTAGGAACGGCAATGGTGCTGTCCCAAGTGGCAGAGGAGTTGGGTGGGAAAGTGCGGTTTTTATTTCAGCCAGCCGAGGAAATTGCTCAAGGGGCAAGCTGGATGGTGAAAGATGGAGCGATGGAAAACGTCTCTGCTGTATTAGGGGTTCATGTTTTCCCTTCCATACCCGCAGGATCTATTGGCGTGCGTTACGGGGCTTTGACAGCCGCAGCTGATGATTTAGAGATTCTGATTATGGGAGAATCTGGGCACGGGGCGCGTCCCCATGAGGCGATTGATGCGATTTGGATTGCTTGCCAAGTTATTACTGCACTACAACAAGCCATCAGCCGGACGCAGAATCCCTTGCGTCCTGTAGTATTGAGCATAGGGAAGATTAATGGTGGCAGAGCGCCGAATGTAATTGCGGATAAAGTGCAGCTATTGGGAACCGTGCGATCGCTCCATCCCGAAACCCGTGCCCATCTCCCGAACTGGATCGAAAATATTGTAGCTAATGTCTGCCATACTTACGGGGCAAAGTATCAAGTCAATTATCGCCAGGGCGTACCCAGCGTTCAAAATGATTACGCCTTGACACAATTGTTGCAATCAGCCGCAGAAGAAGCTTGGAGTAGCGATCGCGTTCAAGTCTTACCCGAACCCTCCCTTGGTGCTGAAGATTTTTCTATGTATTTGGAACACGTCCCTGGTTCCATGTTTCGCTTGGGTGTCGGCTATAAAGAAAGAATCATTAACCACCCATTACACCATCCCCAATTTGAAGTCGATGAATCTGCTATTATCACCGGGGTTGTAACTATGGCCTATGCCGCTTATAAATACTGTCAGCAAAATTTTTAAACAAAAACTCCCAGCACATCATAGCTGGGAGTTTTTGTTTAACTAACTTTTTTTAGCGGATATAGAAAGCTCCAAAGCATTCTAAACATTCGATTCAGTAACAACACCTAGTTTTTGTTGAATTCGGGTCTTAGCAGCTTTGAATTCAGTAGCAAGTTGTTCACTTTGCTCGGTGCTCAAGTTGTTGCGAATGGCAGCAAACATTGTGCTTTCTTCTTGACGAATGTGGTCGCCAACAGCTTCCATAAGCTGTCTAACTTGATTTTTGAATTCAGATGAAGAAGGGCTGATAGCCTTAATTTGCTCTAACACCCGCTTCATCTCAGCTTGCTCGTCAAACAGTTCTTGGGTGTTATCTTGACCGTAGAAAGGACGTACTCTTGGATAGACTACTTCCTCTTCAGCTTCAGCGTGGGCAGTTAAATCCTTGTAAATTTGACCAAAGTACTCTTGGATCTTTTGTGGATTGTTACTTTGTAGTAATTCGGTGAACAAGGTATTTACTTTGTTGTGATCGAGGCGAAGGGCATCTTGAATATTCAGATCCTTTTTGTCGCTGGTTTGGGTGACAGCGCTACCTACTACACCACTGACGGCGGCCATAGCGTCTTGAACACGTGCCCAAATTCCTTGATCTGCATCTTGTCCAGTGAGTTCGCGGACACCCAGGATTTCTAAAATACCTTTGAGTTGCTCTTGATGAGCGCGGTTTTCAAAGTTAATGGTATTCAAAGGTGCGATCGCTACCATCACGTCAGCACCAACTTTTTGAGCAGCCTTGTGAATTATCAAGCCACTCATTACGAGTTGATGTTTCAGCAATTCATGCTGAGATACTTTTTCATACAGGCTTAGTTCAGAACTTTTGAACAATTCGCGGGCTTTCTCAATGAATTCTCTAACATTTTTTTTGGGTTCAGCCTGAATGCCATACTGACCAATTACAGTTTCTAAAACGCCAAGATTTTTTTCGTCATCATTGAGGAAATTTCGGATGCGATCAGCAATCTCGGCATCAAGTCCTTCTCTCAAAACCAATTGCTCATTTTCAATGACCAACTGTTGGAGTGCTTTAAGACTTGCTAATTTTACAGCAATAGCATTGCGTTTCGTATCATCTAAAGTAGCTACCATCCGTGTTCTCCTCGGCAAAGTATTCGTAATTCTTACTGATATAACCTTGACATAGAGGTTAGGGATATTCCATCTTTCTTTTGAGTGATCGCGTTCATAACTCTGGGTAGAAAAACAAAAGTTTAGCTTTGTAGAATAGAAATATAAATTGAAGCGATCGCTTCAATTCATAGTTGCAATTCAGATAAACCAGTTTACTGTTACATCACAAATTGAATAGATTACCTATTTGGGAGCAATCTATACCTTTGGAATGAAATTAACGTCAAAAAATTACTTCTTATTTAAGAGGGCAAAATCGTAACCAGTTCCAGTAGAGCAAGACTCACAAGGCTCGATTTTGACTAGCATTGCTTCTCCTTGACGCTTACCTGAGGGAGAAAACTGAATTATTCCCGTTGCTCCAGAAGTTGAAAAATTGGGATTAGACAGTACCTTTTGTAACCCTTCGCGAGTGTTATCTTGCTTCAAGCCAGCAATAATTGCTTGGAGTGCATCATAAGCTCCCGCTGTTCTCTGATTTACTCGTGCATTCCAAAGCTGAAAGGCATTTTCTGCAAAGGGGTTATCTTTATTAGCATCACGATGCCAATACACAGGTAATACCATTCCTTCGAGATCCTTGCCATTTTGTAAAGTTGTTGCACTATACATACTTTCGGAAGCAAAGAGTGGTTTTCTGCCTTTGACTTCTTGTGCTACTTTGGTGGCAAAATATATATTTCTGATTGAGGGCATTAGTAAAAAGCCACTTGCATTTTCTGTTTCTATGGCTTGATCTACAAAAGCTTTAGGGTCAAAATTCTTATCGGCCAAATTGCAAGGTATATTAATAATGTTGCTGCCATATTTTTTGATAGCTTGAGTGTACTGTTCTACAAGTATCTGATTTGATGAAGAGGTGGAATTACTTATTGAGGTAGGAGAATCGCCACAAATAGCAACATTTCTTGCTTGTCGAGCAATGTAGCGAGAATGAGTATCTACTAAATTCTCATATAACGGATTTACATGAAACAAGTAGTTCTTTGTGGAAGTATTAAGCTGACTATTTACTGAATTTTTCTCTAAGTTTTCTGCATTATCGGCTTGATTTGGTCGCTCGACTGGGAAGACTAACACCAAGCGATTCTCATTATAAATTGCGGCGTTAAGCCTAACACCCACAGCGGCCACAAGACTTTTATCTTGAACTAATTCTTTATCTAGCCGTGCAGAATCTTCTCTATTATCAACACTTGCAATTACAACTTGCAATTTTTTACCATTAATTCCTCCTTGGCTATTAACTTCATTTTGAGCTTGAGCTACACCACGCAAAATTTCTTCTGATAAACTAGGATCAAAATTAATTGGAGCTATAACAGCAACTTTTATGGCTCCTGAATTATCTCGTGCAATTTTGGCATTGTTTAAATAAATTAAGGTTTCCGGGTCATTTGGATTATTTTTGAGAGAAGCATTAAACTTTTTAACAGCAGTATTAAAATCTTTCTCATCAAAAGCTTTCACCCCATCCATTTTTTCAGGATATGTTTGTACTTTCACCAAAATCTTTGTACCCAAATTCATTAATGATGACTTATTTGTCAATGTAGATGAAGTTGATATGGGGTTTGATGGTGCTATAATGGTAGAAGAGAGTTTGCTAATTAACCATAAAATAGCTGCTACCATTACTCCAGCCAGTCCCAGAGATATAAGCAGCCTTAAATTTTCTTTTTTATGTGTCATAAATAATTCACCAAACTCTATAAAATTTATCTGAAATAAAGAGATTTCTAAAAATTGAGCAAGAGCAAAAAATCAAAAATATTTAGAAAGAAGTTTGTTTATTATTTCAGATATACCTACAATAATAATTGTTAATAACCCTGCAAGAAGAACTAGCAATCCTACCAGAATTATTCCATTTACACCAAATTGGAGAAGATTAGTGGTTAGCAGATTTCTGAAAATAAAGACAACGAGTAGATTTACTATTATAGCAATAACAATTAAATAAGTTTTTTCCAGAAGTGGACGAGATTGAATAAAGACTAACCCTCCTAAAATTAGCAACCATAACCCAGAGCTAATCCAAGTAGTTCCTAAAAAACTTATAAGTGCGATCGCTAAAAACGAACTACCTGAGCCAGCAATTATTGAGCCAGACAATAATTTATTATTAAAAAACTGCGGTAGATATCGAGTTGATTGATTTTTAATTTGTGCTTGCAAACCCGATGATTGAGTATGTGGAATGGCTGTAGGAGGTAATGTATACCTTAGCTCTGGGAGATTATTTAAGTCTTCTAAGACAGCCTGTGCAGATTGATAACGTTGTTCATAATTTTCTTGTAGGAGCTTATCAATAATGATCTCTAATTCGTGACTTATGGTTTGCGTTAAATGCTGTCGCCAACTAGAAGTCCAAGCATAGCCTTGTTTAATCCACAAACTTGAAGGAGAAATATCGGTTAGTAGATGAAAGCAAGTTATTCCTAAACTGTACATATCACTGGAAGGAAAAACTTTACCCAGTTGCATTTGCTCAATCGGCGCATAACCTAATGAACCAATAATTGTCCCAGCAAGTGTAGTGTTTATACTATCCGTCTTTTGTTTTGCTACCCCAAAATCAATCAGCACTAACCTATCGTCACTCTGACGGCGAATAATATTTTCTGGTTTTATATCTCGGTGAATTACCTGCTGTTGATGTATAGCTACCAGCACAGATAATAAATCATTTAAAAAATCTCGAATTTTGGCTTCATCAAAAACTCCCTGTTGTTTTAACTCTTGCAACAGATTTTGCCCTTCGATAAACTGTTGCACTAAATAAAGATATTCACCTTCTTTAAAATATGCATACAAATTGGGAATTTGGACATGTTCTGCTAACTCTTTTAGACGTTGTGCTTCTCGTTCAAATAACTCAGTCGCTTTTTTATGTGCTTGACTACCGTGATTACCATAAAATTGGCTTAGAACTAGCTGCTTGACAACACATCGTTCATTGAGCTTGTCTATATCTTCTGCGATATATGTGTGTGCAAATCCTCCTCTTCCTAATGGCGCTATTATGCGGTAACGATTTCTCAGTAGCGATACTAACTCTGTACCACAACTGAGGCATAAATTTGCCCCGTCAGAGTTTTGGGGATTGTCGCAATTAGGATTTAGGCAGCAGACCATATAATTATCGCTGTCATTTTATTAGTTTTGAAAACATACCTTAAATGTCAGTATAGACGTTGCATTGTAACATCTCTAGATGAACAAGAAAGTAAGGTACAATCGCATTATTTTAACCGACATTTGGTTGACCCTTAAGCTTTTTTCTCAAACTTAACAAACGTAAAAGTAGTTATTGTAACCCATCCATCCTTTGGCTTAGGAAAAGCTACAAACAGAAAAGACTTAATTGTAGTAGCATGAGCGAGCTTGATATTAATCAGCCGAGCAATAAAACTAGGATTTACAGACTTTTAAGGTAAAACAAGGCATTGCGATCGCAATGGCAAAATCACGTTACTTTTATCTCAGGCAAGGAAGGGTGCGATCGCCTTTAGCACCAAAGCAAAGCATCTCAACTAATCAACCGCAACTCCCAAAAGCGATACCGCCCTTCACGCCACATCTGCTTGTAACAAAAGCTTTTTTATCCCACCAACGCCGTAATTACCACACATCTCCATTGTGGGGTTTACAAAACTCCCCGCAATTGTGACGATTACGCTAGAATTGTTAAAGGTTCTTTACAGAATTTGCTGATCATCCCCAGTTCTGTTAAAACAGCCTAGCATTCAAATGTAAATCTTAAAACCCCCTCTAGAGTTCACCAAAAGTTTCTATGACGCTCCCAATTCGCAACGTCGCAATTATCGCCCACGTTGACCACGGCAAAACCACGCTGGTTGACGCACTCCTCAAACAATCCGGCATTTTCCGCGAAGGCGAAGACGTTCCGGATTGCGTTATGGACTCCAACGCCCTAGAACGGGAACGGGGTATTACTATCCTGTCCAAAAATACAGCAGTTCGCTACAAAGAAACGCTAATCAATATTGTTGATACTCCTGGACACGCTGACTTTGGTGGCGAAGTTGAACGCGTACTCGGCATGGTTGACGGATGTCTTCTAATTGTCGATGCCAATGAAGGCCCCATGCCCCAAACACGCTTTGTTCTCAAAAAAGCTTTAGAAAAAGGGCTGCGCCCCATTGTTATTATCAACAAAATCGACCGTGGTAAAACTGACCCTCACGTTGCTGTCGATAAAGTTTTGGATCTGTTCTTGGAATTAGGGGCAGACGAAGACCAGTGTGATTTTACCTATCTGTTTGCCTCCGGTATGGCAGGTTTCGCCAAGGAAAGCTTGGAAGCAGAATCGGTAGATATGCAACCCCTGTTTAACGCGATTCTGCAACACGTTCCACCACCAGTAGGAGACAGCAATAAGCCTCTGCAATTGCAAGTTACAACCCTAGATTATTCTGAATATCTGGGACGGATTGTCATTGGCAGAATTCACAACGGTACTATCCGCTCAGGACAGCAAGCAGCTTTAGTTACAGAAGATGGCACCATTGTCAAAGGTAAAATTACCAAGTTGATGGGCTTTGATGGACTGAAGCGCGTAGAGATGGAAGAAGCAACCGCAGGTTATATTGTGGCGGTGGCTGGTTTCGCTGATGCTTATATTGGAGAAACGATTACTGACCCCAATGAACCGCAAGCTTTACCACTAATTAAAGTGGATGAACCAACCTTGCAAATGGCCTTCTGGGTAAATGATTCGCCCTTTGCTGGTCAAGAAGGTAAGTTGGTAACATCAAGACAAATACGCGATCGCCTATTCCGCGAACTTGAAACCAACGTTGCTTTGCGTGTCGAAGAAACCGATTCTCCCGATAAATTCCTCGTTTCCGGTCGTGGAGAACTCCACCTGGGTATCTTAATTGAAACCATGCGCCGGGAAGGCTTCGAGTTCCAGGTATCTCAGCCACAGGTAATTTACCGCGAAATCAACGGTCAACCTTGCGAACCTTTTGAACTTTTGGTGTTAGACATTCCTGCTGATGCTGTGGGTAGCTGTATTGAACGCCTGGGACAACGCAAAGGCGAAATGCAAGATATGCAACCAGGTAGTGGCGATCGCACCCAACTAGAGTTTGTCATACCCGCCCGTGGTTTGATTGGTTTCCGGGGTGAATTCATGCGGATGACTCGTGGCGAAGGCATCATGAACCACAGCTTCTTAGATTATCGTCAAATCAGTGGCGATATTGAAGCCCGTAACAAAGGCGTTTTAATCTCCTTTGAAGAAGGCGTTTCTACCTTCTACGCCATGAGAAATGCCGAAGATAGAGGAGCATTCTTTATTACTCCAGGTACAAAGGTTTACAGAGGCATGATTGTGGGAGAACACAATCGTTCCCAAGATTTGGAATTGAATATCTGTAAAACCAAGCAGTTAACCAACCACCGCGCTGCTGGTGGCGATGAATTGGTGCAACTGCAAGCACCAATAGACATGAGTCTAGAGCGTGCTTTGGAATACATTGGCCCCGACGAATTGGTGGAAGTTACACCTCAGTCAATTCGTCTGCGGAAGATGTCGAAGAAGTTGGCGAAACGGTAAGTAAAGCAATAACTTAATTA
Organism: Nostoc sp. UIC 10607; assembly: GCF_047228265.1. Classification (NCBI taxonomy): domain Bacteria; kingdom Bacillati; phylum Cyanobacteriota; class Cyanophyceae; order Nostocales; family Nostocaceae; genus Nostoc; species Nostoc sp. UIC 10607. The sequence goes on along the minus strand of NZ_JBIQNW010000022.1, from coordinate 49,463 downwards.
ATTTAGAAAGCCCGTAGATGCGGGCTTTTTATTTTGTTAGTTCTACCAATTTTGAGAAATTATTGCTACAGATTTTGCATAACTACCCTAAATTTACCGATTAGGCGGAAAGTTCCTGCGTCGTAAAAGTTATACTGTTTATTCCCTCAATTCTAGCTGTTCCGTAAAAATTGCTTGTCCTTATTGAGAATGTCTAATTTATCTAGTGTCGAAAAGAAAAAAATAGAAAAACTCCTAAAAATGAGTGATGGGTATGTACTTGATTTTTCAAACAGAACATTTCAAGAATTTATTGTAGAAAGTACAGGTATTGATATATACGATGGTAAATATGCTTATTCAAGTGGTTCTAAAGCTAACCGTCTGAGAGCATTTTGGGATCAAGAACCTAATAATATTGTTGGACAACTAATTCTGAATTTACTGGAATATTGGAAAGCGCAGAAGTTGATCAGTTATACAGAGATAACTCAGGTAGAGCAGGCTCTATTTGATGAATGCTCTCAAGTATCACAGAGACTCATTCAGGACGTGATTAGTGAAGATCCGCTACCTGAAAAAACTGTAGATACAATCGAAACGGTTGCAATAATTTCAATCCTTCTATTAACAGCTGACCCAACCAATGCTTCTAGGCTGCGTATCGGAGAGGAATTAAGAGAAATTCAAGAAAGACTTCAGTTAGCCAAATTGAGAGAAAAATTTAAACTAGATCAAAGAATGTCTGTGCGACCAACAGATATTAGTCAAGCGTTACTGGATATACAACCGCATATCGTACATTTTTCTGGTCATGGTACAGCAAGTGGTTCGCTATGTTTTGAAAATCGAGTAGGGGAAATTCACCCAATCATGCCCGACGCATTGGCAGCATTATTTGAGCAATTCACTGATCAAATAAGTTGTGTGTTACTGAATTCCTGTTACTCAAAAATTCAGGCAGATGCTATTTCAGAACACATTGATTACGTCATCGGAATGAATCAAGCTATTGGTGACAACGCTGCTATCGCTTTTGCTATAGGTTTCTACCAAGCATTAGGGGCAGGTCGTACAATTGAGAGTGCGTATAAATTTGGGTGTGTTCAGATTAGACTACAGGGTATTCCTGAGCATCTAACGCCAGTTCTTATCCAGAGAAGGAAAAATTGAATATAGCCAGCAGTCAAAAAAATTCTGTAAGTCTTTTCTTGTAAGGGTTTAAGCCTATAATGAAGAGGGCTGAAAAAGGCAATTATCATGACTATTCGTGAAACTGCGATCGCCAAACCATAGCATAGATTTACTGTGCGTAGGCGTAGCCCGTCGTAGACATCGCCCTTACGGAAATATCTCTATTTCATAAAACGTATTGACAACGTAAATACACAATGTCTACTATGTAAGGTATGGATGTGTATTTCGTGCTTAATGGTGTCACTTTCGTTTGGAACGAAGAAAAAGCTTGGATAAATCCTAGCAATCATGATGGCGTGACATTTCAGCAAGCCACAGAGGTATTTTTCGATCCGTTTTTAGTGGTTGTTGATGCAAGTCGCAATGATGAACAAAGAGATGCTGTTATTGGTTTAGACAGACGATGGAATCTTCTTTATGTAGTCTACATTGAACGTGAAAACGACATAATTAGGATCATTTCAGCTCGTAAAGCCACACGCAAGGAGCGAGAATATTATGAAAGTTGAAGCACTGAAAAAGCGACTCGATAAAAATCGTCCAATGACGACAGTTACAATTCGCATTCCTGAAGATGTCATTGAAGATTTGAAAAGAATAGCACCATTACTGGGATTTTCTGGCTATCAACCGTTAGTTCGTGCCTATATTGGACAAGGACTCAGAACTGATCTAGAGCGACTAGAGGGTGATACTGTTTCAGCACTGATTGCTAGTTTAAAGCGTCATGGTGTTAGTGATGAGGTTATCTGTGAAGCCCTCAGTGAAGTTACTCAAAAATAGTGCAATTGCGATCGCCTTTGCCGTACATTTAGTCAAATCTTTGAGTAAAAATGAAGAAGACTGAAAAAGGCAATTATCATGCCTATTCGTAAAACTGCGATCGCCAATTAGCAGCATAGATTTACAGTGCGATCATCTCTTGGTACTACTTTCATTTCACAAAAGTCAGATAAGACTTATATATTTAAGGTAAATAATTTTCATCTAATAATTGTACAAGAGTGTAAGGGCACTTTTCTAGAAAAATATTTAAATCGGTTTTAATTTTCACAAAATCAACCGCACTTTGATAAATATTCTCTAAATCATCCTGTAACTTGTTTATTAAATTCGTCGTTAAATGATTATTTAAGTCATATCTAAAGGTTTTAATTTCTCCAATCCAATGACGATGGTTTCTTTCATATTCCACGTGCCAATATTGGAGTAATAATATATGAATAATAATTTGCCTTAATAGACTTTTGGCTTTAGCTAAATCTCTTTTTCCCAAACTGATTAATTCCTCAATTAGGTGTTCTAAATCAAGTTTGTTAAATTGTTTTTGTTTTAATAATTCAATAGTTTCTTCTAACCATAAATTCTCATCGGTTTCATAGAGTTGCTTTAAGTTGGTAGTAATTGTCATATTTTTACCTTCTACCTAGATTACATAATCTAATCATATACAATTATAAATTTATAGATGTAAACTACCAAAATACAGAGAAATTGTTAAGTTGTGCATACACTTCTTAAGTGACTCCAGATTATGAAAAATATTGAGTTGACGCAAGGAAAAATTACAGATCCAGAAAGCACGACTCTAGAAGAGTTCTTAAAACTTCCATATATTGAAGAGTCACCAGCTTGGGAATATATCAACGGAGAGGCAATTCAGAAACCTATGGGAGGGGCTAAACACAGTTTATTGCAAAAACGTTTGGTTGCAGTAATTGATGCGTTGGGCAGTAACTACGAAGCCTTTCCTGAATTACGTTGTAACTGCGGTAATCGTTCAGTAGTTCCTGATGTGGTTGTGATCTCTACCAATCAAATACCACTGGATGAGAGCGGTGACATTATTAGCAGTGGGATTGATTTTGCACCCCCTTGGATCATCGAAATTCTTTCCCCTTCTCAAAGTCAAACGAAAGTAACTGGCAATATTTTACACTGTTTGAAAAATGGCAGTCAGCTAGGATGGTTGATTGATCCAAGTGAACGCTGTATTTTAGTTTATCAGCCTAATTCTTTACCAGATTTGTTAGCAGGAAAAGATATATTACCAGTGTTAGAAGATTTGAATTTGACGCTCTCTGTTGATGAAGTCTTTACTTGGTTACAGCGTAAGGTTTGACAGCAACTCGCAATCATCAAAAAATCAAACCCTTGAGACACTGTGAATTTCAGGTGGTGTTGGGTTAAAAAAGAAACATGAAAATTATCAAACCCATCACCAATTGGTTAGAAACCCGCGCCAGTGCCCCTGCTTATGGCGGTTGGGTACTAGCAGCAACGGCTATTTGTTTTTTTGGCGCAGGTATCAATACAATGGCTGGTTGGCTTTACGCCATTAGCGGCATCAGTTTTGCCCTTTTGGGTGTAGCAGCCATCTTACCGCCGCGATCGCTCACAGGTCTATCTATCACCCGCCGTCCCATACAACCTGTGTCAGCCGGCGACGATCTCACTGTGGAATTAGAAATCTGCAATCAGACACAACAGCCTGTAAGCTTATTGCAAGTTGAAGATATACTGCCCTTCGTCTTAGGGAAACCAGTACAAAAGGCAATCGAAACAATTCCTAGCCAAGGTAGTTACCGTTGGGTATATTACCACCCGACTCAGCGCCGGGGTGTTTATCGCTGGCACACAGTCGAACTTGGTTCTGGTGCGCCTTTGGGATTGTTTTGGTGTCGCCGTCAGCGTGATTGCGCTGCCACAGCGATCGTTTATCCCACAGTGTTACCCTTGGCTACCTGCCCCTTAATAGACGAAATGGGACAAGAAGAGAGCAAAAGGGGCGATCCTCGTGGTAGACCATTGCAGACAGCTACAACCGGGCTGGTGCGATCGCTCCGTCCCTACCGCATCGGAGATCCCACCCGTCTGATTCACTGGCGAACTAGTGCCCGCTATGGGGAATTAAGGGTGCGGGAGTTAGAAATGGTTACAGGTGGACAAGAAATAATTATTGCCCTTGACAGTGCTAGCAAGTGGAAAGAAGAAAACTTTGAACAAGCAGTAATTGCCGCAGCATCTCTGTACTTTTATGCACAGCAACAGCAATTACAGGTGCAACTGTGGACAGCATCAACAAGTTTAGTTAAAGGCGATCGCTTTGTTTTAGAAACCTTAGCAGCAACCGCAGCCTTAGAAGATGCCAGTTCAGTTGTTCCTAAAAGCTATCCCTTGATTTGGCTGACTCAAAATCCCCTGAGCCTTGCTAAACTTCCTCAAGGCAGTCGCTGGGTTTTGTGGCCAAATATTTCCTCACCAGTAGAACCAGAGGTAATCAATTGGGAACACCCTGGTATAGTTTTACAGAGCGATGTCTCCGACGGGCTACGCCTACGCGCTCTGCAACCCCAACTACAAAAAACATTACATTCATAAATCAATTCAAATTTTATAATTTCAAAAGACTGCTGACAAGTTAAGCTTCTGCAATTTCTTAGATTTTGTCTGATCCCAGCACACCGGACATATCAGCCTTTGAGCAAAGGTAAAACAATTTGAGCAGGTAAGGTTGGGGATATACACCCAGTAATCCCCTAGTGAGGCTGAGGTACAATGCAAAGAAATATTTAAATTATGAGCGACATGATCACATCAGAACTTAACACAAAATCCAGCGATAAAAGCCTAGAGGCAATGCGGCATTTTTCCGAGCAATACGCCAAACGGACTGGAACATACTTCTGTTCTGAACCTTCTGTTACCGCAGTTGTGATTGAAGGACTAGCCAAACATAAAGACGAACTAGGTGCGCCTTTATGTCCCTGTCGCCATTACGAAGACAAAGAGGCTGAAGTTCACGCCACCTATTGGAACTGTCCCTGTGTGCCAATGAGAGAACGCAAAGAGTGCCATTGCATGTTGTTCCTCACCCCTGACAACGAGTTTGCTGGAGAACAGCAAGAAATCTCTCTCGAAACAATAAAAGAAGTACGAGACAGCATGGGATGAGCGAAACCATCCCCCAAGAGTTTTGGCAAGGCGTAGAACAGTTCAATTCTGGTCAGTTCTACGCCTGTCATGACACTTTAGAGGCTTTGTGGATTGAAGCTGGCGAACCGGAAAAAACCTTTTATCAAGGCATTCTCCAAATTTCTGTGGCGCTGTATCATTTAGAGAATCGAAACTGGCGAGGTGCAGTAATTCTACTCGGAGAAGGCGGCAATCGCCTGCGGCGTTACCCATCTAGTTACAGCGGCATTGATGTAGATGAGCTATTGAGTCAGAGCGCAGCATTGTTGACGACATTACAACAAATAGGGCAAGACTTGATTGCCGCTGGTGATCTGGGTGAAAATCAAGTTTTATCTTTGCCTAGAATTGTGCTGACTACTGATTAGACATTTGGTGAAATTAATTATGCGTTTCCCGAAATCCTTGGTAGGCACAATTCATGAATTGTGCCTACCAAGGATTTCATCGAGATGGCAATTTCCTGAAACCTTGAGGTTGGGGGTAGCGTCACTATTTCAGCCAGTAGTTATCGGAAATCACTCCAGATTGTATATTTCATATCTGGATCAAGTACTTGAGATAATTAGAATGCAAACTGAAATCCTAAATCCCTAATTGCTATGATGCCCTGTTATCAATTGCCCATATCCCAAATGCGTCGCTTTGGATTAGCTTTAATGCTGCCAGCGACACTCTTGGGCGCTTTTGTCTTCCCTACTCAACTGCAAACCGCTACTGCACAAACATCTGGAGGAAATCGACCCCTCACTATCCGTGCTGATGTGCAAGAATATGATGCCAATAATCAAGTAATTACCGCTCGCGGTAACGTGCAAATGTTGTATCCTTCTCGTCAGCTTCAGGCAACATCTGCCCAAGCACAGTACTTTAGTAAGGAACGCCGAATTGATTTCAGTGGCAACGTCTATATTTTGCAACAGGGCGGTAACAGTATCCGAGCAGAGAAGGTAACCTATTTAATTGACGAAGGGCGATTTGTTGCTTTACCCCAATCCAACCGTCAGGTAGAGTCCATCTACATGATCGAGGAATCAGACAATAATGGACCAACTGCGGCACCTGCCCCAAAGACACCACCTTTGAAGCCTTCTAATTAGCATTTACCACTAAGAAAGGGTGCCTCTAGCGTGAAAATTGTTTTAGAGAATATTCACAAATCTTACGGCAAGCGAGTAATTGTCAATCGTGTTAATCTTTCTGTTGCTCAGGGCGAAGTCGTTGGTTTACTAGGCCCCAATGGGGCTGGTAAAACGACGACCTTTTACATTGCCACAGGTTTAGAAAAACCCAATCAAGGAAAAGTCTGGCTGGGTAATCTGGACGTTACAGGAATGCCAATGCACAAAAGAGCGCGACTGGGTATTGGCTATCTAGCACAAGAACCAAGTATTTTTCGCCAACTCTCGGTACAGGATAATATTCTGTTGGTGCTAGAGCAAACGAATGTGCCACGATGGGAGTGGTCAAGACGACTCACAACTTTACTGCGGGAGTTTCGGTTGGAAAAATTAGCCAATAGCAAAGGAATTCAACTATCTGGTGGTGAGCGCCGGCGGACGGAATTAGCCAGGTCTTTAGCTGCTGGACAAGAAGGGCCAAAATTTTTACTTTTGGATGAACCATTTGCTGGCGTTGATCCGATCGCAGTCTCAGAGATTCAGCAAATTGTCGCACAACTGCGCGATCGCGGCATGGGAATCTTAATTACAGATCATAATGTCCGCGAAACCCTCGCCATCACCGATCGCGCCTACATCATGCGCGAAGGACAAATTCTTGCTTTTGGCGGTGCTGACGAACTCTACAGCAATCCCCTAGTACGGCAATATTATTTAGGGGATAATTTTCAAGTCTAAATTAATAATTATTTAGTTAATAATTTCAAAGGCTATTTTTAATTTTCAAACATGAATTTATTAGTTAATTTTCAGGAATTTAAAATTAAATTTTGATATTAAGTGCAGTAAATATACTTTGCTTTGCCAGGGTTGCCAATATTTAGCTTTTTAAGTTGCTTATGATATCAAAGAAGCTTACGTCTTTCTACAGCCTCCATTCGCTGCTACCTTTTACGATCATGGATCGCTACCTTGCAAGCGAATTGTTAGCGCCGTTTTTCTTTGGTGTCGGAGCTTTTTCATCAATTGGTGTCACCATTGATGCTGTCTTTGATCTAGTCAGAAAAATCGTCGAATCTGGGCTACCTATAGACATTGCCATTCAAGTTTTTTTGTTAAAGTTTCCCAACTTTATTGTTTTAGCTTTCCCCATGTCTACGTTGCTGGCTACTTTGATGACCTACAGTCGTCTTTCTAGCGAAAGCGAATTAATTGCCCTACGTAGTTGTGGAGTCAGCGTCTATCGCATGGTGCTAACTGCTGTGATGTTGAGTCTTGTGGTTACAGGAATGACATTTGTGTTTAACGAGCAAATTGCACCAGCAGCAAATTACCAAGCGGCGATGACTTTAGAGAAAGCCCTTAAATCAGATAAGCCAACTTTTAAACAGCAAAATATTTTCTATCCTGAATACCAGGATGTTACACAACCAGATGGCTCTAAGAATAGGATATTGACACGCTTGTTTTACGCCGACCAATTTGATGGTAAGCGGATGTCAGGTTTGACGATTATAGATCGCTCAACAAAAAATCTGAATCAAATTGTGGTATCGGAATCTGCCCAGTGGAATGCTTCTCAAAATGTCTGGGATTTTTACAACGGTACTATCTATTTTGTCGCTGCCGATCGCTCCTATCGCAACATCGTCAGATTTGAACACCAACAACTGCAACTACCGCGCACGCCATTAAGTCTGGCAGAAAAAAGCCGGGACTATGGTGAGATGAATATTTCTGAAGCGCTAGATCAACTAGAAGTAGAATATCTTGGTGGCGATCGCCAAAAAATTCGTAAACTCCAAGTGCGGATTCAACAAAAGATATCCTTACCTTTTGTATGTGTAGTTTTTGGCTTGGTAGGTGCAGCGATGGGAAGCATACCCCAACGAACTGGGAGAGGTACCAGCTTTGGGATTAGTGTCGTAGTTATTTTTTCGTACTACTTAATTTTCTTTATTAGTGGTGCGATCGCGCAAGCAGGTGTGCTCTCTCCTTTTATGGGAGCTTGGTTGCCCAACTTTCTTTTTCTGGGAATAGGTTTATTCTTATTAATGCGAGTTGCTAAACGTTAAATACAGGAAGCCAGGGAAAAAGACACGGGGACGCGGGGACACAGAGAGTATATTTGATAATTTCCCCGCATCTCCCCGTCTTTGCGTCTTCTTCATCCCCACACTTCAATTACGGATGATAATTTCGACATTCCGGTGCATCTGGGTTTTCCTTACAATATTCTTCAAAAGAGACTTTGGCTGATACCATACCCTCAGCTTTCTGATGAGCGGCTTCTGCTTGAAGTTCTTCTACCTCATCCCAAGCGGCTGCACAAGCTTTAGAATAAGCACCTTGTTCGGTGCAAATAGCCCGAGACTGCTCAATGGCTTTTTGAATTCTCTCCTCCAGAAGTAGAGCTTTTGGCGCTTCCACAAAGTCACTTTTGGTTAAAATGTCGGTAATCGAGATGATGCCCAACAGCTTCCCTTGAATTACAGGCGCTCGATGAATACCAGTGTTAGCAAATAACCGCGCTACATATTCCACACTCAAATCAGGATTGACCACAATGCAGGGCTTGCTCATAATTTCGTAAACCCTCACTTGCTTTGGGTCTTTACCGTAAGCTGTTACCTTATAGACAATATCCGTTTCTGTGACAATGCCATAAGCATCATTCTCATGGCGATGATCCACAACCAGCGCCCGCAGTTTTTTTTCCTTCATCAGCCCCACTGCTTCAGCAACAGTCGCCGAACCGCGAATGGTAACTACATCTTTGGTCATGATATCTTCAGCTTTCATCATTGCTGTAGTCTCCTGGTTAATAGTACGGTGCAACACAGTGACCTCAGAGGCGTATCGAATCATTGCAGCGCACAGTTTAGTTTGCTAACTAGAAAGTAAAAAAGTTGAACTTTTGTCCAGCTACAACAATAAATTAGACCAATTGTCAAGTTCTGATGTTATCCAATGTGACCGATACCCAAAAAATAACCATAAATTCCCAGAACTTTCTAAAAAATCTTGCCAAATAGACTCCAGCCACTAAAAAGTAAATTTTTGACTACTACATGTCTATTGGTAATGACTAATAACTGATGGAGAAGTTAGGATAAAACCAGCATTCCAACTTCAGATGAGATATTTCCTGTTGAGGAAAGCAAAAGCATTAAATAGCAACGCCTTCAGCTTCCGTCAAGTTTTCCCGATTTCGAGTAAATTTCAATTACCAATCCCATGCCAAATCGTCATTATCCTCCCGCCTACTTACGCTATCTCAAAGCCAGGTTATGGAATCTAGGACGACCTGGTTTTTGGGGCACTGCAATTTTTTTATCTGTAGTCGGGCTAGTAACTTGGGAATACTGGTCAAACCCAGATATTTTCGTTTATAAGCAAAAAAGCCAAGTTGCTTCACAAAAGCCTGCTAATTCCTCGCTGTCAGAAGAAAACAGAGCCATTGCAGCAGATATTGATAACCTACCAGTTTTATTTAATGACTTTGAGCAAGCAACCCTCTCAGTAACGGCAAATACCCCCAAGGAAAATACTGAAGCAGAAAAGAGCAAAAACTTATTAGAGGATGTAATTAACAAACAAAAGTCTGCTACTGATACAAAATTAAATCCTGGTTTAGGCGTTAATGGCGATACTTCCCCAGCCGCGAAAAATCCCTTTGTTGTACAAACAGAAAATTTATTGCGGACTGGGACGGTTGATAGTAGTAGCCAGTTTCTAGGCTTCAATTCCTTAACTGCGGCATCTGAAGCAACAGGGGGCAAACAAACATCTTCTAGCCTGGGTATTGGATTAACTAATCAAACCAATAAGAATCAAAATTCCCTGTCTATCAGCCCTCTACAAGCGGCGCTAAACCAATCGACAAACCAGAAATTGTCTAGCTTTAATGGTACTGTCACTCAGACGAATGCCTTGGGCCAAGTCTCTGACCCAGGAGCAACGCTAATGTCACCCATCAACAGTTTACCCAGTCAGAATTCTCTACCAAGTACTGGCTTAAATGCTGGGACAGGCTACACATCAACGGGTACGAACTTGCCACAAAATCCCTACAGTAATTTAAATAACGGTCAGGTATTGCCTAGTAATGGATTAACTACTGGTACAGGTTATACATCAACGGGTACAAACTTACCGCAAAATCCCTACAACAATTTAAATAACGGTCAGGTAGTGCCTAATTTAGCACCAGTGACACCTCCAGCTACCTCTGCCGCACCAAGTAATATTTCACCTTACTCTAGTCAAAGTCAAGGCGTTGTCACACCCACAAACCCTGCGGCATATGGAAATTATGGGTTGCAGCAACCGACGCAACCACCACAATCTACTTATGGAAATTATGGGTTGCAGCAACCGATGCAACCACCACAATCTAATAATTATGTGTTGCAGCAACCAACACAGTCTAATTCCTTATATCTTCGCCAGATTCGAGACAAGTATAGAGATTCTGGTCAAAGGTGATTTTAAGCACCTTAACTGGATAAAGTCTAGCTAAGGTGATTGTGGGCTATTTGGAATAATCGGAACTTCTGGTGTTTCGGGTTGTTGCTGTTGTCGTTGCAAATATCTGCTCAATACATAAGCCATATCCCCACGGGTTACAGGTTTTAATGGGGAAATATGACCTTGAGCATCTGTGTTGAGAAATCCCTCAGTGGCTACTGTAGCGATCGCTTTTCTAGCCCAACTTGGGATAGACTTTTCATCTGGATATGAAGCCAGAACCTCATTAACAGCCTCATCGGGAAACTGAAATACACCATAAGCCTGAGCGAAAATAGCAAGAGCTTCTGCCTTTGTCACCTTTTGGTTAGGGAAGAATTCATTGCCCCGATAACCTTTCATGATGTCAGTTTTCAAGACTGTCTGTATATCATTAAATGCCCAATGAGAACGAGGAACATCTGGAATAGCTAAATTTTCTTTGCTCACAGCTTGTCTTTTATTTAACCCAAATGCTTTCACCATAATTGACGCTAATTCGGCCCTACTCAGTAATCTTTCTGGATAAAACTTGCCATCGGAAAAGTTTGTCATCCATTTGACAGCAGTTACTTGTTGAATAGAATCAGATGGAACTCCAGAAGTAGTTTCTGGCGCTTGAGTCTGAGCAATTGCTGGTAAGTTTTGTAGTAGTGCTACTAAAGATAGAGTAATTGAAAGCTGACGCATCACCATAACCACTTTTAGCTGCTAACGTGAATTTTAAAAACTACGTTACTGAGGTTAACGCAAAATTTAGTGTTCTTAATAACCTGTAACTCAGTTAGTGACGATTTTAGGCTGGGCAATGTTGCGTAGCTACGTAGGGTATTAGCTTGTTGCCATCATCAAGGAAGTAGAAATCAGCAAAAACTTGTTTTTTACCTTTCATCTTTTGATGTTATCTGCCCACTACTATGGACTATAGTCAGTTTTTCAGGAGTTTTGGGAATGACAGCAACAGATCCCGTAAAGTTGATGAAGCAAGAAGTTGGCAAAGCCGCCGCAGCCCTGGTAAAATCCGGTTCCATCGTCGGGTTGGGTACGGGGTCAACTACAGCATATACGATTCAGTTTTTGGGCGATCGCCTCAAGTCTGGCGAACTTCAAGATATTATTGGTATACCTACCTCGTTTCAGTCAGAAGTGCTGGCGAAGCAATACGGTGTCCCTCTCGCCACCTTGGATGCAATTGACCACATCGATATTGCCATTGATGGCGCAGATGAAGTCGATCCGCAGAAGAATTTGATTAAAGGCGGCGGTGCAGCACATACCCGCGAGAAAGTTGTAGACTACCTGGCAGAACAGTTTATCGTTGTGGTAGATAGTGGTAAGTTAGTAGACCGCTTAGGTTCTAGTTTCGCTGTGCCCGTGGAAGTGATTCCAATGGCAATTACTCCTGTAACCAATGCCATCAAAAAACTCGGTGGTAAACCGGAACTCCGCATGGGTGTTAAAAAAGCTGGCCCAGTAATCACCGACCAAGGCAATTTTGTTTTAGATGTCAGATTTGACTCTATTGAAGATCCAGTCAGCCTAGAAAAGACATTGAATAACATTCCCGGCGTTCTGGAAAATGGTATTTTCGTTAACTGTGTCGATTTAGTTTTGATTGGTGAAGTCAAAGATGGTCAGCCATTAGTGCGGCAACTGTAAGAGTTCTAGATTTTGGATTTTAGATTTCTGAGACATCTAAAATCCAAAATTAAGCAACAGATCCAAGTTTATCTAAATTAGTGATTTTCTGCACGCAACCTTTACCAAATAAGGCTTCTAGGCTCTGGTATGAGTAACTATTTACCATATTAAATTTGTTCGGTGCTTGCAGAATCCCCGTACATCTTCAGAATGAAATTGCCTGTTTGTCCGTTAACAAAATAGGTTGTATTGCTTGTGCCTCGATTACTTTTAAGACAGTTGCTACAAACTAGTAGTGAGCGCTAGACGATGACGTTAGTACCAATTACCAAATTAGTAGCGGTGAAATTATTCAAAGTCGCTAAGGTATTCCAACCATAGCCATTATCATTAGCTTCAATCTGAACTTCAGTAGAAGTACCCGATTGTACAAATCGTAGGTAGTAAACATCGATAGGACGATAGCCCAAACTCTTGAACAAGTCAGTTAGGACTAACTTATCCTGGTTTTGATTAAAATCAGTGATTGTATCACCAGTAGTACCCTTGTCGCTCAAGGCTTGGTAGATATACTGGTCATTCCCGCTACCGCCAGCGAGGATGTCATTGCCAGCACCACCAATTAAAGTATCGTTGCCGACACCACCAACGAGAATATCGTTACCTTCACCACCAACAAGAATGTCATTACCAGCACCACCAATCAGAGTATCGTTACCTTCACCACCGCGTAGCAAGTCATTGCCACTCTTGCCATCAATTTGGTCATTACCCCCTTGACCATTAATCACATCATTTGAGTTGTCAAAACCACTGATATTGTTGTTCAGGTCATTGAGGAAGGTGACTGTGTTCTTATTGAAAATAGTGCTTTGGCTGGAGTTGGCATTGAAGACATCATAGCTGTCACTAATAGTGGATTGCTCGTTAAAGAGGATATTACCTAAATCTATGTTTGCTCCAGTAGATTTACGGAGGTTTTCTAGTTTTTCTAGGGCAAAGTTTTGCAGGGTTATCTCTGGGCTGTTGACCACGCTTTCAAAAGAGACTACCAAATTGCTGCCATTCTGGGTGAGAAGCAGATTTCGAGCAGTTAAGCCAGCACCCTCAAATTTGAGAGTATCAACTTCGGCAATTACTGCTGCTGTCGGGTTTATTACTTTGCCCACACCACCAAAATCGGTGATTATCTGCGTTCCCTCAAAACGAATCACAAATTGGTTTTGACCGCCACCGCCTGTCAGTATTTGAACTTCATAAGCACCAATATCAACTGTATTATCAATAATCCGGTCAAATCCAGCGCCACGTTGATCAGTGGTAATATTTTCTTGAGCTAGCAAATTATTACCAGTGTTAATGGCAGGACTATCCCCACGTAAAGCATGGGTAAAGGTTGCACCGCCGTTATTTTGCAGTGGACTGAGTTTGGGGTTAATAGGATTGGTGTTGGTGCCGACGAGGGTGCTGACGGTAAAGCCAGTGCTGCCAGTATTATCACCAATTAGGTTATTACCTTCATCCAAAAAGCTGCCGGAAACGTCAGGGTTAAAGATAAAAGGTTCAGAATACCCGTTTGGTTTCATATCAAAATTGCCTGCAATGATGGTGTTCCCAACAAGAACAGTCCCATCAGAGTCATTGAAAACGCCCCCACCGTCGCCTGTACCGCTGAAAAAGCCTTCTGCTATGTTATCTGTAATGGTGTCGTTGGTAAGGGTGAGAGTGCCGCTGTTATAAATGCCGCCGCCGTTGTAGTATGTACTATTAGCAGAGACAGTGCTGTTAGTCAGGCTAAAAGTACCATTGTTGAAAACGCCACCGCCATCTGCCGCACTATTATCAGAGAGAGTGCTTCCTATTATATCGACGGTGCCTGAGTTATAAATGCCACCACCATAGGATGGGTAAGGGTCAGGCCCTCCCCGACCAAGACCTTCGGCAAACGCCCTATTATTAGAAACAGTGCTGTTAGTTAAACTGAGTTTGCCTGTATTGAATATGCCGCCACCATAGGCAGGGTAGAAACGGACGGCTGCAAAATTATTAGAGACAGTACTGTTAGTTAGGCTAAGGTTGCCTTGGTTAAAGATGCCCCCGCCTAATGATGACCCACGATTACCAGAGACAGTGGTGTTAATTAGGGTGAGGGTGCCTTTGTTAAAGATGCCGCCTACGGTGCCAGTATTGTCAGAGACATTGCTGTTACTCAAGCTGAGGCTGGTATTGCTATTGAGCAAAATACTGCCTAAGGGATTATTAGCATTAGCAATCTTCAAGCCATCAATGCTGGCATCTGTCCCAGAACCCGATATCTCGAACACGCCCGATGAATTATTCCCACTCACAATGAGGTTATATGCCCCAGTCCCCAAAATGGTTATATCATCGGTAATGGTTAGTTTCCCAGATGTAAGGGTGATGATATCTGGGGTGGCATCGGTGAACACGCCCGCAAAGCTAATGGTATCCGCCCCAGCAGTAGCATTGGCATTGAGAATAGCCTGTCGCAACGACCCTAAGCCAGAATCACTGGTATTAGTCACCACTGTGTCAGTATTAACAGGTGACGGGGTAATGGGGGGCTGGACTTCGTAAGCACCAATATCAACAACACCGTTGAATACCCGATCAAATCCAGCGCCGCGTTGGTCAGTCGTGACACCAGGAGGAACTAGGGAATTATTTCCAGCATCAATAGCGGGGCTATCCGCAAGTAACGCATGTGTAAAGGTCGCACCACCGTTATTTTGCAGCAGTTCGAGTTTGGGGTCAATGGGGCTAGTACTTGTACCGACGAGGGCGCTGGTGGTAAAATCAGTACTACCAGTATTATTGCCAATCAAATTATTGCCGGAGTCAACCAGTCCACCACTCACATCGGGGTGTATATCACCGGAGGTGGAGTTGTCGAAATTGCCTGCAATGATGGTGTTACTAACCTTAACGTTAACAGAGGAATCAAAGTAACTAAAAACACCGCCACCATTACCAGTACCATCACCATCTAAGTCAGCTGTGTTGTTATTAATTGTGGTGCTAATTAGGGTGAGCTTGTTGTCACTTGCGTAGGCTCTGTCATTATATATTCCACCGCCATCCTCTAACGCTGTATTACCAGATATGGTGCTATTAGTTAGAGTAGCTGATCCGGAACTATAATAATCATCACCTGCGTTAAAAATGCCACCACCGAAGTTTGCCGTATTGCCAGAGATACTGCTATTGGTTAGGCTGAGAGTACCGCCTTGATTATAGATGCCACCGCCGGAGTTTGCCGTATTGCCAGAGACACTGCTGTTAATTAGGCTGAGAGTACCAGTGTTCCCAGGAGAACCGTCATTAAAAATACCGCTTCCCGCAGTATTGCCATTAAAAATGCTCTTTCCCCCGGTATTGCCATAAACACTGCTGTTAGTTAGGCTGAGAGTACCACCATTATAGATACCGCCTTCTGTATTGCCAAAAACACTGGTGTTAGCAAGACTGAGAATGCCGCTGTTAGAGATGCCACTTTCTACTGTATTACCAGATACACTGGTGTTAGCTAGGCTAAGGATGGAATTTTTATTAACCTTAATACTGCCGCTAGCGATCGCCAAACTATCAATGGTGACAATTGTCGCTAGTCCCGATATCTCGAATATTGTAGAGGCATTATTCCCACTCACTCTCAGCTGAGATGCCCCAGTCCCCAAGATGGTGATATCATCGGTAATCGTCAGTTGCCCAGAGGTGAGAGTGATAATATCTGGGGTGGCATCAGTAAACACTTCCCCAAAGGCGATCGCATCATCCCCAGCATTAGCATTGGCTAAGTTAATTGCCTCCCGGAGTGTTGTGATGCCGTTGTTCGGATCACCATCATCTGCATCTTTGGTATCATTCACCGTGAACGTAGCCAGTACCCCTGCGTAAGCCTGTCGCGTCGTTTCTGCAAATGCTAAACTAACTTCCATCTCAGTGGTGCGCACCTCTAACTCCCAGTTTCCGCCTAATGCTGCATTGCCAATTGGCTGACGGGAAGCGGCAATATTTGCTCCGGTGAGTTGATGCAGTTTGTGTACAAATTCTTCCCCCGCATCACCTAAAGCCACATTGCAACCATAGATGAGTAAGTTCCAGGGGTTATCGCTTTTGGCAGAGGCTGAAAATATCTTCTGCCATTTTTGGAGTTGCTGGCTGTATTTGTCGAGGGTATTGAGTCCTAAATGGGTGTTGCCCAATTGTAAGCAACCTGGAGCACCGTGGCACACAATATGAATATTAGTCAAATTCGTGCGATGTTTAGCGACAAGCCACTGCGCGTCTACGCAACTCTCCAGAATTGCTGTAATTTGTTCAACTCCGTTCTGTGTTGAATCAAGTACGAACAATTGGGTATTATCAAGCACGCCATTGACTAGAACGCTATAGTCTTCAACCGCCATGTCGATAAAGACTAAATTACGGACATAGGAAGTGGAAGTTGCGAGATTTACTTGGAAGTGTGAGGTATGTAGTGTTGCCATTTCTTTACTTCGAGCTAAGGTAATGAGGGAATCTCAAACCGACTTCAGCCGCTTAATTACAGGATTTTCACACAACTACCGATAGCTAAAAATACTATATATATTTACTAATTATTTTCCCTTTCGTTGCTATCATCTAGCAAGTTGACGCTTTTGTAAAGCAATAAAAGTATGTAATGTTACAGTGTTCTCAAACTCACATCTAGAATGAGTATTAAAGGTTTTATGCTGATTCAACCTCAAAAACTCAATTCTTCGCCTATAAACTTGGTTTATCAAGTTTTGTTGAGAATCGCGCCAGATATTCAATTGATGAATTTGGATTTTAATATATAGCTTTTATGAAAATTACTTTTAGAAATTGACAAATTTATTACAAAATATTTAATAATATATACATTTCAATATTCAAACAAAAAACTATTGTCACGTTTTCGCAGACATTGACATTAATTTTTTAATAGTGCTAATCATGCAGAATATAAAAAAAACATTATAAGTAATAGTATGGAAAAAAGTGTTATTAATGCCAGCCTTTCTACTCAAAACTTAACTTTTCGTCCAGGTGATACACCTGTCTCCTTTGAGGTAACTGTCAATAATGACAGCGATCGCTTTGTCAATTTTCAGATAGAAATTGCCGCAGCAGGAGAAACTCGGAACACAGGATATCGCTGGTATCGACTTGAACCAGAGGTGGCAGCAGCTAAACCACCGGGTAGTAGTACCATATTTCAAGTCTTTATATTCAATACACCCATTCCGGGATTTGTCGGTACTGTCAACCTGATGGTAAAGATTTTTTCACCGCAATTAGCACAACAGTGCAGACTTGTGCTACGCCTAAAAATCGAGCGAGACAACAGACCAACGCATTTAAATGTAGAATTACCTGTACGAGAGTTCCAAGTTTATCCCCGTAATTCTATAGATATACCAGTACGGGTGCGGAACTTGGGACAACAACCAACTGATGTGGTATTACGTTTTACAGGCGTTGATCCGTCTTGGCTGACTGGTAGTGCAGAACGCCGATTATCCTTAGATCCAGGTGGTTTAGCAGAAGCCACATTCCAATGCCAACCCCCTTCTGTAGTGCAAGCGCCCAGTCAAAATTACCCTTTTACTATTGAAGCTGTTAGCAATAATGGTTATCCAACTAATGCTGAAGGCAACATTGAAGTTTTGCCTGTGGGTTTTGTAGACTTTACCACCACACAAAAAAACCTCAAAATTCCTAGTAAATCGGCATGGTTGCCTGACTGGAAGTCTGATACAGCTTCCTTTGAATTACTATTTAAAAACGCTAGCAACCTCAACCAGCAAATTAATGTGCAGGTGCAGGGTAGAGACTGGCGAAAATGTAGTTTCAAAAAGCTTCCCGAAATTGCTAATCTCCATCTAGGAGAGACAAGTAAAGTCATCCTTGATGTTAAAACAAAGCGTCCTTGGGTAGGAATCGGCAAAACTCTATTATTAGAAGCCAAATCGGAATTATCCGACCAACGTTTAGGGAGTACAGACCCCGCCACGCAGACATTAGAAGTGGAGACTCTGCCAATTATACCTTTATGGCTACAGTTGGCTGCAATCGCACTTTTAGCAACACTCTTAGCATTAATACTACAACCAAGAGGTGTAATGCATACACGTTCTGTCAACTCAGTACGTTTTAGTGGCATTGGTTTATCTGTGGTCAGTGGCTCAGATGATTGCACCTTAAGACTTTGGAGAATCGGTGCTGATAGCTTAAACCCCGACGATACAGTAAGATATGCTGGGCAGCCTGTTGCATGTGATAAACCGCAACAGCCTAAGGGTTTGATGGCAATTACCGATGATGCAGTACAAGTTTTACGCTTCATGCCGTTACAAAATGATCGTGCTGCTGTTGGTTTAGATAATGGGGTAATTGAACTAAGAGATGTCCCTTCAGGTACAAAGATTAGCCAACTTCAAGACCTTAAAGATCCAAAAGCAAAAGGCGATCGCATTTTTGACCTAGCTTTCACCTCAAACTCACTTAACTTATTCAGCGGTTATGGCAGTGGTAAAGTTAGAGTGTGGTCAAGACCAGCCCCTAACAGCGATTTTCTGCCAGAACCGCAAGTTATCGATGTCCAAAGTACCTTGAAACTATCAGGTTTCCAAGTCCGGGCATTAAATCTCAGTCCAGATGCAAAAACTCTAGTAATTTCAGGAAATTTTAAGCGTTTCATCTTGTGGCAGTGGAATCCAACTCAGCCTGATAAACAATTCCCAGCTTTATCAGTGCAAAATCTAGAAAAACTAGACCCATTAGTTGGACGTGAAGACTATATTTGGGGATTGGCTTTTGTTCCTAACTCAGCAGAAAAAATCCTCGCAACCTCCGATTCTGCGGGATTCATTACGATTTGGAATTTGAATCAGTGCCAAACTCTCAAAAATCCGAATCCGCAGGAAAAAGTAAATGAACTCAATTGTTCACCACTAGACCGCTGGTCAGCATCAAAAACATCTGTGCGTAGTCTGGCATTTAGTGATGATGGTAACCTCTTAGTAAGTGGTGGCGATGATGGACGAGTAATGGTTTGGTACTTAACCCCCGAACATAAACTCGACAAAACAAAGGCAGCAGAAGGTACAAAAATCTACGAAAGCTCTAAAAAAATTAATAGTATTGACTTGAAAACTAATCAAGGAACCATGATTGTGAGTGGAAGTGAAGATTTTCAAGTCAAACTACACCGCATCAAATAAGGGAGTTGATAAGATGCAAGCTAAATTCAATCCACTACAAGTTATTATCAACCCACCTGGAATTCAATTTGGAATGCCAGGAGATACCATTGAAATCTATGTTGTTGTGATTAATCAGGGAGACCAGAGTGCAGTTATTGACTTATATTTTGTTTTTGACGAAGTATTTCAAAATTTAACTGGTTGGTCTAGTTCTCCTAGAGAAAGTTTAGCATTAGCTCCCCAACAGAATAGCGATGAAGTAAAATTTGAGTTTCAAATCGCCACAAATGCTCTCCCAGGAACCTATGACTATACACTAGTCGTAGATTCCCCTCTACATTATCCACAAGATACTCCCATAACCTTCCCAAATCAAATTAAGGTTCTGCTAACAGAACAGACTGCAATTCGGGTGAATGACCCGACATTTTCCATTAGACCGAACACCAACCCCAACAAGCCACTAATTTTCAATCCTGGTGAACCTCTGCAAGTCGAGGTAATAGTTGACAATCGTTCTTATCTCGTAGATAGGTTCCGCTTGAGTTGCCCAGATTTAGACGATGACTGGTTTACAATTAATTATCCGGCAACTGGATACGAGGGGACAGGGTTAGTATCTGATGTTACTGCACTAGAACTCAACCCTGGTACTCAAGGTCAAATACTATTGAAATTTCACCCACCAGGAGATACCCTTGCGGGAAGCTATTCTCCAACAATCCGCTTGTATTCGGAAAACTCTCCAGACTTAGTACTGCTGGATTTGGTGTATATCCAAATTCCGACAAATTATCGTCTAGATATAGAACTTCATACCATCTTAGGACAAGTGAGCCGTAGTCTTGGAAAGTACGAATTATCACTAACTAACCAGGGAAATATTGTCCGTGAACTGATATTAAGCTTAAAAAGTCGAGACGAAGAAGAACTATATACTTATAAATTTGATCCTACTGAAGTAAGATTATTACCTAATAGAAGTGCTGTGACCAATTTGACGGTTAAACCCAGACCTTGGTGGCGACGACCATGGTTTGGTGCAGGGCTAGTGGTCAACTTTCAACTCGACATCAAAGACCCACAAAATTTACCTTTACCTAACACATTGCCTCAGGGAACTTTGGTATGGAAACCCCGTCCTTGGTGGCAATTTCTTCTGTTAATTTTGGCAGTTTTGGGGTTACTAGGAGGGATAGGATTCATCATTTGGCGAATTTTAAACCCCGATCCTTTGAGATTAGAAAATTTTAGTGCCAATAACCCTCGAATTACCGAAGAGGAGGATGAGGTAGCTCTGAAGTGGGACATTCACAATTATCAACAATTGCAAAAATTAGTTCTGACGGCTAAAGGTTCGCAACCTATTCAGCCTATTACCTATGACTTTAGCAATGGCATTCCTGAAACACTGGGTAAAGGAAGTGCTAATGAAATACCTCCTTGTCAGGTACAAGAGAAACAAGAGCTAATTTGTAGCAATGTTAAAACTGGAGTGAAAACAAAAGGGAATTACACTTTTGAGTTACAAGCCTTTTATCGTAATGGTATACAACTATTTTCTCCCAAAAACCAAGTAGCAACCCAAACAACCCAAGTAGAAATAGCTGAAAAACAAATTGCTGAAGTACTTAGTTTCCAAGCAGATAAACCACAGTATACAAAAGGTCAAAATATTCTTTTAAGTTGGACAATTGCCCGGCCGCTATTGCTAGCGCAAGTTCAAATTGCTGGCAGTGCAGATGATGGGACATCATATGGTGAACCAATTACTTATAAATTTAATCAAGGTAATCTTGCCGACCCTAAACTTCAAAAGCTATGTACACAACAAAATCAACAACTGCGATGTACAAATATTCCTCTACCAGCATATAAAGCGGGAAACTTCGCATTTGAAATCAAAGCTTTTCCTAATAACGGGAGTGAGAAAATTAGTTCTAAAAAGACTGAATCAAAAATTGGAATATTACCGAAACCATTTAAGATTGTCTCTTTCAGAATCAACGGTAGTGAGCAACCAAATCTAGTTCTTAACGAAGGAGAATCTGCTACTCTGAGTTGGAGAGTAGAGGGAGAAAATATTCAGGTCAAACTTCTGCCATACGGCAATGATGTTAAACCAGTTGACTCAATAAAGCTTCCAGTAAATCAAGCCTTCCCGCCTCAAATCGGACTACTAGTGAATGATATATCTGGTAAGCAACAACCCCAGCAAAGAGGATTTGCAATCACAGTGCTCAAAAAAGTAGAGCCTACTCCTATACCTAGCATTAACCCAATTGTGCCTACTCTGCCACCTAGCAATAGTCCATTTAAAACTCCTTTACCCCTGAGGTAACTTTTTGGGCGATGTAAAATGCAGAGATTAAAGTTGAAGACTGCCTCTAAAATCATCTTGTAAGCTTCTGCTACCGGAGAATACCAATTTTTTCGGTATTCGAGGTCTTTGCTGGAGTAGCTAATTATTGCTTGTTTTAGGTCTTTCATAATCTATTTAATTCCTGCAAAAAGCTTTTGCTAGCTCAATTCCTATTTTTCTGAAAAGCTCGGCGTCTGCGCCCATTTTCAAACAGGGGTTTTCGCAACGGTACTACCTCAGCTTCGCTACTTTCGCGTGCTACCCGAATCAACAACCCAGCAGCTATCAAGCTGGCAATCATGGAATTACCACCATAACTAAACATGGGCAAAGGTAAGCCAGTAGTCGGTAGAGAACCTGTAGCAACACCTACGTGGAGCAATGATTGTCCTACCATCAAAATAGTCACACCGATCGCTACCAATCGATGTACTGTATTTTTAGCCTTCAGCGCCACAATTAATCCGAGAGTGGCGAATGTAGCTAAAAGTGCCAACAACACCATACTGCCGATAAAGCCAAACTCTTCAGCGAACACCGCAAAAATAAAATCTGTATCCTGAATTGGTAAATAAAATAGTTTTTGTTGAGAAAGCCCAAATCCAGAACCCCAAGTTCTACCAGAACCTACCGCTAGTAGACTCTGCACCAACTGGTAGCCATCTCCTGTAGCATCCGCCCATGGATTGAGGAATGACATCACCCGTTTACGTTGATACTCTTTAATACTAATACTTAGTATTGCCAGCATCACTCCACCAATTGCTGTTCCTCCCAGATACTTGTAAGGTAATCCAGCTGCTAGAGCAATTAACCAAATAGTCATACCGCAAAGTGCTGTTGTACTCAAGTTAGGCTGGGCAATAATTCCTAAAAGTACTAAACCGAAAATACCCAACCAAGCCAGGCGAACCCGCCAACTGATTCGTTCCCACTGACCAAAAAGTCGCGCACTTTGCAGCACCAAAAAGGGTTTAATTAATTCTGAAGGTTGAATCGGAATTGGCCCAATCGCTATCCAACGTGCTGCGTCAAAAGCCTTCTTTCCCAATCCTGGGATCAGTGTAATGAAAATTAACGTCAAAAACAGTAATAAAAACCAATGAGATAGTCTCAAAATTTTCTGCAATGGCAAATTAACAATAATATTGAATCCCATTAAGGAAACTAAGACCCAAAGCAGTTGACGCTTAAAGTAGTACAACCCATCATCATGACGGGAGTCAGCAACGGGATAGGATGCTGAAAATAGCATGATCAAGCCGACAAACAGCCAAATCAACGTTAACCAGCGCAACAACCGCGCTTCTAAGGCCCAGTTGGAGACTGAACTATCAAAAATTGGAATCAGGCGGCGTAGATTCACGATCAGTACAGGTAAAAAGTTAGGAATTAGGAGTTAGCAATAAAACTCATAAATCATAACTTATAACTTATAAGTAGGCTTTACAACCAAAAATATTAGAGTTGTCAACTTCAATACACTGCTAGTTCAATAATTTCTGACAAATTACGTTGGCTATGTGCGCTGTACCTTTACGGAGAAGCAAGCTAGCAAGAGTGTCTGTCTGCGACACGTTGCGCGTTTGCGTAGCATCCCACAGGGAACTTAGAAAAGGTATCGCTATGCGGCAATCAATGAGCAGATTTACAAAAAAAAACAGTAATTTCTAGAAAAATTCAGAATTCAGAGAGAACTATGAATCCAAAACTTTCTTAGATCACAGAAGGTGTTGAGTCCCAATCACCCACTGCAAGCATTACTGAATTTTGACAATTCATAAAACTCAACGATTTGCCACAATTAACTGCTTGTCTGTCCATAGACAAGGGAATTTCAATCGAGAACTCAGTTCCTTGTCCAGGTTCTGATACACATCTTAGTGTTCCCCCATGTTTTTCAACTACAATCTGATAGCTAATTGATAAGCCTAATCCTGTACCCTTACCTACAGGCTTAGTTGTGAAAAATGGATTAAACAGTCGCTCCTTAACTGCTTCTGTCATTCCTGAACCATTATCAGCAATTCGGATCACACAGTTAGTTTCTATGACTTCCGTAGTAATTGTAATTGTATTAGGATTAGCATGAATTTCTGCGATCGCGCGTTTACTGTTATAGTTTTCGAGCGCATCGATTGCATTACTAATAATATTCATGAATACTTGATTTAGTTGACCAGCGTAGCAATCTACTAAAGGCAAATTTCCATAATTTTTAACTAATTTTATACCAGTATTATCAACACTATTCTTAAACCGATTCTGTAAAATCAGCAAAGTACTATCCAGCCCTTGGTGAATATCAACTCTTTTCTTCTCTGCTTCATCAAGACGAGAGAAATTCCGCAGGGACAAGACAATTTCAGAGATCCGTTCGGCTCCTACTTGCATCGAATTTAGGATTTTGGGTAAATCATCTAGTAAAAAATCTAACTCAATTTCCTTAATATATTCTTGAATTTCTGGCACAGAATTGGCATAAAACTGCTGGTAAAGAACCACAAGTTTTAGCAGTGACTGTGTATAATCTTTTGCATATTTCAAATTCCCGTAAATAAAGTTAACGGGGTTGTTAATTTCGTGAGCAACTCCTGCAACTAACTGTCCTAAACTGGACATTTTCTCAGCCTGAACTAATTGGGCTTGAGTTTGCTGTAGTTCCCGAAGCGATTTTTCCAATTTTTTAGCCTGAGCCTCAGCAATTTCTGCTAAATTCTCCTTAATTTGTAGCGCACTCCGTAGTTGTGCCCTTTGCTGTTTCAGTTCGCTTGTCAACTTTTTGGCATCAGTTAAAGCGGTGTTCTGAGCTTGCAGTAAAAACAGGAAATCAACAATTGGGTCGTGAATCGCAAAATCTTTGAGTTTGATACCCAGCGGAGCCAAACTAGTCGTATCTGTAATCCAGGGAGAACCTAAAAAAAATATTACCTCCTGCTCTGGTTGATACATCATCTGGCCCTTGAGCTGCATTCCATTGTGAATAAACTCTAATATGAACAGGGCACGAGACTGTTTACCAATAGCATCAAAATCGACCAAAATTTTTGGGCGATTAATCAGGAAATGCTGCTCAATCAATTTACCAACTAATGGTTCAGGACTAATGCGCCCTAATACATCACCAGCTTGTACAATTTCCCGATTACGGCTAAAGGCAAAATGGAAAGGAAAAGCTTTCGCCAGTAACTCTGGTGAAAGCGTCAGGTGAGGAGGAGACATGCTACTTCACTCAATTTGGTTTATAAATCACTAAAAATTCATCATGTTCAGCACCATCATCTCGACTCTGGGTCTGGGTAATATGAACTTCTGTATCAAACCTGGTTCCCAACCCCTTGACTAGTCCAAGAATCATTGGCGTTAGCCCTTCTCTATCAGAGCGATAATGTAGGCTCAAAGAATTTTCCTCCATATCAGTACACTCAAATGATGGAGGCTGAAGTTTAGGAAAACTAACTCCTACACGAGCATGAAGATTATCAAGATTTTCTAAAAACTCAGGGAGTGCATCTCCGCTCATATCCATCATTTCGCCATAGCCTTCTTGGGCTGTGTACTGAACCCAGAATTCGCCAAAAGCTTGCATAATCTCTGAGGGAGATAGACCGAGAACGACACTAGCAGCTTTTACCAGCCTGTGGGTGATGTCATCGGGATAGCCTTCCATACTGAGGAAAACATCTACATCTACCTCTGCTTTGTGCTTAATTTCTTTCCAAGTCTCTTCGCCAAAGCGACTGCACACCATGTCTTGAATCGCCTTGTTCACTAATCCGTACATGGAAGCCTCCTCTTGCTGCACCTAATTTTGCTTTGTGAATTTGCCCAAGACTTGACAACTAATTCTTTAAAAGGCTTATTTAAATGACACAATTTTTTGCAGACAAACCTTGAAATGTTTTATTACAGCTTTAAAAGCCGAAAAAATAGGGGAAAACTGTTCACATTTTAATGCTACAAATCCTTGTTGTGATAACCGTATTTTCACTTATTGCTTTTACCCACTACCTTGTCAAGCTATAGGAATCCGCTTTAATTTTTGAACTTATTAGACTTAACAAGCAATAGGCAAGAAAGCAATAAGGCATTTTGAGTTGTACGGAGTTTTTTCAAAAATTAAATATGAGTCCTATGTTTGGAGGGTTTGTAGTAAGCACTTTAGTTCTTACTACAAACTTGCTTACCCATCAATTTGAACTTAACAAACAAATGTATTTATGCATCAAAAGGCAGCCATGAATCAGTATAAAAGCCATATTTAGAGATTTGACGCTGAATTCCGTTAAAAAATTGAACCCGAGCATCCATAGCTTCTGCGATAGCCAGTTTGATCTTGATATCCTCCTCATTCATGGTTATTCGAGGTTCAATCACTGCTGCTAGCTTTGCTGCATGACTATCATCCACATCAATATGGACTTCAAAAAAGATCAGCGATTCTTTGGGTAAGGGAGCAGCGCCGACAATTCCTTTATATAGCTGCGTGTACAGTGAGCTAACAATCCCTTCGGAAGCATAACAGACAGCACCCAGTGCAGCTAAATAGCCGTACTTATGTGGCATCCGCAAGTAGGTTTCAATAAGGGCGCGAGTTTCAGGTGCAGTGGGCAGTGCTGTCAGAGTTTCGTCGTGGATACCAAGTGCGCGGGTAAATTTACGAAATAATTCCGGGTGGGACTGAGTTGTATCTCCCTGTCCCATTTCGTCAAATAGGTTTTCTAATATGACTAACTGACTACTTTCATCTTGACAGCAAGACAAAATACTAGCCAAGATACGATTAAATTCTTTGGAGAATTTGTACATCTGAACAGCTAGTACCTGTACATCTGGTAAAAATAAATTTCCAGTGCGACAGCGGATGAGAAACTCATGATTCCATAGAGGATGATTAACCGTTATATCACGGAAGGAATCTGTCACTAAAGAAGATGTCTGTATCATCGTGATATTTGTAGGGCTAGATGGAGTGGTTGGTCAAGTAAGGGGCTAAAAAATGATTCATCTATTGCTATATGTTCTGGAGTCACATGCAATTCCTGTAAGATTGGCATCGTATTGAAGCCAGCAATTTTAAGGGCATTAAAGTAATCCTCAAGAGTTTTGTGAATCAATTGCACATTTAACCAAGAGCCGTCTCGTTTCCAAATCCGACCAGGAAACTGCTGATCTCGCTTGCTAAAGTAGCCTGCACCCTCAACTTGAAAATAAAACGGATATGCTGCTTCCCGCATATATGGAAAAGATGGATGGGGAACGCTGAATACAAATCGACCGCCTGGACGAAGAATACGTGCAACTTCTGTCATGCATTCTTGGGTCTGAGCAATTGTCAAATAGTTAAATAGAAAAACTGCAACAACTAGATCAATTTCGCCATCATCAAACTGCTTGAGATTAGTAGCACATCCTACTTCATAGCTAATACCCAACGCATTTTCTACTTCTTGCAAGTTTGCTGCTGCAATCATTCCTTGGGAAAGGTCTATTCCATGCACCTGTGCAGCGCCACGTCGGCGTAATTCTCGACTGCAATAACCTTCACCACAACCTATATCGAGTACTCGCACCCCAGCAACAGGCTCACAAAGCTCTAGTACAAAAGGGCGTGCTGTAAAGTCTGATAAGGAAGTAGGTTCTCCTCTAATCCACTCTGATGCTGTGTGGTTATATAATTTTTGAGTTGAGTTTTTGTGATTTACATTTGACATTTTTAAGTATTTATTTATATTTGAGTTATGTTTGTCTTGTGCAATTTCATTCAGATAAAGCTGAAATACTACTGAATATATATGTTTTAACAATTAATATGTTTTATTGATAATGTTAATTTTACTGATTTTGTTTTGCTTGGTGTTTTTGTATTTAAAACCTATCATTTTCAAAAAAAATAGCTAATTTGAACATATAATCTTGTTAGTTTCTTTAAATGTAAACAGATAAATCATATTTAACTTCATGAAGTTCCATTGTTACTTAGTTAATAGCTACTTCACATATAGCTAGTTTGGTTTAGAAACTTCAACTTCATCTATACTTTATTAAAAAAATTAAAATTAACTTTTTTAATAAAGATAAATAAGGAAAATAAAACAGTATATTTTACGAAGTATAAAGAAAGTAATCTTGTTAATTTGTAATAACCAGATTCGTTTTGAAAGCGAAATGGCTTTGGATACATGAGTTATTTAGCCAATTTAAAATAATGTTGGAAGAAATGATGTTAAAAGAACTATTAGCAGAATCACCAGTATGCGGCTTAGAATATGAACGTGCGATCGCATTTTCTGAGCTTGGCGATCGCCTCTTTGATGAGCTTGCTGATAAAATTGCTACAAAGCGACAGTACCGACTACTGTTTGAACACACATTAAAGCCTGAGTTATTCCAGCAGATCCGAATTGCTGCTGCCGGTTATATTTCAGCATGTCTGAATAGTCCTATCATTCTTTCAGAAGCTGAAATGCTTGAACGGCTAATAGAAGCAAGAAATACTTTGTCGAACTATACTGGCACTGGTCTTTTGATGCCCAAGCGAGAACATACTTTGGCATTTAACCTCTTTCAAAAAAGCGTAGCTGAGGCTTTCTACCAACTAGGAGCAAATGACCTGATTGATGCAGTGGATTTACCAGTAAATCTCCGCATGGTCTACGGCAAAACTGATGCAAAAAAGCTAGGTTTACCCTTCGCTAGCTCAAAATGCCACAGTGATGTCTGGGCAGGTGTTGCTGCTGATGCTACTGTAGTGGTTCTACCACTGTTTGGCGACATCGATAATATAACCATTGAAGCGGGTGAAATGCCCCGCGAAATGGAACTACCGTCTATGCAGGTAATGTCAGACTTCGATGAAGGTCGGAATATTCCAATGGTTGTCTCCTACACAGAAGCACAACTTCAACACGGAACGATGTACTTTAATGATGCCCGTGGATTGCATCAAACAGTAAGAAGGAAAACTGAAGGTCTAAGAATTTCAGTAGATTTCCGGTTTCGTAGAAAATTTAATGAAGCTTACCGGGCAATGGTAGCATCTAATATTGCTGGTATTGAAGAAGATATGAGTGTGCCCTATGAAGACTGGCTGAAAGTTGGGAAAGAAACACTAATTGTGTTTGATGAAACTTCTGAACAAGCAAGGAAAAAACAGAATTCTGGCGCTCTAGTTCCCCTATATACTCGTGGGTATCGCATTGTAGAAATGTTCAACTTTTAACTTTTAGGAATACAAGCAACAAAAAAGAAAGAGGTCTAATACCAGACCTCTTTATTAATCTTTATCACCCATAGACCTAGATGCTGAGTGGGACAAGTACTTTAAAAAAGCTAACAAGCTTGATTAAGAGTACCTTATTTCTATCTGAGCCAATTGCATATTTTGCAACTACAGCAGTTTGCACGTGAGGTACAAAATGCAGGACTCAAAATCAGCAATCCGAATTGAATCGTGAAAAAATACGTAGATTAAAAATCAAATATAAAAGTGAAATTTTATTCAGCCCTGGCGATTAGAAATCGCTGCTAAATAGACTAAACCCGCCTAAGCAGGTTATTTTATTAAGTTCACGCAGGTATACTTTGTTTGTGTAGCAGCTAATTATATGCTTAATTAACAGATTGTTTGTAGTATCAATTATCAACAAAAAAGAGGTCTTTGCTGACCTCTCACCAATTCCCTAAAATAATGTTCTATTTACAGAATTACGACAAGCCAGCATTAGCACCTTGCTTGCCAGTTGCCAGTTCTACTTTGATGATTTTACCGCCTGCTTTTTGAATGCGTTGCTGTTCGCGGAACCAGTTTTCATAGGGAACTAACTTAGTGAAGTAAGTATTTTGCAGTTCACGTTGGGTACGAATTCGGGTTTGGCTAGGAACTAGAGCAGTAATTTTAAAAAAACGGGCCATGTTTTGAAAATCTCCTGTAAACTTTGTGAAAACTTTTTTTATCTCAAAATCTTGAGTGCAAATCTTTTAATCATTCCAAGGCTGGAAATCAAACATCAATACTAGACCACCAACACTCATCGCTGATAATTTACCAAGATAAGCAATATAACGTTCTAGCACTCACGGTTGATTTCCAGACCTTAATAAAGCCGCACCTAAATTCTTAAGCGCAAACTAGTTCTTAGCTTAAGCCAGAAGAGATATAGTCTAAGTAAACACCCATTTCCTTACCAGCATCAGAACCAACCAAGCTAGCGGTTACTTCCTTGATTGCTTGGATAGCTTGAACAGTAGCACCAACGGGAACTCCTAAAGAGTTGTAGGTTTCCTTCAAGCCATTTAATACACGCTCATCCAAAATGGAAGGATCGCCAGCTAACATAGCGTAGGTGGCATAGCGGAGGTAGTAGTCCAAATCACGGATGCAAGCAGCATAGCGACGGGTGGTGTACATGTTACCACCGGGACGGGTGATGTCAGAGTACAGCAAAGATTTTGCTACAGCTT
Organism: Nostoc sp. UIC 10607; assembly: GCF_047228265.1. Classification (NCBI taxonomy): domain Bacteria; kingdom Bacillati; phylum Cyanobacteriota; class Cyanophyceae; order Nostocales; family Nostocaceae; genus Nostoc; species Nostoc sp. UIC 10607. The sequence goes on along the minus strand of NZ_JBIQNW010000022.1, from coordinate 18,981 downwards.
CTTTAACGATCGCAGCAGCATTAGCGCTGATGGTGCTAGCAGCACGTACTCGCAGTTCGCCAGTGGCGAAGTAGCCTTTTAGCTTTTCTAAAGCAGAAGAGTCTAGGTATTTACCTTGAACGTCTGCGGAGTTAATGACAGCGGTAATTGCGTCTTGAGCCATGTTGTTAATTCCTTATTTCCAACCGTATTGCAATACTTCTGTTTCAGTGAGTAAACAGCTTTACCCTATCCTAGAAGAGCACCAACTAGGTAGTCGAAGTAGCTACCAGCTTCACTAGCGTCATCACCAGACAGCAATGTACCAGCTACATTCTTCAGCCCACGGATACCTTCAGCGACGCCATCGATAGGAGTTCCCAAGGACTTGTACAGTTCACGGGCACCGATAACACCAATTTCTTCGATGGGGGTAACATCACCAGCAACGATACCGTAGGTAACGAGGCGGAGGTAGTAATCTAGGTCACGCAGACAAGTAGCAGTCAATTCTTGACCGTAAGCGTTACCACCGGGAGACACAACATCAGGACGCTTTTGGAACAGTTGATCGCCAGCTTGCTTAACGAGCCGTTCGCGATTTTCTGACAAAATTTGAGCAATCCGCACACGGCGCTCACCACTTGCAACGAAGGATTTGATCCGATCTAACTCGCCAGGGCTGAGATAGCGGGCTTCTGCATCAGCATTCACGATAGCTTTCGTGACAATACTCATTAATGGATTCCTCCAATACGAATGAAACCAGGATTTGATTAAACTGGTGCGACTTTAAAGTTGGTTCACTGAGTTTATCTTCTCGTCCTTTTAGACACAACAGTTTCATAACTGCTACGGCTAATAAATTACGAGTTTTCTTGAGTCCACACAAGTACGCAAGCTTTTAAACTCAGTTACCTTCCGCAAAACATTTTCCGGCATTCTGTTGAGCATTTATGACTGCTCTTAACACTTTGTAATATTCTTTTTCAGAATTACCTGTTTTAGCTGCAATCTGAGAGCGATATTACGAAAGGTTACAAAGGGGACAGGGGACAGGAAATAATTTATTCCCTATTCCCTAATCCCTAATTTCTTTTCAGTCGCCTGAACACTGCCGAGTTAGTTACCTACTGGCAGAGATGGGAAGCGGTTGTAAGGCACAACATCTTCACCGAAGTAGCGGCTATATTCTGGGCTTTCGACTATTGCTTCTACAGCAGTCGACAAACCACTATCAGCTAGCAGCTTGTGATACTGGCGAATTTCTTCCTGATCTGCGGGTGTACGCCCCAACAGTTGACGGAAGAGGAACTCAATGACCTTGGCATGAGGATAAGGTGACAAGAAGCGCTGGCGATAAATTTGGGAACTGGCTAGTTCACGCACAAACTCCCGCACGGAAATTTCACCATTCTGGAGTTTGCTCTCTAGATCAGGACGGCGGAAATTATCAGGTACTTCACCGCTAAATACATCCAACACTTGGCGGTAGATGGCGTTGATTGCCTGTTGTATTTCGGCTTGGTTGGTGCTTTCCGTTAGACGGTAAATGCGTGCATGTTTACGCACACCCAATTCCACAGTTTGTCCGGTAACGTCGTTGTAGGAACGACCCAGTTCAGCAAAGGAGGGCTTGCTCTGGTTTATACCATTTGTTTGCGCTGAATTTGCGATCGCCTGTGCCAAAAGCGGCGTATCGTTACTAACTCCTACACGCGGTTGCACTGGCTTAAAGCTAGGCACAACTACGTCATCATTTTGCTTGGTAAGCTGGTTGTACAGCTTCTCTGTATTCGGGAAGTTTGCCGCAGGTAAAGTTGGGAAGCGACGGTAAGGCACCGTATCTTCACCAAATACTTGGTTATATTCCACACTATCTACCAATGCACCGATAAAGGCACGAATACCTTGAGTAGCCAAAATCTGGTTATACTTGCGGATTTCTGCTTGGTCTAGTGGCGCACGTCCCAAGAAGTGTTTGGTTCCTAACTCAATCACCTTGGTGTTGGGGTAGGGTGTGTAGAATTCTTTCAGGTAGAGGTTAGAGTAACCCAAACCTTCAATAAACTCCTTCACACTGATTTCCCCATTCCCTAACTTGCTTTCCCACGCCGTAAATTCGTTTTTGGCGATGTAGGGAGCAATATCGCGCTCAAAAATCTGACGATATGCAGCACTAATCAAAGTTTGGACTGCAACTTTGTCACTGGTATTAGCCACCAGTTTAAAGATTTTGGTTTGTTCGCGTTGCTTGCTGACACCTTGGTTAATGCGGAACTGAATATCTGGTTCTGACCGTTTTTCTGTGACTGTACCCAATGTCACAAAACTTGGTGTTACTTCCTTCTGGACTTTCGCCGCAACATCTTCACGAATGGTACCAACGCGCAATTGTCGCCCTGATACACCACCAGGAGTCAGATACCGTTCATAAGGAATTGTATCTTCACCAAATGCTTCGGTGTATTCTACGCTGTTAATAATGGCATCAACCACCGCGTAAAAGCCTTGCTTCGCAGCAATGTCAAAGTACTTATTGATTTCTTGACGACCATAGGTCGGACGACCCAACAAGCGGCGGTGAATATACTCGATCGCTTTACAAACATAGAGCGATGACCAGTACAGATTGCGGAATACATCCGACTTAGCCAAAGCACGGATAAACTCCCGCACAGAGATGTCGCCGTTTTCCAGCTTGATTTCCAATACCTTTGGGCGCTGACCTTCGTAGAGTTCACGACCGAAAACTTGCAGGTAAGCGGCTCTAATCACAGCTTGCGTAGAGCTTTCGGAGAATCTGACACTAGAACCTTTGGCAGCTTTTCTACCAATAGTACCAGGCAGCTGATCTAACTTGAACACCTTAGGTCCAAGAGTCCCAGGAGCTTCACCCCGCGCTTTGGGATTACTATTTTGGTTATTAATCCCTGCCCCTTGGTGAATTAGGATGCGCTTGGTATCCTTGCCAAAAGGAGCCGGACGGGTGCTGGGGTTGCGAGTTTCTTTCGGGAAAATCGCCCCAAATTGAATTTCCAAGGGGTCATTACCAGAACCATAAGGATGTTGGTCTGGTAGTGGTTGTTCGTAAGCAGCAAATGTGGTAATAAACTGAGGTATCTTGCGGAAAGGTGCACTGTAGTTAAACAGGTCTTGCTGCGGCCCCCAGTTGCGACATTCTTGTGCTTCTTGTCCCAGACCCCGCAGATAGGGTACTGTTTCTTCGCCAAAATAGTCGCCGTATTCAGCAGAATCTACTAAGGCATCTACTAAGGCTGGCAGACCACCGTTAGAAATAATTGAGAAGTATTTTTGTACTTCTTCACGGCTACTTGGGCCTCGTCCTAGAATGTGACGGAAAGCCAGTTCAATGACTCGGCTGTTAATAAAAGGCTGGTAAAACTGTTTTTGGTAAAGGGGAGATTTAGCTAGACGACGGACAAACTCTTTCACGGAGATGTCGCCATTTTTCACCTTGGATTCTAGGTCAGATATGGACAAGCTATAAGCACGGGTAATGTCGCGCTCAAAAATTTGCCGATATGCAGCCTTGATTACCTCATTTTTTTCGCTACTTGACAACCCAGTTTTCATCACAAACTTGGGACGCCGTTCTGCCGCATTAAAGTAAATTTGTGGCAGTTGCAACCCTTGCTGGTCGCTAGAGGGGCGTTGGCGGACTTTATTTGAAGGTGTGGCTGCTTTGAATTCTGTTAGCAAAACATCCATGTACTGAGACACAATTTCTGTAGCCTCAGCATCCTTGCGGAAAAAGGAAAGCGACCCGGCTTTGATTTCTTGCAAAGCTACTAGCGTTGCTTCACCAGAGCAGGCATTTTCAATTATTTCCCGCAGACCCCGTGTGTTCACCGCTATGATGTTGGGGTCGCCAGCAACGATCGCATAAGTAGCGTAGCGCAAGAACCAGGATAAATCCCGCAAGCTCTTGGCCATGTTGCTTGGGCCATATCGAGCAATGTTAATTGGTCTGAAACCTGGAGGTGTCGGGCCACTGGGGGATGAGTTAAATATTGAGCGTAAATTTTCTAGGAACCCACCACGACTTTCAACGTAGGTTACAGTTCCCAGTTGCATCCCTTGTTGAACATTAGCACCACCACCACCAGCAGTTACTAGTTCTGCTTCTCTGGGCTTTTCTAAAAAAGCCATTGGCGAACCACCGACAAAAATCCGGTTGGCAGCGCGAGATACAATAATCTCGGCATTATCCGTCAGCGTCTGGGAAATTTCTAGACGCTTTGCACCAGATGCAAAATAGCTTGCCAGTTCATTTAACTCACCACTTCCCAAAAAGCGGTCTTGCTGCTCGGCTTGGGTAATTGTCGCTACAGCTAGGGTTTGATATAGTTGCGGACGCGCAACTGAGCTTCCACCACTTGCCTTAACACTCATCGGATTTGTAAAACTCCCATCATAATCATTTATGTGTTAAGTCTGGGTCGCTTTGAGGCTTGACACATCGGTGCGTCTGTGCTTTATGAGCTTGAGAGTACTGCCTGCAAAACTGCCAGTAAATTAACCCAGTTAGCTTTTAGATTAGAACGTTTTGCGTTCTCAAGGCTGGTTTATTAAGAAGTGTGTAGAACCTGTAGCTTAGATACATCCAGTCTTAAAAGTACATACTCTTGTTTGGCTGAGACAAAATCTAAGTTTTGTAACTAAGTAATAGGGTAAGCATGGTCTACTGATGCCGAAAACCCTTATTGTGATGTTTGTGGCAGTGTCCACTCTACGATTATTACAACTTATACAAAATTTTAGTTGAAACCAAATTGCTTTTAGCAATCTCAGTGGACAGTAGTCATTAGTCAATGTTAAGTTGTTTTTGCTACTAGCAAATGGGTATTGATAAATAACACCACGCTGGAAATAATTTTTATTTTGTGGAGTTTTAAGCATTTGCTATCAGTATTCTTTAACCGGAAAATACTATGCAGAAAAGTTCTAAATTTAACTATTTATTCAATGCTACTCTGTCTGCGATCGCAGTTATTTTAGCTGTCACTCCTGCAAATGCGCTTCCAGAGCAAAACATTAGCACCGTTGTTAAGTGGGCAAAAACGCGATCGCAACTACCAACTTTGAGATACAACAGCGAAGCCCACGGCTATGAGGGTACAAAAGGAAATTTATACTTTTATGCTGAGGTCACGCAAGAAAATGGGACAGTGACCAAAGAAGGAATAACTGTGAGTGGTGACTCAAGCATCAAATTCACCACAAAAAATACCAAAGGAGTCAAACTACTAGAAAATATTTACAATTTAAACATTGCCAATGACTTCAAGCAGTCCCAGTATGTTACAAAAATTGGTCGCGACCAATTTTATCGTGGCAAAAAGTTTGCTTACATCACTGCGGCGGTGCAAGATGGAACTAATTTTCAGATAATTCCCTTGAGAAATTTACAAGATACAATCAATAAAACCAAATACTGCCAAACCCATGAATGTGACATTTGATTAACTCAGAGCTTTGAATTGATGATTGCCAGTTCAGAACTGTACCCCATTGGTTAAACTCACAATTGCCGCAATCTTGCTCACCATCCCATATATAAAATATTAATACCCTCTGTCGGCTCAAGGTGGTTTTTGCTGACAGGACTTTTCCATTTTTTTTGATTTTATGAACAAAGAACAAAGGCGTTAGTCGCCAGAATAAAGCCATAAATTCTGTGGGACTAGTGAGCCAGCACGCGCGATAGGGGATTTTCATGCCACAAAGGACACTTGGTAACGCCTCAAGCGCTCTCTACGATACGCTGCGCGTAGAGAAACTATCACCAGAAGCAGAAGCTCGAATTTTTGCTGAATCTCCAATGCCAAAGCATTTTGATGCTTTGGCACAATGTCTCTAGCTTTGTTCCTAAATTTTTCTGAAACTTGATATTTGATGATCATAACGCGACGTAAATTTATAGCCTTGATTCCTAGTTTCATAGTAGCTAGTACTAGCAGCATACTTTTGAGTTTCAATACCACCAAATATTTAACAGTTCATCGGAAACGAAATTTACCCTTCTTCTTAGGCTGGTATGAACACGTTTACAATATTGATGTTTCAACTCAAGTATCTTCTAAAGGAATTGATCTATTAATACCTTATGTAGGAGAAGCAAACAAGGGAAAAATTCAAGCATTTCTGGATACTTCTAAGAAAGCAGGAGTAAAAGTTTTATTAGAGATTTATCGTCCCCTAGTTGAATCAGAAAATATCTTAGGAGTAAAAAACTTTATTCGTACTTATAAAAATCATCCTTCCGTTTATGGTTGGTATCTTTATGATGAACCAGAGATGAAAAAACCTACACCACTCTCTCCAGATTTATTAAAAAAGGTATACCAAGCTATTAAAGAAGAAGATAAAACTAAGCCAGTTGCTTTAGTTTTTGCTGGCATAAAAAAAATCGAATCTTACGCCGATGCAATGGATATACTGATGTGGGATCGTTATCCTTGCGAGGAGGGAGTTCCAGAATTTGAATGGGTATTATCTTACCGCAAGGCAATGTATAAAGTCATTTCTCTAGCTGATGTTAAAAATAAAAAATTTTGGAACGTACTACAGGCTTATAGCAGTAATCAGTTCAAAAAACGACTACCAACAAAGGCAGAATTTCGCTATATGTTTTATTTATCAGTCCTTGCAGGGGCTGACGGACTGATATTTTGGACGCACTACCGTTCTTCACATTTCTGGAATGAGTCAGTTTTGTATCCTACTATTCAGGAATTTCGAGATTACATTCCTGCAATCGTTAGAGGGGAAGATTCAAATAATGCAGTACAAGTAAATCACTCAAACATAGAAGTTAAATTATTCTCTATTCCTAATACTAAAAATTTTGTGATGATAGTTGTTAATCACAATAATACTCAGAACAATTTCACTGTAAAACTTCCTCAAAAATTATCTCGAAAAGTAGTTATTTTTAATCAAAAGCCTATTGCAAAAAAAATTGCTGAGGGAGGTTTTAGTATTCTTTTAAAAGCTTACGAAGTTAGGTTATATCAAATTGGAATGTAAAACATGATTTGATAAAAATAATTATAGTTGGGATAAGGTATGGGAAAAAGGTGTTTTAGTTCTGTTTAGCTTTCTTCCTATAGTTTGGTTTTATTGTGCCAACTTACTTACGCTATGCTTAATTATTTTGCATATTAATTAATCGATAAATATATTAATTTACCAAGTTTTTACTCTCATAATTTTATGCCGAAATAATTGATATGCATATCCAGTAAAATGAGCAATCGGCATACTTAATAAAGTAGTACCACAAAAAAACCAACGACTAAAAAATGACGGCATTTTATCTTCATCACCTCTCCAAATTTCCGAAGGAAAGCTTTTCCAATATACAAAATTAACTCGTAAACTCTCTAAAAAAGGCAAAAATAAACTTATTGTAATTAATATTTCTACAGGTAAACCTAGCTTGGGAAATAGTAAATCAACAATCAGCAGTAAAATGACAGTAGATATAAATACAAAAGGTATCAAACCCCTCAACTGTGATTGGATTTGGTGTTTTGTACTCGTTAAATAGCGACCTCTGCCATATTTAAAATATTGAATAAATAAAGACTTCCAGTTTTTTCGAGGATAGTACCAGGCACGAATTTTGGAGTCAATATATATTGCTTGTTTATTTTGAGAAATTAATCTTTGATTTAATTCAGCATCTTGATTAGTAATTTGTGTTGTATCAAATGTCTTTTTTAATCTCAAATTTAATTCAGCATCTTCATTAGAACTTGTTTTTAAATTATAGCCTTGTATCTCTAGTAAACTCTTTTTCCAGAAACACCCTAAATAAACTGTATCCGCATAGCCTGTATAGTTCGGATTTCTATATTTAGCTCCACCATTACCAAGAAAACTTTTGGATGCAAGGGAAACACCAGCTTGGAAGGAAGTTTGTGCAACAAAACGCTGCGCTCCACCAACATTGCTAGCTTTTGATTCTAGCAAAGCCTCTATACATCTTTCAATATAGTCAGGTGCATAATCTGAATGGGCATCAATTCTAATAAAAATATCACCTATACATTCAGACAAAATTAAATTAAGACCAGCCGATTGAATTTTATCAGGATTGTGTATTAATTTAACTCGTGCGTCTTTATCTGAGAGTTTTTTGACTATTTCTTGAGTGCCATCATTGCTGCCACCATCAGCTACAAATATCTCAATTAGGTTAGGATAATTTGTTCCTAAAAACCCTAAAACCAAGTTTTCTATATAATTTACCTCGTTATAGGTTGGTATGGCTACAGTTACAGAAGGAAAAGTCTTGACTTTTGGTTCGACTAACATATTACATTTAGCTACGATATTGAATTTATTTTGGAGGAATAACAATTTAAGTTACAAGAATATTTTAATCGGGATCATCAGAAAGCGCATACATGCTTTTAAAAAGCACAAACTATCAGTTTTGAAGCTATTAATAGGAGATAGTGTAAAGTATTTCTTACGTAACTCTCTATGTATCTTATAATGTTTAAAGACTTTTATAGAAGATACACCTGTCGTGTCATAGTAAGAAATTGGAAAATAGAGCAGGTGTGGTTGAGCAATCAAGGAGGCTCTAATATTAAAATCATAATCCATTTCTAAAGTTAACCGCTCATCATATAAGCCGACTTCCTGGAGAATTTTTTGTGAGAAAATAGTAGACTGGTGACAGATAGGATTGCGAGACAAGAATAAGTTTTGATTCCACTGACTGTACTGCTTAATATGTCTTTTTAAGTATTGCTTCCGGCTCATAGAAATAGTTTCTCCAAATGCCCAAAGCCACTTTTGTTTTATATAAGAATCTACAATTTTACTAATTACAACTTCATTAACTAAAGTATCTCCAGAATTTAAGAAAATCACTAAACTACCTGATGATTTCATTAATCCTAGATTAAAAGCATTAGCAATTCCAACACCATTTTGCTGAAATATAGTTACTTGTTTTTCATGATTATATTGATTGACAATATCGACTGTTTCATCTGTTGAATGCCCATCAATAATAATGTGATTTATGTATTTATAATTTTGTATACTAACACTATCCAAAGTTTTAAGTATACAATTTGAAGAATTTTTTGTTAGAGTAATTACGTCAACTTGAATTAGGTTGTGCATTATTTCTTAAACTTATAGAGAGTTATTTACCACCGAGAAATAGCCATATCAATATAATCTATAATAGATGATGTAAATATATGACCTTCTAAGTAATTAAATGTAGGATTTGCACGAGAGTTAGCTTGTAAAAAATAAATAAAGTAACTGAACAATAACGTAACTAAAGTAAGCATAGACAAAAACTTTATTGGTGGTTTAAGATTACTCCTTCTTTCTAAAGGTAAATAGAAGAAAATTCCTAAAAAGGATAGAAGTATAAGACTCAATCTTAAAGGAAGGTAATCAAGATTGCGCGTAAATAAAAATAAAATTGACTGCAATACATAAAGACCTAACATACTTAAGTCTAAACGCTTTTCTTCTAAAGTAAGGCAAGAATTTAAACTTGTCTCAATGTAATTATCTCGTGATAAACTTATATAAAAATAACCAAGAAAGGCTACAAGCACTAAATGAGCCAGGAAACCTATACTCGCCAATTGATTTTTTACAAAAAATGAACTTTTAGCAGCTAAAAAACTAAGTTGGGGAATACTACTAATTCTATCAAATAGAGATGCAATAGTAGCTTGATTCACAGAATATATTAATCCAAATACAAATAAACTAATACTGGTATATTTAAGTAAAGTAATGATTTTATTAAAATATTTATATTGTAATAAGCTATTTACATCAACGAATTGCATGATTATTATAGGTAAATAAAGAAGTATAGAGTAGTGATTTAAAATACTTAAAAGCAGAAATAATATACAATTAACTTTATTTTTTTTAGAAACTAATGCACACAAAAAAAAAGTACTTGACATGAATTGGCGCATTATAAATGCTTGAAGATAAAATGCCGGGTTTAGTAAAATAAAAAATATCAGTAAAGCATAATATTTTTTTGAAAAGCCCTTACAGATTACGAAAAATGTCAGAAAATTAATAATGAAAGACCAAAATAATAGAAAGCCCAGTTCCGAACCATTACAAATAATAAATAATATAGAAGCGAACAAATAAAAACCTGGTTCAAATGGAAAAATGTCTGATTGAAAACATTCTATAGGATTATCACCATTACAATCTCGATATGCTATTAAATATTGCTCAGTATCAGCTTGAATATCTATAAGACAACAAAAAAGAGTGACGGTTACTGCAACTAGCAGAAGTATAGAATTATTGAGTAAGCTGTCTAGGCTATAAGATTTTGAGTTTCTATTGAGAAATACAAATAAAACTAGTGGTAAAACTCCAATTATCGGAATGTTTAGCCATATAATTATTCCAACAAATAGCAAAATATACTTTTGATAGTTGGTTCGGACACTTGATAAGTTAAAATTCATTCTCTAACTCTAATTATATATTTAGGTAATCAAAGTTTTTTGAAATAAACTTAACCAGATTATATGTTCTTCTCTACCCATCCTGATAATAGTAAATAAACTATGAATTTGACCTTTAGTCCAATTCCACATGATCAATGCTTCTGCTTTATTATTCGGATTAATTGAAGCTTTAACATAGCAAGCAATTATTTGCAAAAATCCTTTGAAAATTCTGAGAATAGATACAAGCAACCAAATATAATAAGAACGGTTCCAACGCATAGCAGCAATGTAAGGAGCTGCGGCACCAAAACCATACATTAAGTTAAAAAGATAAGTTTCTGATATGCGCTTTGTGGGGATAAAATGGTGCAGCACACAATCAGGCGTATACCAAAGTTGATAACCTGCATTTAAAATTCGTAAAACTATCTCAGAATCTCCTCCTGCACTTAGCTTTTTCCCTTCTCTATCGTTGAGTAATTGTTTATCTAACCAGCCACTTTTCTCAAGGGCAGTTCTACGAAGAACTAAACCTGCACCTGGAATCTGGTAATTACCCCGATTTAATTGTTTTGAAGTTTCGCCGCGCTCATAGGCTGCAAATTTACCTGAATGTTTGATAAGGATGGGGGAAGGAGTTATTTCCCAATTGAGAACTACTTTGCCACCAAAAGCACCACAATTTGGGCGAGATGCAGCAAATTGTATTGCTTTGTCTATCCAGTTTTCTGATAAAAGGCAATCATCATCAACAAAAGCGAGCCATTCACTAGTTGTATTTTTAATTCCACATAAACGGGCGTGAGTTAATCCTTGTTTTTGCTCTACTATCCTAAACAAGCTAGGTATTCGTTGTAAATTAATGTGTTTTTCAACAACAGCACTAGTATCATCTGTACAGTTATTATCTACAACTAAAACTGTCCATTGATAGCTAGGAGATACTTTTGATAAGGAAAGGGCTGTAAGAACACGATCTAGCAAATTAGCGTTATTGTAAGTACAAATTATTATATCCATGAATACAACCCTGAATTATTTTTTAAGCTTAATAATCATTTATAATAGCTGTAAAGCTTATTTTTTAGCGACGATATATTTTTTGATAGATGAAAATTTGTAGTTATTGCTAATAGCAAACCATGTCAATATAATAGTTGTTTGTATCGAACATATAATACATCTTACTATATAATCATTTGGAAGCTGAAAGCTCAATAATACAACTATAAAAAACCAAATTAATGGAAGCCATAGCCATTTAAACCAGAGAGTATAAGACACAGATAAACGTTTCATTCCAAAGACAGTTACCAGAAAGGTTGTGAGATATCCCAAATTACCTAGAATTGCTCCTATTAAGCCAAAATTATAAGCACCAATAGCGATTAATCCTAGTGACAAAAAACTGCCTAGCAGTTGAATTAATGCACAAGCCTTAACTGCATTTGTTCCTAACAAAGAATAGTAGCCGACTGCATGACACGAATAAAGTGCGTAAATTGCTGTTGCAATACAGAAGATAATTAAGTATTGACTTGCAGTTTGCTCAGAAAATAATAGTTTGAGAATTAAGGGAGAGAGTGTTATGAGAGTTGCTCCCATTCCCAAAGCAACTAATCCATTGATTTGTGTAGCTTGTTTAAGTTGCTGTTCTAGTTGACGCTGATTAATGTTTTGCTGTCCAATTAGATTGCTTAAAGTGGGAAGCAAAGGCTGTACAGGTAATGCAGAAAATGAGTTGATTTGTGCGGTGATATCAGTAATACTTGCATAAACTCCAAGCGCCTGGGTACCTAACAAGCTACCGACAATCAGCCGATCGCCTCGACTAAAAAGCATACTTCCCAATGTGTTTAACCACATCATTAAGCTGTAGCCTCCTACTGCTACTGCTTTGTTTTGATTCCAACTCAGACGCAGGTTCATATTTTGGAGTAACGATCGCACTACCCAGATATGACTGACCAAAGTCACTACACCGATTCCAGCCTGCCACTGCATTAACTCAACTGTGCGACCTCCTAGCCAAACTACAATCAACATTCCGACATTTAGTAGCACAGACTGTATTGTATTCAGCACATTCATTAAGTCATAGCGCTGATGGGCTTGTTCGACACCAATCAAAATTTGTTGCAACAATCGCGCCGCTACTACTAACCCACCAATTTTAATAGCCTGTATAACTTTTAACTGTTGTAACTGACCCAATTTAGGAAATAAATTCATAATCGGTTCAGCACCCATCCAAAGAGCAACTACTGCTAAAGTTGCCAATATTAGCATTACCCCAATAGTGACAGTCAAGGTTTGCGATAGTCCATCAACATCTTTCTTTCCTAAGTCTTGAGAAACAAATACTGTTGTGGCTGTAGAAAGACCTGCTTCAGCTAAAGTAACCATTACCACCACAGCAGAAGCTAAAGTCCATAGTCCATACTCTTCAATTCCCAACAGGCGAATTAGTATAGGAATAATTAGTATGCCTAGCCCTATTTTGATTAATCCTGTTATTGAGTTGTAAAAACCGTTCTTAAGTAAGCTATTTTTCACCAAAAATATTCTCTTTTAATACAAGCATTAACGCAAAAATACTAAAATAGTTAAGTTAAATCACTATCAAGGGATTAGGAAATGTGTATATTGGGAAACTTCAGTTCACCTTTCCCATTCCGTAGCTTGCCGCCGTAGGCATCGCTGCTATTTTTGTCGTAATAACTCTTCTGGTTGTAGTAAATAAAACCGCTATCGGCAGTAACTCCATTCATCACCATTCCCAAAACACGCGATCGCGCTTGCTCAAGCATCATCTTTGTACTCTTAGCAACAGCACAATCAAGCACTCCAGGACGTACAACCAGCAATATCCCATCTGCCATCTTGCCCAGCATCAGTGCATCACCAAACAAACTCAAGGCAGGAGTATCAATAATGACGCAATCATAGTCTTTGGCTGCCTCTTGAATTAACAAAGCCATGCGTTGTGAATCTAGCAATGCTGCGGGGTTGGGTGGAATTGTCCCAGCCGTTAATAGATCCAAGTTAACTAATACTTCTTGGGTGGTGCTACGAAACTCTGCTTGACCAACTAAAACATTACTTAGTCCGACTGGGTTAGATAATTTCCAGATTTCCTGTTGGCAGGAGTGACGCATATCCGCATCTATTAATAGGATTCTGCGTCCCATGTGTGCCTTGGCTACTGCCAGATTTGCTGCTACAAATGATCTGCCTTCACCTGGAGTTGAACTAACTACAGCAATTACTTTTAGTGGTTTATCAGAGATGGTAAAATCCAGGTTTGTCTGAAGCATCTCAAAGGCTGAACTTGCTCCCGAATATGGATTATCTCTGACCGGCAGTTCAACTAAAGCTTCCCCAGCATTTTTAGCTTTTTGACCCAAATGAGGAATCGTACCGAGTAAAGGATAACCTAATAACTGCTGGGCTTGCTCAAGAGTTTTGAGGGATTGATCCATAGCCTCTAACATCAGAGCTAACCCTACACCCAGCAAAATTCCCACAAATCCACCCAGCGCCAGGTAAAGAGCAATTTTGGGAGAAATAGCTTTTTTAGGAAGTAAAGCCGCAGATACTACCCTGGCATTACCGACATTCTGATTTACTACTACTTCGACTTCTTGCGATCGCTTCAGCAGTTCTTCATAGGTAGACCTCGCTACTTGCAACTGTCGCTCTAGCTGCTGCTGTTTTTCTTGCAGTTGGGGTAAGACACTCAATCGTCTTTGGGAAAGTGCGTATGCATTCTGCAAAACTGTAACTCGGTTAGCTAATGCTGACCGTTCTACATCCGACTGTACCAGTTGGGCCAGTAGGGTCTGCTTGAGTTCTCCCATCCCTAAATTCTGCGCTGGTACAGATTTTTCTCTGCCTGCATTCTCAAAAATTCGAATCTCTAGCTGCTTTTTCAGGGCTGCTTCTTTTGCTAATAAATTAGCGATCGCAGGATGTTTGTCTGTATAGCGAGTCTGTTCTACTGCTAACTGATTTTGCACCTGCTGGTATTCTGTTAATACCTCCTGCACAGCTTTTGATTGACTTAAATTCCCCGTATCCACAGCCTGCTGGGAATTCAATCTCAATTGACGTTGCAGAAGTTGTGAGCGAGTCTCAACATCCGTTAAATTTGCCTGAGCTTGGGTAATCTGGTCTGATAAATCCGCGAGTCTGTCCACTCCTTTTGTTGCTTCTTGGTCTAAGGCAATTACCCGATTTTCTTCTTTAAACCGACGCAAAGCTGCCTCTGATTTGACTACCCTTGCTTCAACTTCAGGCAATTGCTTGCTCAAAAACTTCTGTGCCACTGTGGCTTGGGTTTGGTTAATGCGAATATTATTCTCCAGGTAATATCTCATCAGCAAATTCACAACATCTGCGGCTTCTTTGGGATTGCTACTGCTGTAGGAAATCGCCAAAATATCTGTACCCCGGACAATCTTAATTTTGATTTTTTTGAGAAACTCATCTATTTCCAAGGGTATTCCTTGCTTACCTACCAAGTTGAGACTAGTGATAGTTTTTTCAACTATCGGGTTAGAACGAATTACCTCTGCTTCTGTATCCAAAGGGCTACTGAGTTGAGTCACACTGCTCAACTCTCCAACTTGTGCCGAGGGACTTGTCAGCGAAGAAACGCGGTCAGTTTTACTGAAGAGCAACTTGCCTTCTGCTTCATAAATTGGTTTTTGTCTGATGGCAATTAAAGCTGACAGTCCAAAAACAGAGGCAGTCACCGCAGCTATGACTAGCCAACGCCTTTTCAGAATCAGCGAGTATTGTTGCAAATCTGGGGATTGGTCTTCTTGGTTAGAGGGCATGGAATATATTGCGAATATCTGAAATACTTACTAATTTTTCTTCAAAATTTTGGTATCCCAAAATAGTTGTTTGGACATAATTAAATATAATTACTTAAAATTAAGCCGTATAAAAAGTATTTAGTTTTTCTGTAATTTTTAGATTACTTTCCTTTCTATACATCTTTTTAGTTTTATCCCAGAAACATTATCGAAATGTCAAGGTATTTTTTATCCACATTTCTCTGAGATTTTATATTACTTTGACAAGTATTTAAATTAAATAAAACTTTAACCTGCATATAACCTTTTTACTGGTATATAAAGCTACGTAGACTAAATTAAACAATCACTATCTTATTGTATATATGGTTTAAAAATTTTTATTGATCGAGTATTACTACGTAAAGATTTTGCTTGCTCTGCTGTTATTGACTTAACTAGTAATCACGCCTTGAGAAAAACGTAAACTCTTGCAAACAGGGAATATTAGATTACTATATCCTTAATATTTACAATATTTTATACTGCTTGATTAACAGTATTTTACTATACTGAACAATTTTTTACCAAAACTACATCTATATGTCAATACGTATTTTTAAGTAAATTTATGTTAATTAAATTTCAAGTTTATATTGACGATATTCATGGCATCATGCAAATATAAAGCTTGGACAGATAACCTTAGTAAGATGTATGTATTACATACATGCCACGTAAGCGCACTGGCAACTGCCCTTCCAGTCCATAATATTCAATACCCAATTCTTTTGAAAAACAGAGCATTACAAAAGTTTGTTATCTATGTATGCTTTGAAACAAAAGAGCTAATTTTTATACTACTATCATTGAATCTCTTGCTGCCTTTAACAAACAAATAAATACCAGGATACTGAAGAATCAAAAAAAATCAATGACTCTTACAAGTTATGTCAGTTCTCCTGCCAATACTAGGTTGCCAAACATAGTCCGCAGCCTACCAATATTGCTCTTGTTAGGGGATATTTTTGGGTTGCTCATTTGTTTAGCGATCGCACAATGGTTGCGTTTAGATCAACCCTTAAATTGGCTCAATCCATTGCCTTACGGATTTGTGTGCATGACACTTGCAACGTTTTATTTAGCAGATGCGTACCATCCAGATCGGCAAATTGCAGGTTTAAGAGCGCCTGCTCGAATTATTGTTTGTAACATTGCGATCGCATTTTTCGTTTCTGCCCTAATTTACTTGTCAGGTATTGCCCAACATAACCCGGTATCGTGGCGGAGTGTGTTCTTACCTAGCTTGGGAATTTTTACTATCTGGTCAGTAATATTACGCGTGGTAGCAGTGAAATGGGTGCGATCCCACGCTCTGAAAAGTCGTTGGTTGATCCTAGGAGCAGAGGATAATGCCATTAAATTTGCACAAAAATTGCTGGTACTTAATCCTTTAGGAAAGTTGACTGTTCTAGCAGAAGAAAATCAAACAACCATAAACTTACCAAAAAGCAATCTGAGTTATCAGGGAAATCTGAGCGATTTGTCGCAATGGAGTCAAAAATCCTGGTCTGGGGTTATAGTTACAGCCCAGATAAATTTTTCCAAATCTCAAGCACAACAGTTAATGCAGATGCGGTTGCGAGGCATTCCGGTTTACACATTGCCGGATGTATACCAAACATTTTGGTATAAACTTCCTTCATCGCTGCTACAAGATAAATGGTTGGCTTTTAGCGATGGTTTTAACCTAATGCCTGGTTACTTCAGTATGAAACTGAAGCGAGTTATCGATATCATATTAATCCTGTTTTTACTAGTATTAGTTGCACCACTTCTGTTGTTGGTTGCATTACTAATTAGATTAGATAGCCCTGGTCCAGTATTGTACAGTCAGCAGCGAAGTGGGTTGTACGGTAAAGCATTTAGAGTTTATAAATTTCGCTCCATGTATCAAGATGCAGAAAAGTCCGGGGCGCAATGGGCAAGTCAACGCGATCCACGGATCACCAGAATCGGATACTGGCTACGTTTGTTGCGTATTGATGAATTACCCCAAATCTGGAACGTCTTACAGGGTGAAATGAGTCTGATTGGCCCGCGTCCAGAACGGCCAGAATTTGATGTCAAACTTAAAGAAGCGATTCCCTACTATGAAATACGCTATCTGGTAAAACCGGGAATTACAGGCTGGGCACAGGTTATGTATCCCTATGGAGCATCTATCGAAGATGCTTACGAAAAGCTTTCTTACGATCTGTATTACATCAAAAATTATTCCATTTGGTTGGATTTAGCGATCGCCTTCAAAACGATTCGAGTTGTTTTGTTAGGTAAAGGTAGATAAGGAAAAAGAAATGAAGAAGAAAATATTGGTAACTGGCGGTGCTGGTTACATTGGTTCCCATGTAGTTCGTCAACTGGGGGAAGCTGGTTATGATGTCGTAGTCTATGACAACTGCTCTACAAGTTCACCAGCATCCGTACTACACGGGAAACTAATTATTGGCGATTTAGTAGACACCGGGCATCTTTATCAAGTTTTTGCCCAGCATGAATTCAGCGCAGTCTTACACTTTGCCGCTAGTCTGATTGTTCCAGAATCAGTAGCTCATCCCCTCGATTACTACGCAAACAACACCCGCAACACTTTAAATCTGCTGCGCTGCTGTAGCGTTATGGGTGTTAACAAGTTCATTTTTTCCAGCACAGCCGCAGTCTATGGGGAAGTAGAAGAAAATCCTGTTACTGAGTTGAACCCTACACAGCCGATTAATCCTTACGGACGTTCCAAGTTGATGAGTGAATGGCTGATCCAGGACTATGCAGCAGCATCTTCAATGCGCTACGTAATTCTACGTTACTTTAATGTAGCAGGTTCCGAACCACGTGGACTATTGGGGCAAATGTCTCCGAATGCCACTCACTTAATTCGGGCTGCTTGTGATGCGGCACTCAAGCGCAAGCCAGAAGTACGAATTTTTGGTACTGATTTTCCTACTCCCGATGGAACTGCAATCCGAGACTATATCCACGTCGAGGATTTGGCGACTGCTCATTTAGATGCTTTGGATTATTTAGAAAAAAGAGATGAAAGCCAAATTTTCAACTGCGGTTATGGGCAAGGATATAGTGTGCGACAAGTTATAGAAAGAGTCAAGGCTATTTCTGGTGTAGATTTTCCCGTTATTGCCGCACCACGCCGTCCGGGCGATCCTGCCTGTGTTGCAGCTTGTGCAGATAAAATCCGTAAGGTTTTGGGCTGGCAGCCGAAGCACGATGATTTAGACGAAATTATCGACACAACTATTACTTGGGAAAAACAGAGGAGTAACTTGGCAAAGCAAAGGCATCTAAATATGGCGTATGCATAATTAAATTAAAACTCTGACAGCTAATTAACTTTGTACTTTGGAATTCACATAAGCATTATCACCAAATAAAGGCACACAATCACTGATGTTAAAGGCGGCTGATAATTCAACATCTGCCTCAAAACCTTTTTCAATCAACTCTTTACCAGAACTGCATTTTTTCAAGTACCCCAGTAAATCCTGCTGGAAAGTCTGAAATGTTGTCACAGCAACTTCAGCTTCTGGTGATAAACTGCCATGTAAATAACTAAGAGGGTGTTTATAAAATAAATATTAAGCAGGCGAGCAACAATGATTGCGGGCTAATCTACGTAACATAAGATTTGT